>JAICKR010000194.1 GCA_025927835.1 Jatrophihabitans sp. | reverse complement strand
TGGCCCAGCGCGAAGTTGTTGTCGTTGAACGCGGCGAGCTGCATGGTGTCCTTGAACAGGCACGGCCCCGCGGCGAAGCCCGCACCAGGCATGTCCGCGGCGCGCGGGTAGTCCTGGGTGAGCCCCTTGCGAATGCGTTCGAAGTCCAGGCCGCGGCTGTCGGCGATCATGAAGAACTGGTTCACCGCGGCGAACTTGATGTAGCGCCAGGTGTTCGTGAACAGCTTCGCGAGCTCGGCCTCCTCGGGCTCGAGCTCGACGATCTGGTCGGTGAGCACACCGAAGAGCTCGGCGGCGCGCACGCGGGTGCGCTCGTCGCGGCCGGACACGATCTGCGGCAGGTCGAACAGCTCGGTCATCGCCTTGCCCTCGGCGATGCGCTCCGGGCAGAACGCGACGTCGACGTGCAGGCCACGCTCGTCGAACAGCTGCTCGACGAGTCCGGTGACGCCCGGGAACACGGTGCTGCGCAACACGACCAGCTGCCCGTCGCGCAGGTAGGGCACGCACGCCTCGAGGGCGCGCGGGATCGCCTGTGGGTCGGGGTTGAGGTGCTCGTCGACGGGCGTGCCGATGACCACGACGACGTTACGGGCCTGCGCGACCACGGACGGGTCGGTGGACGCCCGCAACTGCCCGGAGGCGACCGCCGCCTTCAGCTTGTCGCCGGCGCCCGGCTCGTCGAAGGGCAGCTCGGCGTCGTTGACCAGCCCGACGGCGGACTCGCTGACGTCATAGATCAGCACCGACGAGCCGCGCTCGGCGAACGCGATCGCCAGCGGTAGCCCGACGTGGCCAGCGCCGCCGATCACGACGACGTCGTGCGAGAACTGCTCACCCTGCGTCATGTCTGAATTCTCGTTTTCGAATGGACGACCGAATAGCCGATCACCGCGGATTCCGCGAAACGGCAGTACGACGGTAGCGCGTGGGCGGCGCGTCCCGTACCAGCGCTCAGCCGTTCCCGCACCTCTGCCGGGTGAATCTCGTCCCCTCGGCGGTGTGCGGCCACTTGGTCGGGGCTTTCGTCAGTGCCAGATCGGCCTCGGTCATGCGGGCGCGCGCGTCGTCGCTCACGAACACCCGCCAAGGCCCCACGTAGCCGGGCGTGTAGTGCAGTACCAGGAAGTCGCCGATCGCCCGGCGATAGCCGCCGCCCCACCCCCGGACAACGACGACCGATGCGTGGCTACGCCTGATCTGCTCCTCCCAGCCGGCGAAGCCGCCCTTCGTGTGATCGACCTTCCACTGCACGACGCCCGAACCCAGGTAGATGAACCGGTCCGGATTCTTGCGGTGCGTCATCACCAGCGGCGTCGGGTCGCCCAGCGCGTACAGCGTCGTACCGGGCACCACGAAACGGTCTATCGCGCAGCCCGTCGCCCGCTGTTCGCGCAGCGCGTCGTTGTGCGCCGCTTTCGATGACGCGAACTCCGTCCACGAATAGAGGAACAGGCTCACCGCCGCCGCTGCCAGCACCGCCGTCGCGGCGATCCAGAGCGAACGCCGGCGCTCGGCAACGCGCAGCACATGACCGACGGCGAGACCGATGCCGATCGCGGGATAGGGAAGCAGCGGATAGAGGTCGGGGTAGCTCTGGAAGTCGTACGCGGCGTAGCCCAGCTCGAAGAGCATCGTCAGGACGACGAACAGCACGACGGGGTGGACCAACCCGCGGCGCCACCCATCCGAATGGGTGACGACGCTGTAGGCCGCAGCCGCGATGACCGCCGCCAGGCCGATCCAGAACAGCACGGCGCCGTGCCCGCCGCAGTACTGGTGCACGACCCAGACGATGTGGTGGACGCGCGTGCTGACGGTTTCCTTGCCGCGCCGCACGCCCTCCAGGGGGAATCGGAAGGCTGCCTCGACGAACTTGCCGAACGCGCCGGTGACGATGAAGTAGATCGTCACGAGCGCGAGCGGCGTCGCGGCTCCGGCTGCGGCACGGACAACCGCCCGCATCCGCTCGCCGGCGGGCATGCACAGACCCGCGCCGAGCAATGCGACGGCCGGGTAGATGACCAGCGGCTGCCACACGAGGAAGGCGAGCATCCCGAACACGCCGGTCAGGAACCAGTGGCGCCGCACCCCCAGCCACATCGCGACGACGAGGAACAGGATGCCCGGCGTCTTCGCATCCGGGCCGGGAAGCGCGTCACGCGCGAACGGCATCCAGGCGATGAAGACGGTGGCGGAAACGAGGCCGGACACCACGGAGCGCGACAGTTCGCGCACGAGCAGATAGACGGCGACCGCGGTGAGGACCGCGCACAGGAGGAACGCAGCCCGGATGGCGTACAGCTCGTTGCTGCCGACGAGCCGGGCCAACGCGGCAGCAAGCCCCGACACGATCGTCGCCATCGGGCTCTTCGGGTCGAAGATGCTGGCGTACGGGGGCGTTCCGTGTGCCATCTCCAGCCCGCCGTAGGCGTAGATGGCTTCGTCCCGGCTCAGCGACCCGGTGATGCCGAAGCGGGTGTAGAGCAGCGCGGCGGAGAGCGCGACGGCGAGCGCCGCGACGAGATCGACCGTCCAGTTCGGCCAACGCTGCGCTGCGCCCGGCCCGACGGGCGCGGCGGGCGCGACCGGCTCCGGAGGTTCGCCCGTTCCGGCGCCGGATTCTGCGGGTGTTTCTACGGACATCGTCCACCTTGGCGGTCTACCGGGCCGAAAGCCCGGTGAGTCGCGGGTAGGTTACGCGAGCCGGGCGAACGTGTTGGGCACAGCTCACCCACCGCTCATGCATCCTCGGCGCGAATGGGGTTCCCGTACTCTGCCTGCTGTGCAGTCGACCTCCCGGGTGAAGGCCGCGCTGCGCCGAGCCCGGCGCCGATTCACGAAGAAGCCCCCCGCGGCACCGGCGAAAGCTGCCGTCGTCGCCCGCCCGGCCACCCTCTCCAAGCCCGCTGCGGCGGACGTGGAGAAGGCCCGTGCGCTGCCCGGAGACCGCCTGCTCGTGCGTCCCGTCTTCGTCCTGTCCAGCATCCGCAGCGGCTCGACGCTCCTGCGCGTGATGCTGAACACGCACTCCGAGATCCACGCGCCGCACGAGCTGCACCTGCGCGGGATCGGCGTGAGACTCAAGAGCAACTACGCGACGCGCGCGATGGCCGAGATCGGCCTGGACAACGACCAGCTGCGCTATCTGCTCTGGGACCGCATGCTGCACCGCGAGCTCGTGCGCCACAGCAAGCACGTGCTCGTGAACAAGACGCCGAGCGACGCGTTCATCTGGCGCCAGATCGTGGCGTGCTGGCCGGACGCCCGGTTCATCTATCTGTTGCGGCATCCAGCCGCGACCACCGACTCGTGGCACCGGGCGCGCAAGGAGTGGACGCGCGACGAGGCCGCCGAGGACGTGCTGCCCTACATGGAGGCGGTCGAGGAGGCGCGCAGCGAACGCGGTGGCCTGACCGTCAAGTACGAGGACGTCACCGTCGATCCGGCGCGCGAGATGCAACGCGTGTGCGAGTTCATCGGCGTCGACTACGAGCCCGCAATGATCGACTACGGCCAGGGCGACCACGGCAAGTTCCGCGCCGGTCTCGGTGACTGGAGCGCGCGCATCAAGTCCGGCAAGGTCCAGCCCGTCGAGCACATCCCGACTGCGGACGAGACACCGGCGGCGCTCATCGACATCAGCAAGAAGTGGGGCTACATCTCGTGAGGTACCTGCCGTTCCTCAGCGCCGTCCACGAGCTGCTCGAGCCGCAGCGCTACCTCGAGATCGGGGTGCGGCACGGGCACAGCCTCGCGCTGGCCAGCTGCCGCGCGGTGGGCATCGACCCGGCGTTCACGCTGAGCAGCGAGCTCGACTGCGACCTTGCGCTGTTCCGCACCACGTCGGACGAGTACTTCGGCCGGCCCGACCCGCTGGCGGCGACCGGCGGCAAGCCGTTCGATCTCGCGTTCATCGACGGGTTGCACCTGTTCGAGTTCGCGCTGCGCGACTTCATGCACGTCGAGAAGCACAGCTCGCCGCGTTCGGTGATCGTCTTCGACGACATGCTGCCGCGCACGATCGACGAGGCTGCCCGGGTACGGCACACGGCGGCGTGGACCGGTGATGTGTACCCCGTCCTCGCGGTGTTCGCGAAGTACCGTCCCGACCTTGTCGTGATCCCGGTCGGCACCCAGCCCACCGGCCTGCTGCTCGTCATGGGGCTGGACCCGGCCAACACCACGCTGGCCGACAACTACGACGCGATCATCGACGAGTTCCGCACCGCCGACCCCCAGCCGGTCCCGCCGGAGCTGCTCGACCGGCGCACGGTCGTCGCGCCGCAGCGGGTGCTGTCTGCCGGGTTCTGGCAGGTGCTGGCGAACGCGGCGGAGGACGTCTCGCCCGCGGCGCTGCGCCCCGATCTCGCCCGCGCGGTCGCGGCCTCCGTGGGCGCGGCCTTCGCCTCCGAAGGCGCCGCCGCGAGCTGACCTCTTCCTCCCGGCGCGCCCCGTCAGGCCCGCCACGGGCCGTAGGAGGGAGAAGCGATTCAGCGCTTGGCGAGGCGCTCGTAGAGGCGTCGTGCGGTCGGGTTGCGGGACAGTGACTGCCGCAGTCCCGGCGGCACCCGGCGCCGCAACTTGCCGACGAACGGTTCGCCGGCCGGCTGCTTGGCGGCCGGCTTCGCAGCGGGTTTCGGCGAGCGGCGCACCGACATCTGCCCGGTCGGCGAGATCTCGAGATCGAGCCCGGTGCGGGCGGGACGTCCGGTGCCGAACTGGGTGGCGAGCTTCGCCGAACCGGCCAGCCCGCTGAGCAGGCAGCGCAGCGTCGCGACGCCGTCCTCGACGCGCACCTGAGCGTGCAGCTTGAACGTGTCGAGCAGCAGGAAACCGGGCACGACCGCATCGCCGACCGCGTGCAACGCCGGCAGTGGCACCGTCATCAGCGTGCCGGTCGCCGTCTCCTTGATGCGCACGTCCTCCGCCGCGAAACGCGGGATCGCGGACGCGCCGGTCGCGCCGATGTCGACGGCCAGCACGTCGCCGCGCACCGGCGCGACGAACGTCGTGCCGAGCAGTGCCGGGCCGAACCGGGTCGAGCGGACCGGCAGCTGTGGCGCCCAGCCCGCCCCGTCCGCGTGGACGGAGGCCTGCAGCTGCCACACGCCGGCCGGCAGCGGCTCGCCCAGTGCCGCCGTGCGCACGTCGAGCTCAGCCACCGCGGCGAACGACTCCCCCGCCGTGACCGGGCGCGCGTCGGCGAGCCAGAACTGGTCACCGTCGAGATTGCGCACCGCAAGGCGCAGTTCACCGCCGCCGCGGGCCGTCCCCTCGACGTGTGCCCGCAGCCGCCCGTCGACCCACTCCGCGCTCACCGAGGTGAGCGTGAGGCCGCCGGCCGCGACCGGGTCGGGCCGCTCGGCGCTGGTCAGGCACGGCGCGTCGCCGAACGCTGCCGTCGTCCTGGCCGCC
>JAICKR010000096.1 GCA_025927835.1 Jatrophihabitans sp. | reverse complement strand
CCGACCGCGTGCGAGTCGTCGACCATCACCATCGCGTCGTAGCGCTCGGCGAGCTCGCAGATCGCGTCGAGCGGCGCGAGGTAGCCGTCCATCGAGAACACCCCGTCGGTGACGACCAGCCGGCGCCGCGCACCGGACGCCGCCTGGAGCTGCGCCTCGAGATCGGCCATGTCGCGATTGCGGTAACGCAGCCGCTGCGCCTTGCACAGCCGGATGCCGTCGATGATCGAGGCGTGGTTGAGCTCGTCGGAGATCACCGCGTCGCGCTCGTCGAGCAGCACCTCGAACACGCCGCCGTTCGCGTCGAAGCAGGATGAGAACAGGATCGTCGCCTCGGTGCCGAGGAACTGCGAGAGCCGGCCCTCGAGTTCGGTGTGCTGGGTCTGCGTGCCGCAGATGAATCGGACGCTGGCCATGCCGAAGCCCCACTGGTCGAGCGCGGCGCGGGCCGCGGTGACGACGGACGGGTGGTCGGCGAAGCCGAGGTAGTTGTTGGCGCAGAAGTTGAGCACGTCGTTACCACCCGACAGCACGTGGGACGACTGTGGCGACGCGAGTTCGCGCTCGCGTTTGTAGAGCCCGGCTTCGCGGATCTCGTCCAGCGTCGCCTGCAACTGCTCACGCACCCCGGCGAAGACCACTAGAACACCGTCCAATCCATGACGACCTTGCCGCACTGTCCGCCGCGCGCGGTCGCGAACGCGTCGGCCCACTCGGTGGCGGGGAAGCGGTGCGTGATCACCGCGGAGATGTCGAGGCCGGAGCGCAGCATCGCGCTCATCGCGTACCACGTCTCGAACATCTCCCGGCCGTAGATGCCCTTGATCGTGATCATGTGGGTGACGACCTTGCTCCAGTCGATCTCGATCGGCTGCGAGGGCAGGCCGAGCATCGCGATGCGGCCGCCGTGGTTGAGGTTCGCGATGACGTCCGGCAGCGCGGACGGATGCCCGCTCATCTCGAGCGCGACGTCGAAGCCCTCGACCATGCCGAGGCGGCGCTGCGCCGACGCGACCGACTCGGCCGACACGTCGACCGCGAGATCGACCCCCATCGAGCGCGCCAGCTCGAGCCGGTACGGCGAGACGTCGGTGATCACGACGTAGCGCGCGCCGACGTGCCGGCACACCTGCGCGGCGATCAGCCCGATCGGCCCGGCGCCGGTGATCAGGACGTCCTCGCCGACCAGCGGGAACGACAGCGCGGTGTGCACCGCGTTGCCGAACGGGTCGAAGATCGCGCCCAGGTCAGGGGCGACAGACGTGTGATGCACCCACGCGTTCGACTCGGGCAGGACGACGTACTCGGCGAACGCTCCGTCGCGGTTCACGCCGATCGACGACGTGCGGATGCACAGGTGCCGCCGCCCGGCCCGGCAGTTGCGGCAGGTGCCGCACACGATGTGTCCCTCGCCGGAGACGAGGTCGCCGACCGCGACGTCACGCACCGACGCACCTATCTCGACGACCTCGCCGCAGAACTCGTGACCGGGGATCAGCGGCGCGTCGACCGCACCCGCGGCCCACGGGTCCCACGACTCGATGTGCAGGTCGGTGCCGCAGATCCCGGTGCGCAGTACCCGGATCTTGACCTCGTCCGGCCCCGGCTCCGGCTCGGGCCGCTCGACGAGCTCGAAGCCAGGCGCGGCGGCGGGTTTGTACAGAGCTTTCATTCGCCGAGCAGCGCGTCGACGAATTGTTCCGGGTCGAACGGGGCGAGATCGTCCGCGCCCTCGCCGAGGCCGACCAACTTCACCGGCACCCCGAGCTCGCGCTGCACGCTGATGACGATGCCGCCCTTGGCGGTGCCGTCCAGCTTGGTGAGCACGATGCCGGTGACGTCGACGACCTCGGTGAACACGCGGGCCTGGGTGAGCCCGTTCTGCCCCGTCGTGGCGTCGAGCACGAGCAGCGTCTCGTCCACCGGCGCCTGCTTCTCGACGACGCGCTTCACCTTGCCGAGTTCGTCCATCAGCCCGACCTTGGTGTGCAGCCGGCCAGCGGTGTCGATGAGTACGGTGTCGACGTGCCGGTCGGTGCCCTGCTTGACTGCGTCGAACGCGACCGACGCGGGGTCGCCGCCCTCGGGGCCGCGCACCGTCTCCGCGCCGACGCGCGAGCCCCACGTCTGCAGCTGGTCGGCCGCCGCGGCACGGAAGGTGTCGGCCGCGCCGAGCAGCACGGTCCGCCCGTCCGCGACGAGCACCCGCGCGAGCTTGCCGCAGGTCGTGGTCTTGCCGGTGCCGTTCACGCCGACGACCAGCACGACCGCGGGCCGCTCGCCGGTCGGCGTCGAACGCAGCGTCCGGTCGAGATCGGGCTGCAGCGCGGTCACGAGTTCCTCGGCGAGCAAGGCACGCAGCTCCCCCGGTGAGCGGGTGCCCAGCACCTTCGTCCGGGTACGCAGCCGCTCCACGATCTCGCTCGTCGGCGCAACCCCGACGTCGGCGGTCAGCAACGCCTCTTCGACCTCCTCCCACGCGGCATCGTCGAGCTGGTCGCGCGACAGCACCGCGAGCAGTCCCCGGCCGAACGTGTTCTGCGAGCGGGCCAGCCGGGCGCGCAGCCGCAACAGCCGCCCCGCAGTCGGTTCCGGCTGCTCGACCCCCGGCGCGGCGGGCGCCGGCGCGGGCTCGACCGGCGCGGGTGGCGCCTCGATGAGCGTGCCGGTGGCCGAGGGCTGCGCGTCTTCGAGCAGCACCACGCCGACGTCGACGGGCGGCCTCATCTCGCGCGCCCTGCGGCGCGGGATGACGAGCGCGGCCGTGACCAGCAGGGCCAGGACGACTACGGCAATGGCGACGAAGAGGAATACCACCTCTTCATCTTGTCAGTGGTTGAGGAGCAGCCCGCCGGCCTGCCACTGGCCCCAGCTCGCGTTCCAGTCGCCGAAGCCGTCCCAGACGGGCATCGTGCCGCCGTCGGTGCCGGTGTATTCGACGACGTCGCCGACGTGCGCGAACTTGTAGAACCACTCGCCGTCGGCCGGGCGCAGGTTCGTGCACCCGTTCGAGGTGCTGCGCGCGCCGATCTCGCCGTTCCACGGCGCCGAGTGGACGTATTCCCCCGATCGGGTGATGCGCACAGACCACTGCACCGGGTCGTTGGTGTAGCCCGGGCCGTTCATCATGACGGTGCCGTTGGGCCGTAGCGTGTTCGTACCGGGCAGGTCCTCGCCCTTCTGCATGACGACCTTGACGCCGTTGAACGTGGGCGTCGCCGCCTTGCCGAGGGACACCTGCATGCGGTGCACGACCTTGCCGTTCGACGTCACCCGCATGTTCAGCGTGCGGCCGTCCACGTAGGACACGTGCGCGTCGCCGATGCGAAAGTCGAGCGAGGTGAGCTTGTTGCTGTAGACGAGGCCCTTGCCCGCACTCAGCCCGCCGATCGGGATCGAGACGTGGATGTGCGAGTCGGCCGGCCAGTAGTGCTGCAGCCGGAAGTGCGCCTCGACGATATCTGCGTTCTTCTCGTCGAGGGTCGGCTGCTCCCAGTACCACGCGCCGTCGGCCGGCTGACCGTCGACGGTGACCTTCACCGCGTTCGTGAACGCGGTCGAGTCGGTGGGCAGCGGCGAGAAGAACAAGACGACGGGCAGGCCGATGCCGTAGGTGCCGTCGTCGTTCTGCATTGCCGAGACCCGCACGATCTTGGGCTTGGGCGTGGGCGACGGCGTGGGCGAGGTGCTGGCCGCGGCCGTGCTCGCGGCCGACGAGGTCGCCGCCGGCGCTGCCGCGTGCCCGGTGACGGTCTTGGTGATCTCCGGGCCGGTGCCCCCGGACGTGCACGCCGCGGCGAGCAGCAGCGCCGCGGCGAGCGCCGCGATGATTCGGATCGTGCGCATCGTCAGGCGGTGCTCACCAGGCCGCCGGTCTACCACAGACCCCAGTTGACGTTCCAGTCGCCGTAGCCGTCGCCGATCTGCATGGCCTTGCCGTTGGCGTTCGGGTACTGCACGACGTCACCGATCTCGAGGAAGCTGTAGAGCGTCTGCGCGTCGGCGGGCAGCAGGTTGGTGCACCCGTTCGAGGAGTTGACACCGCTCTGGATGTTGTGGACGTTCCACGGCGCGGCGTGCAGGTACTCGCCGTCGTAGGTCAGGCGCTGGTCGAGCTTGATGCCGCACTCGTAGTAGGTGCCGGCGATGTCGTGCATACACACGGTCGGCAGCTTCTCCATGATCACCTTGGTGCCGTGCCGGGTCGGCGTGTTCGGCGCCCCGAGCGACACCGGGAACTGGTACTTCTGCTTCCCGTCGCTGGTCACGGTGATGTTGTGCGTCGCGTCGTTGACGGTCGCGATGTTGCGCGGGCCGATGGTGAAGTCGAGCGTCAGGCTGTCGTCGAAGGCCAGCCCGCTGCCGGCGGAGAGCCCCTTGGCCGGGATGTTCACGTGCACGTGCGAGTGCGCCGGCCAGAAGTCCTTCGGCCGCCAGTGCGCCTCGATCGGGTAGCCCTTGTTCGCATCCGAGGTCTCGAAGTACCAGGCGCCGTCCATCGGCTGGCCGTTGACGGTCACCCTGGTGGCGTCCTGCAGCGCCTTGCCGCTCCTGATCTTCTTCGAGAAGTACGCGATCACCGGCATGCCGACCCCGTACTGCACGCCGTCGGAGTTCAACGTCTTGATGTGCACGGGCTTGGCCGGTGGCGCGCTGGTCTTCGGTGCTGCGCTCGACGGCGGCGGGGACGCGGCGCCGGCGGTCTGGGTGACCGTCCGGGTCGGCGTTCCGGACCCGGACGAGCAGGCGCTCAGGACCAGCGCGAGGACGGCGAGAATGGCTGCTGCGACCCATGTGGGCCGGGCGCGGAGCGCTCGAACAGAGACGGGAGGCACCCCACTACGGTAGGCGACCGCCCGGATCAAGCCCTAACCGGCGGAATTCATCTCACAGAAAAGCAACCTCTGCATCACACGACCTCGCGCAGCCGCTGGCTGATGACCTGGGTGACGCCGTCGCCGCGCATCGTGACGCCGTACAGCGCGTCGGCGATCTCCATCGTCCGCTTCTGGTGGGTGATCAGGATGATCTGGCTGCTCTCGCGCAGCTGCTCGACCAGCTCGAGCAGCCGGCCCAGGTTGGTGTCGTCGAGCGCGGCTTCGACCTCGTCCATCACGTAGAACGGGCTGGGCCGGGCGCGGAAGATCGCGACGAGCAGCGCCACCGCGACCAGCGAGCGCTCGCCGCCGGACAGCAGCGAGAGCCGCTTCACCTTCTTGCCCGGGGGGCGGGCCTCGACGTCGATGCCGGTGAGCAACATGTCGTCGGGTTCGGTGAGGACCAGGCGTCCCTCCCCACCGGGGAACAGCGCGGAGAAGACGATCTCGAACTCGCGGGCGACGTCGTGGTACGCGCTGGTGAAGATGTCGAGGATGCGCTCGTCGACCTCGCGCACGACGGTGAGCAGGTCGCGCCTGGTCGCCTTGAGGTCCTCGAGCTGCGTCGAGAGGAACTGGTGGCGCTCCTCGAGCGCTGCGAACTCCTCGAGCGCGAGCGGGTTCACCTTGCCCAGCAGCGCGAGGTCGCGGTCGGCGCGCGCGGCGCGCTTCTCCTGCACCGCCCGCTCGTACGGGCCGGGCTGCGGCGCGACGACCTGCTCACCGCGCTCGCGGGCCTGCTCGTATTCGGCCATCTCGATCGCGCTCGGCGGGCAGGGCTGGTCGGGGCCGTACTCGGCCAGCAGGGTCTCTACCTCGACGCCGTACTCGTCGACCGAACGCGCCTCGAGTTGCTCGATGCGCAGCCGCTGCTCGGCG
Source organism: Jatrophihabitans sp. (assembly GCA_025927835.1). Lineage (GTDB taxonomy): Bacteria > Actinomycetota > Actinomycetes > Mycobacteriales > Jatrophihabitantaceae > Jatrophihabitans. The sequence goes on along the minus strand of JAICKR010000096.1, from coordinate 6,686 downwards.
CGCAGCACCTCGTCGCGGTGCACCTCGTCGGTGAGCCGGGTGAGGTCGTCGGCGAGCTCGCGGATCGCGTTGCGCACCGTGCCCAGCTCGGCGTCGTGCGCCGTGCGCTGCTGCTGCACCTCGTCGCGGCGGGTCGCGGCGACCGTCACCGACTCGGCGATGCGCTCGAGCACGAGCCGGGCCGCGTCGCGCACCTGAGCCGCGACGATCGCGCCACGGGCCCGCGCCTCGCGGGCTTCTCGCTGCCGGCGCCGCGCGACCCGTTCGGCCTCGGCGGCCTGGATGAGCTGGTCGGCGCGCCCGTGCATCGCCCGCACCCGCTCCTCGCCGGTGCGCACGGACAGCCGCGACTCCATCTCGGCCTGTCGCGCCTCGGCGACCTCGGCATGCAACGCGTCGCGCTCGCCGGTGTCGGGCTCGTCGGGCTCGTCCGAGGCGGCCTCGGCCAGCCGCAGCCGCTCCTCCAGCTCGGCCAGCCCGGCCAGGTCGCGGTCGCGGTTCTCGTCGATCTGCGCGCGGGTCTCGTCGAGCCGGGCGGCCTCGGCCCCGGCCGAACGGGCCACCTGCCCGAGCTGCGCGAGCCGCTCGGCGACCGCGGAGAGCTTCGCGTCCGACTCGTGCAGTGCCTCGAGCGCACCCTCGACCTCGACGCGGCGCGTGTCGGACTCGGCACGGGCGGCGGCGAGCTCGGCGTGCAGCCGGTCGTGCCGCCCGGCGGCCTCGTCGGCCTTGACCCTGGCTTCGTCGACCGCGGCGCTGATCTCGATCGCGGAGGGTGTCGAGGACGAGCCGCCGGCCGACCAGTGTGCGCCCAGCACATCGCCGTCCGTGGTGACCGCGCGGACGTCGGGGTGGTCGGACACCAGCGTGGCCGCGGCGGCCAGATCGGCGACGATCGCCACGCCGTCGAGGACGGAGGCGATGCTGGCACGCATCGCCGGCGGCAGCTGCACGACGTCGAGCGCCCACACCCCGCCCGGCGGCAGGGTCACCCGCGGGCGTGGCGTGACCGGCTCGCCTGCCGCACCGACGAGCAGCCCGGTGCGGCCGCCGTCGTCGGCCTTGAGCGCCTCGAGCGCCTGGACGGCGTCGGGCACCGAGCCGACGGCCACGGCGTCGGCGATGGAGCCGAGCGCGGCGGCGATCGCGGCCTCGTAGCCGGAGGTGACGGTGAGCAGCGCGGCGACCGAGCCCAGCACGCCGGGCAGCCGTGGTCCGGCGGCGAGCAGCGCGGCGGTGCCGTCCTTGCGGGTGAGCCCGACGACGAGTGCGTCCGCGCGCGCGGTCCAGGTCGAGCGCTCCCGCTCGGCGTTGCGCTCCGCGTCGGCCAGCTCGCGCACCTTGGCCTCGATCGCCTCGTAGGCGGCCACCGCGTTCTCGTGCCGGGTGTCGAGCCCGAGCTCGCCGGCGTCGAGCAGGCCGACCTCGGCCTGCACCCGGGCCAGCTCGGCCTCCGCTGCGACGGCGCGCTCGCGCGCGTCGGCGGCGGCCGCGGCGAGCCGGGCGCTCTCGTCGCGACCGGCCGTGGCGCGGGTGCGCAGCGCGTTCACCTGGCCGGTCAGCGTGGCCAGGCCCTCACGCCGGTCGGCGACCGCGCGCACCGCGGCGACGAGCGCGTGCTCGGCCTGGGCGAGGCGCTGTTCGAGTGCCTGCCGCTCGGCGACCACGGTGGCCAGCTCGCCGCGCGCGACGTCGAGCTCGGCCTGCAACGCGGCCTCGGACTCGCGGACCTCGGCGGCCTCGGCCTCCATCGCCTCGGGGTCGCGGCCGGTGCGCACGTCCTCGGGCTCGGTGGCGAGGTGCCTGGCCCGCTCGGCGGCCAGGGACGCGGTGCCGCGGAAGCGCTCCTCGAGCGCGGAGAGCCGGTACCAGGTCTCCTGGGTGCGCGCGACGAGTGGCGCGTCGTCGGCCAGGCGGGCGTCCAGCTCGGCCTCGCGGCGACGGGCGTCCTCGAGGGCGGTCTCGACCCCGGTGCGCCTGGCCCGGATCGCCTCCTCGTCTGCGACCTCGCGTTCGAGTTCGGTGCGCAGCATGAGCAGGTCGTCGGCGAGCAGGCGCAGGCGCGAGTCGCGCAACTCGGCCTGCACGCCGGCGGCGCGGCGGGCGATCTCGGCCTGCTTGCCGAGCGGCTTGAGCTGGCGGCGCAGTTCGGCGGTGAGGTCGGTGACCCGGGTGAGGTTGGCCTGCATCGCCTCGAGCTTGCGCAGCGCCTTCTCCTTGCGCTTGCGGTGCTTGAGAACGCCGGCCGCCTCTTCGATGAAGCCGCGCCGCTCCTCGGGACGGGCCTGCAGTACCGCGTCGAGCTGGCCCTGCCCGACGATGACGTGCATCTCGCGGCCGATGCCGGAGTCGGACAGCAGTTCCTGGATGTCCAGCAGCCGAGCGCTCTCACCGTTGATCTCGTACTCGCTGGTGCCCTCGCGGAACATCCGGCGGGTGATCGAGACCTCGGTGAAGTCGATGGGCAGCGCGTTGTCGCTGTTGTCGATGGTGAGGGTGACCTCGGCCCTGCCCAGCGGCGGCCGGCCGGCCGTGCCGGCGAAGATCACGTCTTCCATCTTGCCGCCGCGCAACGCCTTCGCGCCCTGCTCGCCGAGCACCCACGCGATGGCGTCGACGACATTGCTCTTGCCCGAGCCGTTGGGCCCGACGACGGTCGTGATGCCCGGCTCGAAGCGCAGGGTGGTCGCCGATGCGAAGGACTTGAAGCCCCGCAACGTCAACGACTTCAGGTGCACGGAACTCCCGGAGCGCGTGTCGTACGGCTAGGTGTACTGCGGTGCCCAGATCTCATACACCCAGACGCGACGAACCTACCCTGCGCTCCGACCGAGTCGTGTTAGCAGCGCCGTTCGGCTGCGGACCGGAACCGCCGGCCGAAAAAATCGCCGATCAGGCGAGCGCGGGCTCGGCTGTTTCGGCGATGTGGTGGAGTTCGAGGTCGAGCACGGCGGTGCTTTCGCGAAGCCGGGTGACCTCTTCCTGGAGCTCAGCGACCCGGCGGCGCAGTCGAGCTACCTCGAATGCCAGTGCCTGTTCCCCGGGCGAGCCCACGTGTCCCAAGAGGGCGCGTGCCATATGGCGACCCTTCATTCCCCTAGTCGTCCGCGCTGAGCAGGTTGTGCCCGCTCGGTACGTGGACCGCTGCCGTGTTGTGGACGCGGGCGGGAGGGGCGCTCGATGCCACATTCTTAGCTGGGCAGGCGTGGCTCCCGTCGGTCAACCCATGGTCTCACTGAGGTCACGGCGGGTCAACACTCCGATGCTGTGCAAACCAGATCATTTCAGACGATCTTCCTCACGGTCGCGCGTGGAGGGTGCTGGCAACGGGGGCAGAAGTAGCTGGACCGGTTCATGAAGGCGATCCGGCGCACCGCGGTGCCGCAGCGCGGGCACGGCAACCCGTCGCGGCCGTACACGGAGAGTGACCGGTCGAAGTACCCGCTCTCGCCGTTGACGTTCACATACAGGGCGTCGAACGAGGTGCCGCCTGCCTGTAGCGCGTCGGCGAGCACGCCGCGCACCTCGGTCAGCAGCCGCGCGACCGTCGCCCGGTCGAGCGCCCCCGCGCGCCGCGCACCGTGCACCTCGGCACGCCACAACGCCTCGTCCGCGTAGATGTTGCCCACGCCGGAGACGAGGGACTGGTCGAGCAGCGCCCGCTTGAGCTCGCTGCCGCGGCGGCGGAGCCGCGCGGTGAACAGCGCGTCGTCGAAGTGCGGATCCATCGGGTCGCGAGCGATGTGCGCGATGAGCTCGGGCACGTTCTCCTCGGGACGGTCGGCAGCGGGCACGAGCCGATCGAGCAAGAGACCGCCGAACGTGCGCTGGTCGACGAAGCGCAGTTCCTGCTGATCGCCGACGAACCGAATCCGGATGTGCAGGTGCTTCTCGTCCTCGGCGTCGACGGGGCGGACGAGCAGCTGCCCGCTCATGCCCAGATGACCCACGAGCGCCTCGCCGCGACTGCCGTCGCGGTCGGCGAGTGGGAGCCACAGGTACTTGCCACGCCGGGATGCGGCCTCGAACCGCAGCCCGGTGAGCCGGGCGGTCAGGTCTGCCCCGCCACCGCGGTGCCGGCGCACCGCGCGCGGATGCCGCACCTCGACCGAGGCGACGGTGCGGCCGACGACCCAGCGCGCCAGCCCGGCGCGGACGGTCTCGACCTCGGGCAGTTCAGGCACGGACGCGGGTCAGGACGCTTCGGCGTCGTGGGCGGTGATCGCCCGCCAGGCGGTCTCGGCCGCGACCTGCTCGGCCTCCTTCTTGCTGCGGCCGGTGCAGGCCGCGAACGTGCGGCCGGCGATTATCGCGCGGGCCGTGAACATCTTGGCGTGGTCGGGGCCTTCGGAGCTCATCTGGTACTCCGGCACACCCAGGCCGCGTTCGGCCGTGAGCTCCTGCAAGCTGGTCTTCCAGTCCAGGCCGGCGCCGATGGTGGCGGCGTCATGCATCAGGGTGTCGAACAGGGCGTGCACCACCCGCGCGGCGGTCTCGATGCCGTGCTCGAGGTAGATCGCTCCGAGGACCGATTCGACCGTGTCGGCCAGGATGCTGGCCTTGTCGCGCCCGCCGGTCGCCTCTTCGCCCCGGCCCAGCCGGACGTAGGCGCCGAGCCCGTGCGGGCCGATACCCCGGGCGACGTCGGCTAGTGCCCGCATGTTGACGACCGAGGCGCGCAGCTTGGCCAGCTTGCCCTCGGTGAGATCGGGGTGGGTGCGGTACAGGGTGTCGGTGACGACGATGCCGAGCACCGCGTCGCCGAGGAATTCCAGGCGTTCGTTGTGGGGCAGGCCGCCGTGCTCGTAGGCGTAGGACCGATGGGTCAGGGCACGCTGCAGCAACTCGGCGTCGACGCTCACGCCGAGTGCGTCGGCCAGGCCGTTCTGGTCGGCCGGCTCAGAGGTGCCGGACACGCGCGCCATCGGGCGCTCAGACCGCCAAGACCTGCTTGCCGTCGTACTGGCCGCAGTTCGAGCACGCCGTGTGCGGCAGCTTCATCTCGCCGCAGGCGCGGTTCGGGCAGGTGACCAGCGTGGGCGCGGTCGTCTTCCACTGCGAGCGGCGAGCCCGGGTGTTGCTGCGCGACATCTTCCGCTTCGGGACGGCCACGGTGACTCCTGACTAGTCGAGCTGATCGGATGCGTCAGCTGATCGTTGCTGGTCGCCCTGCGCGGCGTCGGTGAACGCTGCGAGCGCGGCCCAGCGGGGGTCGAGCACGTCGTGCGCGTGGTCGTCCGGGAGTTCGTCGAGCCGCTGCCCGCAGGTGGGGCACAGCCCGGCGCAGTCCGGCCGGCACAGCGGCGTGAAGGGCAGGCCCAACACGATCGCGTCACGCACCACCGGCTCGGCGTCGAGATAGTCGCCGTCGAGTCGGTGGACCTCGTCCTGCTCGGTGGTCGCGTCCGTGGTGCTGTCCGGATAGGCGAACAGCTCACGGAAGTCGACCACGAGCTCATCGGAGACCGGTTCGAGGCACCGCCCGCAGTCGCCGGTGAGCGGGCCGGTGGCCGTGCCCGACAGGAGCACGCCCTCGGTTACCGACTCGAGCCGGAGTTCGACGTCGAGCGGGGCACCTTGCGGTACCCCGATGAGATCCAGGCCCAGCCCCGCAGGCGCGGGAATACTACGCCGATAGGTCCGCATCGCCCCGGCTCGGCGGCCCACTTCCCGGACGTCGATGACGAACGGACTGCGTGGGTCGACGTGGCGCGAGGCGTGCTGCGTCGGTGTCGTTTTCTCAGGCATACGAGGTCGGCCCTGAATAGGTTGAGGCCACGGGCCAGCTTAGCCGAGCAGGCCGGTTACTTCGAATTCGCCTGCCGGACCCGTTCCGGGGCGGGCTCGGCGGCGGCGGTCATGGCGTCCGCGGCCCGGCGCTGGGCCAGCGCGGCTCGGCCCTGCTCGGCCGTCGTGGCCGCCCGCTGCAGCGTGGAGGCCAGCTCGGCCAGCGTGGTCTCGGCGTAGTCCTCGGCGTCGTTGGTGAGTTTGGCCGCGTAGCGCTCGGCCGCGGACCGGGCCTTCTGGGCGTACTGCTCGGCCTCGGCCCGCAGGTCGGCGTCGTAGCGGTTGGCCTCGGCCCGCCGGGCCTCCGCGGCCTCGGCCGCGGCCTGGTAGACGCCGGTGGCCGAGACCAGCTGCCCGTGCTCGGCCCGGCCGGCCTCGACGATGTCGTGGGCCCGGATCTCGGCCTCGTGGATCAGCTCCCTGGCGCGGCCACCTGCCTCGGCCACCAGCGCCTCGGCCTCGGCCGCGGCCCGTTCGCGGGTCTGGGCGGCGGCGGCCTCGGCCCCCTCGATCAACCCGTCCCGACGGGCCACGAGCCGGCGGGCCTGTTCCACCTCGGGCGGCAGGGTCTCGCGCAGCTCGTCGAGGAGATCGAGCACCCGCTCGCGCGGCAGCACGCACGAGGAGGACATCGGCAGGGTGCGGGCGGTTTCGACGAGTTCGACGAGCTCACTGAGCAGTTCGTCGGCCCGCCGGAGCGTCGGGTCGGTCATTGTGTCCCCCCTACCCGGATGTGCCGGTGCGGTCCTGGAGGCGTTTGAGGACGTTGGGCGGGACGAGCGACGAGACGTCGCCGCCCCACTTCGCGATCTCCTTGACCAGGCTAGAGGCAAGGAAGCTGTATTCCGGGTTGGTCGGCATGAACAGCGTGTCGACCCCGGCCAGACCGCGGTTCATCT
>JAICKR010000195.1 GCA_025927835.1 Jatrophihabitans sp. | reverse complement strand
TTCGTGAACGTCGGCGAGCGCACGAACATCACCGGCTCGGCCCGGTTCCGCAACCTGATCCGTGACGGCGACTACAGCGCCGCGCTCTCCGTCGCGCGCCAGCAGGTGGAGAGCGGCGCGCAGGTGATCGACGTCAACATGGACGAGGGCATGATCGACGGCGTCGCCGCGATGGACCGGTTCATGAAGCTGATCGCGAGCGAGCCGGACATCAGCCGGGTGCCGGTGATGATCGACTCGTCCAAGTTCGAGGTCATCGAGGCCGGGCTGCGCTGCGTGCAGGGCAAGCCGATCGTCAACTCGATCTCGATGAAGGAGGGCGAGGAGAAGTTCCGCCGTGAGGCGACGCTGTGCCGCAAGTACGGCGCGGCGGTCGTGGTGATGGCCTTCGACGAGACCGGCCAGGCGGACAACCTCGAGCGACGCAAGACGATCTGCGAGCGCGCGTATCGCATCCTCGTCGACGAGGTCGGGTTCCCGGCCGAGGACATCATCTTCGACCCGAACGTGTTCGCGGTCGCGACGGGCATCGAGGAGCACGCCAACTACGGCGTCGACTTCATCGAGGCGGCCCGCTGGATCAAGCAGAACCTGCCCGGCGCACTCGTGTCCGGCGGCATCTCCAACGTCTCGTTCTCGTTCCGCGGCAACAACCCGGTGCGCGAGGCGATCCATGCGGTGTTCCTGTACCATGCGATCCGCGCCGGGCTGACGATGGGCATCGTCAACGCCGGCGCGCTGGTCGTCTACGACCAGGTCGACGAGCGGCTCCGCGAGCGCATCGAGGACGTCATCCTCAACCGCCGCGCCGATGCCACCGAGCGGCTGCTCGAGATCGCCGGCGAGTTCGCGGGAACCGGTGCGAAGGCCGAGGCCGCCACCGACGAGTGGCGCGCACTGCCGGTCGACGAGCGCATCACGCACGCGCTCGTGAAGGGTATCGACGACTACGTCGAGGCCGACACCGAGGAACTGCGTGCGGCGATCGAAGAGCGTGGCGGCGCACCGCTCGAGGTCATCGAGGGCCCGCTGATGGCCGGCATGAACGTGGTCGGCGACCTGTTCGGCGCGGGCAAGATGTTCCTGCCGCAGGTCGTGAAGTCGGCGCGGGTGATGAAGAAGGCCGTCGCCTACCTCATCCCGTACATCGAGGCCACCAAGACACCCGAGGACGTCGGTCGCAGCAACGGCAAGGTCGTCATGGCGACCGTCAAGGGCGACGTCCACGACATCGGCAAGAACATCGTCGGCGTCGTGCTGCAGTGCAACAACTACGACGTCATCGACCTGGGCGTGATGGTGCCGGCGCAGAAGATCCTCGACGCGGCCAAGGAACACGACGCCGACGTCATCGGATTGTCCGGGCTCATCACGCCGTCGCTGGACGAGATGGTCAACTTCGCCACCGAGATGGAGCGGCAGGGCTTCGACGTGCCGCTGCTCATCGGCGGCGCGACAACCTCGCGCGCGCACACCGCGGTCAAGGTCGACGGCAAGTACCACGGCCCGGTCGTCTGGGTGAAGGATGCCTCGCGCTCGGTGCCGGTGGTCGCGGCGCTGCTGTCCGACGAGCGGCGCCCGAAGCTGCTCGCCGACGTCAAGGCCGACTACGACGCGCTGCGCGAACGCCATGCCGCCCGCAGCGACACCAAGGTCATCCTCGCGATCGACGACGCGCGGGCCGACCGGACACCCATCGACTGGGCCGGCTTCCGCCCGCAGCGGCCGCGGCTGATCGGTCAGCAGTTGCGCGACGTGCACAGCGACGACCGCATCACGCTCGGGTCGCAAGCTCCCCTCGGACACCCACGGACACTGCCGACGCAGTACGTCAAGACGTTCACCGACTACTCCCTGGCCGAGTTGCGCGAATACATCGACTGGCAGCCGTTCTTCAACGCCTGGGAGATGAAGGGCCGCTTCCCGGACATCCTCAACAACCCCGCCACCGGCGAGACCGCCCGCAGGCTGTGGGACGACGCGCAGCGCATGCTCGACCAGGTCGTCGAGCAGACGTGGCTGACCGCGGCCGGCGTGTTCGGGCTGTTCCCGGCCAACGCGGTCGGTGACGACATCGAGGTCTACACCGACGAGAGCCGCACGGCTGTGCGCACGACGCTGCACCAGTTGCGGCAGCAGACCGAGCACCGGCCCGGCGTGCCGCACCGCTCGCTTGCCGACTACGTCGCCCCGCGCGACACCGGCCTGCACGACTACGTCGGCGCCTTCGCCGTGACGGCGGGCCTGGGCAGCGAGAAGAAGATCATGGAGTTCAAGGCAGCGCTCGACGACTACAGCGCGATCATGCTCGAGGCGCTCGCCGACCGGCTTGCCGAGGCGTTCGCGGAGCGGCTGCACCAGCGGGTGCGCACCGAGTTCTGGGGCTACGCGGCAGACGAAACGCTGGACAACGAGGCGCTCATCAAGGAGCAATACGCCGGCATCCGGCCTGCGCCGGGCTATCCCGCGTGCCCGGAACACACCGAGAAGCAGGCGATCTGGGACCTGCTCGACGTGCATGCACACACCGGTATCGAACTCACGGAGAGCATGGCGATGTGGCCGGGCGCCGCAGTGAGCGGGCTGTACTTCGCGCACCCGCAGTCGCAATACTTCGTGGTCGGCAAGCTCGGCCGTGACCAGGTCGAGGACTACGCCAAGCGCAAGGGTTGGAGCGTCGCCGAAGCCGAGCGGTGGCTCTCGCCCAACCTCGGCTACCGCACCGACGACGAGTGAAGCTGCACCCGCGGCCTCGGTCAGCTGTGGTCGCGGCGGCGGAAGTCCATCGCCGGGTAGCCGGTCAGCGTCGTGTCGGTGATGGCGCGCGCCGACGCGCTGCGCGGCAGGTTGAGTAACGGACCGAGTTCGCCGAAGTACTCACCTGGACCGCGCCGCACGATGGAGTCCTCGGTGCCGTCGGCGCGCTCGCGGAACACCTCCACCGAACCGGTGCGCACGACGTAGACCAGGTCACTCACCTCACCCTGCCGGAAGAGCAGCTCACCCGCTCGTACCGTGATCGTCTGCGGGCCCGAGGTGACGTCCGCACGCCGCGGCACGAGCTCGATCACCTCGTCGGCGAGTTGGGTGATGCGGTCGTCGTGTGTCGCGACGACGACGAGCCGCCCGGCGCGGGCGAGATCACGGATGATGCGCAGCACGCCCTCGACCTGCACGCCGTCCAGGTGCGCGGTGGGTTCGTCCGCGACCACGAGCGGCGGGTCGTGTGCCAAGGCACGCGCGATCGCGACCCGCTGCTGCTGGCCGCCCGACAGCTGGCCGGGCCGGTTCTTGCGACGGTCGGTCAGGTCGACCAGCTCGAGCAGCTCGTCGGCTCGTGCCCTGGCCTTCGCCCGGGACACGCCTGCCAGCCGCAGCGGAACCATGACGTTCGATTGCGCGCTCAGGCTCGGGATCAGGTTGAACGCCTGGAAGATCACGCCGACCGTGTCGCGGCGGTAGTCGGCGCGCTGCGGCCCGCGCAGCCCGATCACGTCGATCCCGTCGAACTCGATCTGCCCACCGGCCGGGGTCAGCAGGCCGGCGATGCACGACAGCAGCGTCGTCTTGCCGCAGCCGGACGGGCCGAGCAGCACGACGAGCTGGCCCGTGTCGGCCGCGAAGGACAGCTCGTCGATCGGGCGCACCTTGTATCCCGCCGAGACGTACTCGACGGTGAGGTCGCTGATGCTGAGCGTCGCCATGAATCAGCCCGCGAAGGCCGCAGCCGGGTCGGCTCCGGTGGCCTGGCGAAGTGCGACGAGGCTGGCGACGAGGCCGACGACGACCGCCACCACGGGCAGGGTGGCGTACGACGTCGACGACACGTCGATCGGCTGGTCGAACACGCCGGTCATGAATTGCGACAGGACGAGCGCGAGCGCCGCACCGCACAGGGTGATGATCACCGCTTGGGTGCACAGGCTCGCGAAGAGCAGTCGGGACGACGACCCGAGCGCCTTGAGCACCGCGAAGTCACGCACCCGTTGCAGCGCGGCGACGTAGATGAGCGCCGCCACGATGATCGCGGCGATCGCCCACATCAGGTTGCGCGAGTTTTCGATCGACGAGATCGCACTGTCCAGGGTGGTGAGTGACTCGGCCTCCACTTGCGCGTTGGAGAGCAGGTCGAACCCGGGCGGCGCCGCGGCCGGCACGCCCTTGGTCACCACCGCGGTCACGACGGGACGGTTGCCGAGCAGCACCCGCTGCGCGTCGTGCAGCGTCATGAAGACGACCGGGATCCCGGCGTTGATCGTCTGGCCGTTGACCTCGCCGACCACGTCGAAGGACGTGTTGCCGAACGAGATCGTCGTACCGCGCGCGACGTTCGTGCGGCCGTCGACGACGAGCTGGCCGTCGGCGGTGAGCGCCGCACCGTCGTGCACGTCCGGCATGCCGAGCCCGCCCGGGGTGACCCCGAACACGGTGACAGTGACGAGCTTCTTGCCGGCGCGCATCACCTCCTGCGGCATGATCGCGATGCTGTCCGCGCGCGTCACGCCTGTCTTGCCGACGCGGTCGACGACGTCGGCACCGAACGCGGAGACCGAGGTGATGCGGCCGTGCGCTTCCGGGCTGAGGATCCAGCGGTCGGCACCGACACCGCCGACCACGTTGCGCAGCTCGGTCTTGAACCCGTTGGCCAGCCCGGACAGCAACAGCGCCATCGCGAGCACCACGGCGGTGCCGATGACCGCGATGAGGAACTGGCGGTAGCGGAATCGCAGGTCTGCGAGCGTTATCGCCAGCATGGCGCATTCCTAGACCTCCGCCCCTACAGCGGCAAACCGAAGCGTGTATTGGTTATTGCGTGCCAGAACCTGCAGCCGTCCTGTTCGACATGGACGGGACGCTGCTGGATTCGGAGAAGATCTGGGACGTCGCACTCGATGACCTCGCCGCCTGGCTGGGCGGCGAGCTGTCGTTGAACGCACGTCACCGCATGGTCGGCTCGAGCCTGGGCCGCTCGGTCGCGATCCTGCACGCCGACCTCGGTATCGAGGCCGACCCCGAGTCGAGCGGCGCGTACCTCACCGAGCGCACCGCCGAGTTGTTCCGCACCGACATCGTGTGGAAGCCGGGCGCCCAGGAGCTGTTGGGCGCCGTGCATGCCGCACAGGTGCCCGCAGCGCTGGTGACCTCGACGCACCGCAGGCTCACCGAGATCGCACTCGACTCGATCGGGCGGCACTACTTCGGTGCCGTCGTGTGCGGTGACGAGGTGCGCCGGCCCAAGCCGCATCCCG
>JAICKR010000061.1 GCA_025927835.1 Jatrophihabitans sp. | reverse complement strand
GTGCCGGCGGCCGCCGGCACCTGGGTGAGGACCTTGCCGCCCAGTCCGCCGAGGCCCTTGCCGTCCGCGACGTCGCCGATGTTGTTGGGCGTGGCCGCGACGCTGAACCCGTCAACCGGCGTCGAGCGGATGAATCCGGCGCCGCCACCGCCTCCGTTGCCGCCGCACTGCGGGCCTTTGTTGCCCTTGTCGCCGCCCGCGCCACCGCCGCCCGGGCCGTAGCCGCCGCCACCGCCGCCGCCACCGCCGCTGGAGGCCGCGTTGCCGTTGCCGTTGCCGGTGACACCGGCGCCGCCGACGCCGGCCGCGCCCGCGGATGTCGAGTCGTTGACGGTGCCCGTCGTGCCTGCGGCGCCCGAGCCGTCGGCGGCACCGCCGGCACCGGGTGTGGCGTCGTTGGTGCCGTTGTTGGTGCCGCCCTTGCCGTTGCTGCCGGCAAGTGTCGCGGTGCCGTCTGCACCGGGCGTGGTGCCGTTGCCGGCGCCGCCGTTACCGCCGGAGATGTTGGTCGCTGCGCTTGCACCGCCGCCCCCGCCGCCCCCGCCCGCGATGAGCAGGATCGCTCCACTGGGAGTCGTGACGATCGTTTCGCCGCCGCCACCGCCGCCGCCACCGGCGATCGAGTTGTCCATGCCCGTCGGCTTGTTTCCACCTGCGCCACCGGCTCCGCCGGTGTTGGTGCCGCAGCCCGGCGCCCCGCCTTGCGACCCGCCTTGCGCGCCGGCCGTGCCGATGCCGGGGTTGCCACCGCCGCCGACGACAACGGTCAGCGTTGTCGGCCCGGTGACCGTGATCTGGCCGGTGATCACGCCGGCGTTCGCACCGTTACCGCCGTCGGAGATGATCGTGGTGTTCAGCCCGCCCGCGCCACCGCCTCCGCCACCACCGACGATCGTGAAGTCGATGACGTGCAGCCCCGCCGCGATGTGCAACGTGTTCGTCTGACACGGCGTCGTGTAGGTGATCGACGGGCCGGGGCTCGCTGCGGCTTCGACCGCGGGCAGGCCGATGGAGGCGACCCCACCGACGACGACGGCGGCACCGGCGCCCTGGAGCAGGCGGCGGCGCGAGAGACCGCGCGGCTCGGCGAGCAGGCCCGCGTCCACCAGCTCGGCGACGGCCGCGTCGAACTCGTCGGTCTGGTCGCCCCACCACACTCCGTTGGCGGACGCGCGGAAGACGTCGGCAACAAGGCCGGTCAGCGAATGGGCGCGCTGCGTGGCGGTGTCGACGACGACGATCTCGTCGCCGAGCTCCTGCACGAGCAGGTGGTCCCTGCGTGCAGGCAGCAGTGAACGCGCGGCCAAGAATACCCCCGCAAAAGTCGCGGCTTACGTACTGGTCGTGCCCCCTTGTCGAAGATCCTCGCATGCTCGGCCCAGCCCGGCCACTTGGGCAGGTTGCTACTCAGAGACGGCCTTTCCGCCCCGTCCGCCACCGATGGTTCGGATCGGACATAACCGGGCGAAGCGCCTCGCGGTAGCCGAGCGCGGCCAGCGCGGCGACGCTGCGCGCGCTCGTGGGCCGGGTCGCGCGAAACACCAGGCCGCCGCGGCCCACCTGGCGGAAGGTGCGCTCGACCGGACGAGCGGCAGCGACTCCGTCGAGCAGCCGGCGCCAGCTGCCCCGCGCGAGCTCGGGCGGTCCGGACCCGCCCAAGGCGCGGTGCGTGCGGTCCAGCACCACCTGAACCGGCAGGGACGTGCGCGACGCGGCGCACCGACCGCGGAGCTCGGCGCGGTCGGCGTCGCGCAGCAGCCGGGCGATGTCGACGAACCAGCCCAGCCGGTAGGCACCGTCGAAGCAGGCGTGCGTCGCCACCGCGATGAGCTCGTCGACGGTGTCGAGCAGCAGCGCGCTGCTCTCGCCGATCGGGTGCCGGCTGGCGCGCCCGAGCATCGCATCGGTGTCGAGGTCGAACGCGGTGCGCACCGCGGCCTCGCGCATGACGTGCCAGTGCAGGTCGAGCGCGCCGAATCCGTTGAGGTAGTAGCCGGTCTCGGCGTAGTCGTCGGGGACGCCGAGCCAACCGCCGTGCAGACCGGCGGCGTGCAGCACGCGATCGGCCTCGTCGATGTCGCGTCGTGCGACGAGGACGTCGACGTCGCTGTAGGCACGCAGCTCGCGCGACGGGTAGTGCTGCGCGGTCGCGGGTCCCTTGTACACCGCGTAGCGAATGCTCGCCGCGGTCAGCGACTCGTCGACGACATGCAGCAGGTGCTGCAGCCGCAAGGCGCGCGCGACGAGCGGCAGATACGCCTCGCGGGCGGCCTCGCGCAGCGCGTCCGGTGCGCCGTAGCGCTCGATCGCCGACCACAACAGCGGGACGACACCGTGATAGCCGGCGGCAGCCGCGATCTCGCCGGCGAGTTCGGGCTCGGCAAGCCGCTCGTCGCCCAACGCGGGCACCGGCACCCGATCGCCGAGCGTGCGGGCAACGTCGCGCAGCACGCGCACGCTCAGCTCGAGCACACCGTCGCGGGTCACGCCGCCGCCAGCAAGGCGATGAGCTGCGCGGCTGCGTCGGCGGCCTCGCCGCGCCGCCCGCGCACGAACGTCGCGTGGCGTGCGGCGGCGGCGCAGTGCGCGAGCACCTCCGCGGAGCGGGTCTGCGCGGCGACCGCGTTGTCGATGAGTGCGAGCGTGCCCTCGCCCGGACCGATCGCATGCACGTCCCACTGCGCCGACGCGTCGTAGCGAACATGCGCGACGACAGCGACGGGCACCGGCTCGGCACCGACCGCGGGCAGCGTCTCGGGCCGGATGAGCCGGGCCGGTTCGGCGCCGGTCGCGCGCAGCGTGAGCGGCCGGGCGTAGGGCAGCACCTGGCCGTCCGGATCGAGCAGCGCGTACTCGTCGGAGTAGTACGTTCCGCCCTGGTCGACCAGCGCCGCCGCGATCGTGCTCTTGCCGCTGAGGCTGCGTCCCGGCACCAGCACCGCGCGTCCGTCGAAGGCGACCGCACAGGCGTGGACGGCGATGAGCCCGGGAACGTGTTCCGCGAGGTGCAGCTCGAGCTCGCCGCGCACCCGGTCGATGTCGTGCTCGGTCTCGACCCGCCACGACCGAGCGTCGCCGGACTCGCTACCCGCTACCCAGCGCGGCGGCAGCACCGCCTCGAAGCGCGGTACGAGGTCGGCTGCGACGTCGAAGGACAGCGCGACGCCGAGGCTCGAGCCGTCGATGCGCACCGCCATTTACGCTGTTCCAGTGACGCGAGCGCTGGCCGCCCTCGAGGAGGCGCGCAGCCGCGCACCGGAGTTCCTGCTCATCCTCTTCGTGATCTTCGCCGGCGCGGTCGCCGGCACCGTCGGCACCCGCAGCCTCAGAGAGGGCGCGCTCATCGTCGCGACACTCGTCGTGCTGCTGCTCGTGTCGCGCCGCCCGGTCGTGCTCGCGATCGTCGCGGTCGCCGGTGTATGGGGCGTGCAGCGCCTCGGCTCGATCAGCGCTGCGCCGGGGAGCACCGGCGGCATCACGTACTCCGACGCGCTGCTCACCGCTGCCGCGATCATGGCGCTGCCCGCGCTGGCAGCGACGCCGGAACTGCGGCGGCTGCGGGGAGCGGCATACGCCATAGCCGCTTATCTTGCCCTGCTGCTGCCGGGTATCGCGGCAAACCCCTCCACCCGCGCGTACCTGGAATGGACGCACCGGCTGGTGATGGTCGGCGGCAGCCTGCTCATCGGCGCGTGGCTGGTGCGCGAGCATGCCGAGCGGGCGGCACTGCGGCTGCTGACGTTCGTGTCGTGCATCATCGGCGTGCTCGCGATCGAGTGGACGTTCACGCACGGTTTCGACCCGGCCGCACCACAGGGATGGAACAAGAACTTCATCGGTGCGCTGCTCGCCGCGGTCTTCGTCCTCGTGCTCGCCGCGCCCGACGCGGTGCATCTCGCCGCGCCCCTGCGCTTCGGCGCGGTGGTGATCGTCGCCGGCGGGTTGCTCTCGTCGCAGTCACGCGGTGCGATCCTGGCCGCGGTGCTCGGCATGCTCGTGGCGTTCGTCCTCAACCCCCGCGCGCACAGCATCCGGACCTGGATCTTCGCCGTGGCCGTCGGGGTGACGCTCGCGACCTTTGCGGTGATCTCGATCCATCATCAACTGACCGTCGACCAGTCCGACCTCACGAACAGCAGCCTCGGCGTGCGGTTCAACGTCGAGCACGTCACGCAGAAGATCTGGCGGACGTCGCCGTTCGTCGGCGTCGGGCTGAAGTATTTCTTCACCGGCCACTTCGGGCCCTACGCGTTCGTCCCGAACAACATCATCGACAACGAGCTTGCCGAGTCCGGGCTGATCGGCCTGCTCGGCTTCGCGATCTTCCAGGTGGGCGTACTCGTCGCCGCGATCCGTCGGCGGGGCAGCCCGCTAGTCGCCGCGGCGGTAGGCGTCATTGCCGGAAAACTCCTGCACGGAATGGTCGACATCTACTGGTCCGCCGGCGTGGCGTCCCTGCCGTTCCTGATCCTCGGCATCGCCCTCGCCAGCCCGAGTCCGGCGGCGTTTGCCACCCGAGCGGGACCGGCTCTCGCGACCGGGGCGCACCGCGCCGACTGAACGGCCGCCGGCCGGGGGCGCATAGGTCGGCTCGGGCTGCTCGAGTTCGGCTGCCTCCGGGTCCGGCCAGTAGACGGGCGGCGGGCCCTGCGGCGGCTGCTGTTGCTGCGCAGGCGGGACGTAGGGGGGGAAGGGCGATTCGACCTGCTGGTGTGCCGGCGGCGGTGCCTGCTGCGCGGGCGGCGGGATGTAGGGCGGGAACGGCGACTCGACCGGCTGCTGCTGGACAGGCGCAGGCGGTGGTTCGGGCTGGTACACCGGCGGCGACGGGTCCGCATCGTGCTGGTACCGGGGTGGCAGCGGAGCTGCCTCGGCCTCCGGCTCGGGCCGGTAGACCGGCTTGTAGGCCGGCGGCGGCGGTTCCTCCTCTGCGACCCGTGGCGCCGGTTCCGCCGCGACGTGCCGCTCGACGTAGGTCGGCTGGTCGTAAGGCACGTCGTCGAACGGGGAGTCGTCGATCGGCGCCTCTTCCACCGCGGGCCACTCCTGGACGGGAGCGAGCGACACGGGCTCTGCGACGGGCTCCGGTTCGGCGACGAATTCCGGTTCCGGGACGGATTCCGGTGCCGCGACGAGTTCCGGCGCCGGGACGGGTTCCGGTTCCCGGAAGGTTTCCGGTTCCGCGACGGGTTCTGGCTCCACGACGAGTTCCGGTTCCGCGACGGGGTCCGGCGGTGGCGGTGCCACCGGTGGCGGTGCCACCGGTGGCGGTGCGGCCGGCGGCACGTACGGCGGCGGCGCGGCGGCGGTCTTCTGCACGCGTGCCGCTGTCACAACCGTCGGCGCCGGCTCGGCCGACCGCGCGGCGCTCAGGTACTCCGTCGGGCTGACCTCCTGGCTGAGGTAGCCCTTCGTGTAGCCCCTGGTGTAGCCGTAGCGCTTGTCCTCGGACTCGGTGGCGGCGTTGACGACGACGCCGAACAGGCGAGCGTGCACTCGCTCGATCGCCTCGAGCGAGCGGCGCAGCCCGGACCGGGTCGTACGCCGCATCCGGGTCACGACGACCACGCCGTCGGTGTGCTTGCCGACGAGCAACGCGTCGGTGATCGCGAGCACCGGAGGCGAGTCGACGATCACGAGATCGAAGTTCGCGGTGAGCTCCTGCAGGATGTGCTCCATCGCCGGTGAGCTCAGTAGCTCGCTGGGCCGCGTGACGCTCGGCCCACTCGCGAGCACGCTGATCTGCTCGCCCGCGATCTGCTGCATCGCGTTCTGCAGGCTGCGCGTGCCGGACAGCACGTCCGACAGGCCGTAGTCGCTCGTCGCGTTGAACAGCGACGCCAGCGTGGGCTTGCGCA
Organism: Jatrophihabitans sp.; assembly: GCA_025927835.1. GTDB lineage: Bacteria > Actinomycetota > Actinomycetes > Mycobacteriales > Jatrophihabitantaceae > Jatrophihabitans. The sequence continues at coordinate 11,870 of JAICKR010000061.1, read as the reverse complement.
GGTCGGCGTCGATGACCGCGACGCGCTTGCCGGCGCGGCTGATCAGCAGTGCGAGGTTGGCGACCGTGGTCGACTTGCCCTCGCCTTGCCCGGCGCTGGTCACGACGAAAGAGCGCGGCGGCTCTTCGTCCTCGGCAGCGAACTCGAGGTTGGTGCGGACCTGCCGATAGGCCTCGGATCTTCGCGAGTGTGGTCTGGTGGCGGCCGGCAGCCGTTCGTCGTCGAACTCGCGCGGCACGATGCCGAGGATCGTGGCCCGGGTCAGCCGGCGGACTTCCTCGCTGTCGCGCAGCGTCGTGTCGAGCGTCTCGCGGATCAGCGCCGCCGCGATGCCGAGCACGATGCCGAGCGCAAGGCCGATGAGGATGTCCCGCTTCGGCCTGGGTGAGATCGGGGTCGTGGGCAGGCCGGCGCTGTTGACCACGGTCAGTAGTGCTTTGACTGCGGACGGTAGTTGATCGAGTTTCGCGAGTTCGGGCGGGAGGACGTTCACGAACTGGTTCGCGATGGCCTGCGCGGCTGTCGGGGTATCCGCGGTGACGGTGATCGTGAGGAACGGATCATCGCCGCTGGCGGACGCGCCGATGGCCGCGTTGGACGCCGCGGCAGGCGGGTTGAGGTGGGTCGCGTCCGCCGCCTTGACAGCTGCGGAGATGACCGGCGACGTCGTGGCGATCTGCGAGAACAGGACGGCGCGCTGCTGCGCGAGTTGGCGCCTGGTGATCTCGTCGACCGCGCTCAACGACGACGAGCCGGAGACGAGCAGCCTGGTGCTGGTCTGGTAGCGCTTGTGTTGGATCGACGTTGCGGCGACGGCCGCACCGACGCTCACGAGGATGGCCAGCGAGATGATCCACCACCGACGCCGCAGCAGCCGCAGGTAGCCGATCAGATCCACGATGCTCCTCGGTTGGCTGAATTTGGCCTGGTTCGGATCCTAGACGGCGTAGCACAGGGCGCCTCTGATGCTGAGGGCTCGGGTTGTCGCTGCGTCCGCGGTGTGCCTAACCTCGCTTCATGGTCGGGGGGGAAGGTGCGGACGTCGTGATCGTCCACGACTACGTCACCCAGCGTGGCGGCGCCGAGCGCGTCGTGCTCGAGCTGCTCCGTGCCTTCCCGGGTGCGCGGCTGCTGACCTCGTGCTTCAACCCGAAGACGAGCTACCCGGAGTTTCGCGAGCACCAGATCGAAACGCTGTGGGTCGACCGGTTCCCGCCGTTCCGTCGCGACCCCCGTCTGGCGTTCCCGTTCCTCGCGTCAGCGTTCCGTCGGCGCTGGATCTTCGATGCCGATGTCGTCGTCTGCTCGAGCAGTGGCTGGGCGCATCGGGTGAGCACCGCCGCGGCGAAGGTCGTCTACTGCCACAGCCCGGCGCGCTGGCTGTACCAGCCTGACGACTACCTCGCCCGGCTGCCGCGCTGGGCGAGGCTCTCGTTCCGCGCGTCCACCCGGCGGCTGCGCCGTTCCGACACCGCGGCGGCGCTGCGGGCCGCGGACGCGTACGTCGTGAACTCGACGGTGGTGGCAGAGCGGGTGCGCACCAGCTACGGCATCGAACCGCAGGTCGTCCCGCCGGCACGAGGTCTGGAGCCCCAAGGCGAGCAAACTCCGGTGCCCGGCATCGAACCCGGGTATCTCCTGACCGTCGGGCGCCGCCGCGGTTACAAGCGCATCCCGGCGATCTGCGACGCGGTCGCGGCCATTCCGGGGGAGCGGCTCGTCGTCGTCGGTGCGGACGACCTCGGCGGGTACGGCTGGCCGGACACGATCAAGGGTGTCACCGGCCTCACCGACCGCCAGATGCGCTGGTTGTACGCGAACGCCGCGGGTCTCATCGCGGTGGCGCAGGAGGACTTCGGGCTGACCCCGGTCGAGGCACAGAGCTTCGGCATCCCGTCCCTCGTGCTGCGCAGCGGTGGCTATGTCGACTCGACGATCGAGGGCGTGTCGGGGCTGTTCGTCGACGAGGCCGACGTGGCACAGCTCGTCGAGGGCATCCGGGCGCTGCGGGCTCGCACCTGGGAGCCGGACAAGATCAGGATCGCCGGTGACCGGTACGCGCCGGAGACGTTCGCGCGCCGCATGCAGGACGTCGTGTCCGACGCCATGAAGCGGCACATCACCCCCTAGCCGTCCGGGAACAGCACCGTGTCGACGCGGGCGAGCACCCGACTCCATTCGTAGCCGGCGGCACTGGCCGCGGCGGCCGCGCCCATCCGGGCGCGCTCGTCCGCGTCCAGCAACCGGGTGAGCTGCGCGGTGAGCTGCGTCGCGTCGCGCGGGTCGTCGAGCAGCAGTCCGTCCACGCCGTCGGTGATCGCCTCTGCCGCGCCGGCCAGCCGAGGCGTGATCACCGGCAGGCCGCTGCCCATCGCCTCGATGAGCACCAGCCCGAACGGCTCGTAGGTCGTGGGCAGCGCGAACATGTCGGCGGCTGCGTGGAACCGCGCCACGTCGGGCGTCGGCCCGTGCCAGCGCATCCGGTCGGCGAGCCCGAGCCGATGTGCGAGCGGACGGTAGTCGTCGGGCGCCTTCGCGCCGACGAGGTCGATGCGGACGCGCGGATCGCCGAGCGCGGCGACCGCCTCGAGCAGCGTGCCCAACCCCTTGCGGTGCCACTCGTTGGCGACCATGAGGACGACGACGTCGCCGTCGCTCACGTTCAGCTCGCTGCGTGCGCGCTCACGCAGCGCGGCACGGCGCGCGGGCGAGAACACGTCCGCGTCATAGCCGTGGGGCACCACGCGCAGCAGGTGTTCGGGCACGTCGTAGAGCCGGCGCACGTCGGCGGCCTCGCGCGCCGAGCAGCAGATCACGGCGCGTGGGCGATGGTTCACGAAGTAGTCGTGTTCGAGGCGAAGCAGCACCTGGTGCCGCAGCAGCGCGCGGCGCAACCCGGCCGGCACCTTCATGCCGCGCACGACGAGATCGCCGCCGTCGTCGAGCCAGGAGCGGTGCACGCTGTTGACCCAGTAGACGTCACCCGGCGGGCAGTTGACGCCGAGCGACATCGTCGTGCCCGGCGCCAGCCGTTCGAGCGTGCGCGCGGCGGCACGGCGGAACGCGATCGGCCGCAGCGACGGCGGTACCCGGCGGGTGGGGACGGCTTCGTGGGCCAGGCCGTCGCCGCCGTCGAGCGTTTCGCCGACGAAGCAGGCCGTGCGGCGCTTGCTCTCGTAGCGCAGCAACTCGAGCGCGATCCGCTCGACGCCACCGGTGACCGAGGCGCGGGGGAAAACGACCGCGAGTGCAGGACGTTCCACCACCCAGCGCACCTCCAGACGCCCGATTACCCTAGCCGGGTGACGCCCGCGCCCACCGTGCTCGTCGTGGCGTACCGCTCGGACGATCACCTGCCCGAGTGTCTGCGGTCGCTCGACGCGTCCACCGTCCTCGTTGTCGACAACGGCGCGTCCGAGGCGACGCGCGCAATCGTGACGGAGTGCGGGGCCGGTTACCTTCCGGCGCCGGGCAACATCGGCTTCGCGGCCGCGGTGAACCTCGGGCTTTCGCGTACGTGGAACGGCCAGGGCGACGTGCTGCTGCTCAATCCCGACGCGCGTATCGACCTACGCGGCGTGCAGATGCTGCAGGACGCATTGCATGCGCCGGGCACGCGCTGCGCGGCGGTCGGGCCGCGGTTGGCGGGCTTCGACGGCACACCGCAGCGGGCGTCCTGGCCGATCCCGTCGCCCGCCCAGGTGTGGTTCGACGCCGTCGGGCTGACGCGGCTGTGGCGCGGGCGACGCTTCGTCGTCGGCGCGGTGCTGCTGCTCAACGGTTCCGCGCTCGCCGCGCTCGGCGGCCTCGACGAGCGCTACTTCCTCTACGCGGAGGAGGCCGACTGGCAGCTGCGTGCACAGCGCGCCGGCTGGACGGTCGCCGTCGTCGACGACGTGCTCGCCCGGCACGCCGGAGCGGCCAGCACCAGTGACGCGGCCGTCCGTGAGCAGCTCTTCCACCGCAGCGCCGAGCAGTTCGGCCGGCGCTGGTACGGCGGGTTCGGTTGGTGGATCATCCGCGCCGGTTCGCTGGTGGCCGCGGCCCGGCGCTCGGTCGCCGGCCCCCGGGAACGGCGGCTGCTGAACCGGCGCACGTTCGCGCTCTACGTCCGCGGCCCGGGCGGCGCCGGGGCGAGCGGCGAGCGTGCCGCATGACGCGACCCACGGTGGTGCACGTCGTGCGCTCCGATGCGTTCGCCGGCGTCGAGCGCTACATCGCCGAGACGGCGAACGGGCTCGCCGCGCGCGGGTGGACGGTGGACGTGATCGGCGGCGATCCCGCGGCGATGCGCCGGCACCTTGCGCCCGCGATCAAGCACCGGCCGGCCACCACGACCCGCGAGGTGCACCACGCGCTGCGCCAGCTGGGCCGGCGCGACATCATCCATGCACACATGACCGCGGCCGAGTTGCCTGCGGCGCGGCTCAAGCGCAAGTTGCACGCCCGCTTGGTGGTGACCCGGCATTTCGCGACGCCGCGCGGCGGCACCGTCAAGGGCCGGTTCGCCAAGCGGTTGATCGAGCCGCGCATCGACCTGCAGATCGCGATCAGCAAGTTCGTCGCCGATGCGACGCCCTCGCCGTGCGTGGTGCTGCACAACGGCGTGCAGTCGAGCGGCGCGCGCACCCAGCGCGGCAAGGTCGTGGTCGTGATGCAGCGTCTCGAGCCGGAGAAGGACACGTCGACCGCGCTGCGCGCCTGGGCCGCGAGCGGGCTGAGCCGTGAGGGTTGGCGGTTGATGATCTACGGGCGAGGCTCGGAGGAGGCCGGACTGCAGAGCGTGGCACGTGCCCGCTCGATCGCCGACAGCGTGACGTTCGCGGGTTTCACCCCCGACGCGCGCGGCGTGTTGCGCAGCGCCGAGATCATGCTCGCCACCGCGGTCGCCGAGCCGTTCGGCCTTGCCGTCGTCGAGGCGATGGCCGAGGGCACGCCCGTGATCGCCACGCGCGCGGGCGCGCATCCGGAGACGCTCGGGGAGGACGCCGCGTTCTTCCCGCCCGGCGACGTCGACATCTGCGCGGCGCAATTGCAGCGACTCGCGCGCACGCCGTCGGTGCGCCGCGAGATCGGCGATCATGCGCAGCAACGGCAGCGCCGGCTGTTCAGCATCGAGGCACACGTCGAGCGGCTCGAGCACCTCTATCGCGACCAGCTGTCCGGCCGTGGGCACCGTGGCCGCTGATCGCCCGCCCGACATCGCGCTGATGCCGAGCGCGTTCGCGCCGCACCTCGGCGGTGTCGAGGAACTGTCGAGGCGGCTCGCGCTCGAGCTGCGCAGCCGCGGCAGCGACACTGTGGTCATCACCAATCGCTGGCCCATCGACCTGCCGGCCGACGGCGTGGTCGACGACATCCCGGTGCGCCGGGAGCGGTTCCGCTTCCCAGAACCGAAGCCGCGGCACTTTGCGGGCTGGGTGGTAGGCACTGCGACGACGCGCCGCGGCGTGTACGAGGCGATGAAACGCCATCACAGCCGGTTGATCCACGTGCAGTGCGTGAGCACGAACGGCTACTACGCGCTGCGCGCCGCGCGCCGGCTGCGGCTGCCGCTCGTGGTGACCATGCAGGGCGAGCTGACGATGGACGCCGCGCAGATCTATCAACGCTCGGCGACGATGCGCCGCTCGTGGCGGCGGCTGATCACGGCTGCCGACGTCGTGACCGGGTGCTCGCAGCAGGTGCTCGACGAGGCGATCGCGATGTACGGCGACGGGCTGTCCAGCAAGGCGCGAGTCGTGCGCAACGGCGTCGACCTCGAGCTGGTGCGCGCGGCCGCGCCGATGCGACGGAACCGCCCGTACCTGCTCGGGATCGGCCGGCTCGTACGGCAGAAGGGCTTCGACGTCCTGGTCGCCGCGTTCGCGAAGGTCGCCGCGGAGCATCCCGAGCTCGACCTGGTGCTCGCCGGCGACGGGACGGAGCGGGCCGCGCTGGCCGCGCAGATCGCGGCCACCGGGCTCGATGATCGCGTGCACCTGGTCGGCGGGGTGCCGGCAGCCGAGGCGTTCCGGTTGTTCCGCGGCTGCGCCGGGTTCGTGCTGCCGTCGCGGCACGAGCCGCAGGGCATCGTGGTGATCGAGGCGATGGCGGCGGGCGCACCGGTGCTCGCGACCCGGGTCGGCGGCGTGCCGGAGACCGTGCGCGACGGGATGAACGGGTTGCTGACCGCGGCGGGGGATGCCGAGGCGATGGCGGCGTCGCTGCGCGTACTGCTGGACGACCCCGCCGCGGCGCAGGCTCGCGCGGCGCAGGCGAGCGTCGATGTCGAGGCCTACGACTGGCGCCGCATCGCCGACCAGTACGAGGCCTGTTACGCCGACGCGCTGCGGGGTGGTTCGCGGTGAGCCTGCGGGTGGGCGTGCTCAGCCTGGAGACCTGGGACGACGTGTGGCGGCGCAACCAGCACCTCGCGGCCCGCGTCGTGCGGTCCGGCGAGGTGTCGTCGTTGCAGTTCGTCACGCCGCCGCAGCCGGGACTGGCGCTGCGTGCGCGGGTGCGCTCGCCCGAAGCCGGCGTCGAGGTCGTCACGCCGCCACTGATCGTGCCGCGCCGCTACGGCGGTTACCGGCTGATCGGCGCGTGGTTGCGCAAACGGTTGCGCGATGTCGACCTGCTCTGGGTCAACGACGCGGTCGCGGGCGTCGCCGCCGCGCGCGACGGAGTGCCGGTCGTCTACGACGTCACCGACGACTGGCGCTCGATGCCGCAGGACGACGCGTCGCGGCGGCGCATCGTCGCCGCCGAGGACGCGCTCGCCGAACGCGCGCAGGCGACGGTCGTCTGCTCCTCGGTCCTCGCCCGGCGGTGGCGGGAGCGCTACGGCGTGGCCGCGACGCTGATCCCGAACGGCGTCGACGTCGAGGCGATGCGTGCCGCGCGTCCGCACCCGCTCGACGGCGCGTTGCCGAATGCCGTCTACGTCGGCACCGTGCACGACAACCGCGTGGACCTCGAGCTGGTGTCCGAGCTTGCTGCCGCGCGCGCGGCCACGGTGCATCTGGTCGGTCCCGAGCGGGTGACCGACGTGCAGCGCGACCGGCTCGTCTCGCACGGCGTTGTGCTCCACGGGCCGGTGCCGGCGGCGCAGGTGCCGTCCTGGCTGGTGGCCGCCGACGTGCTCATCTGCCCGCATCGCGTCGACGAGTTCACGCTCAGCCTCGACGCGATCAAGGCGCACGAGTACCTGGCCACCGACCGTCCGGTCGTCGCGACGCCGAGCTGTGGCTTCCAGGAGCTGCGGGCCGACGGGTTGTCCGTCGTCGACCGCGGCGCGTTCGTCGATGCAGTGGCGAAGGCGATCGGCTCCGGCCCGTTCGCGCGGCCGGCGCCTGCGTCCTGGGCCGAGCGGGCAACGTCGTTCGCAGCGGTGCTGCACGCGGTGGCGGGACGATGACCGGCGAGCGAAGCGCGCGCGCGAGCCACGGGCGCAGCGTCGTGCTCGCATCGCTGGTGGCGTCCGATCCGATGGGGCAGCAGCTGTACGAGTCCCAGCTGCTCGCGCACCTGCCCGCGGCCGGCGTCGAGGTCCGGCCGTGCCGGGTGCGCTCGCTGCGCAGTGGGCTGCCGGGCGAGGGGCGCGCGCCGTTGAGCGCGCTCACCAACGCGACGCCCGCGGTGCAGCACGCGGCTGCGCGCGTGCTGTACGGGCCGGCGCCGCTGCTGCACCGCTGCGACCTGCGCCTGCCCGCGGGCCGCCGCGAGGTCGTGACGGTGCACGACCTGGCGCCACTGCGGTTCCCGGACGAGGGCACCATTCCCGGGCGCGCCGCCGACTCGCTGCGCCGGGCGCGCGCGGTGATCGCGCCGTCGCAGTTCGCCGCCGACGAGCTGCGCGAGTTGCTCGGCGTCGACGCGCAGGTGATCCACAACGGGCTCGACCCGTCGGTGTGGGACGACGTGCCGGGCTCGCAGCTCGACCGGCTCGACATTCCGGCCCGGTTCGTGCTGCACTCCGGCGGCGCGACGCAGCGCAAGAACCTCGCCGCACTCGCCGACGCGTGGCACGTCGTCGCTGCGGCGCATCCGGACGTCTCGCTCGTGCTGTGCGGGCCGCGCGACAGCCGCCGCACCGGGCTCTTCGCCGACCTGCCGCGGGTGCGCATGCTCGGCAAGCTTGCCCGGCCCTTCCACCTCGCGCTGATGAGCGCGGCGTCGGTCGTCGTGGTGCCGTCGACGTACGAGGGTTTCGGCTTCCCCGCGCTCGAGGCGATGGCGCGCGGCACCGCGGTCGTGGCCGCCAATCGCGCGTCCCTGCCGGAGATCTGCGGCGACGTCGCGCTGCTCACCGAACCGACCGGGGACGGCCTGGCCGAGGGCCTCTCGACGTTGCTCGGCGACGCGGACGCACTCGCCAGGCGTGCTGCGCGCGGGCCGGCGCACGCGAAGCCGTTCACCTGGGAGCGCAGCGCCCGCGCGCACGCCGACGTCTACGCTGCCTGCTCGAGCCGATGAGCAGATCAGCCGAGAACGCGTTCGTCTTCGTCAACCACACCGACGAGACGTTCACGCCCACCCAGAGCGGTGCCCTCGCCACCTACATCTACGAATGCTGCCGAGCCTCGGCCGGCGGCGGGGACCAGCCGTGGGTTGTCTCGCGATCGGCCCCGGCACCGGCGTTCGACTGGGACAAGCTGCGCCTGATCGACTTCCCTCGCCGCCCGGGAGGGTGGCTCGGCATTCAGCTGACCCGGGTGCAGCGCAACGCGATCGGGCTGCCTCGACTGGGGCAGCGGGCCTGGGCCAAGCGCGTCGCGCGCACGGTTCGCGAGATCGCCGGCGCGAGATGCACGCTGCTGCTGCACAACGACCCCGAGGTCGCGGTGTACCTGCGCGCCGCGCTGCCGCAGGCCCGCATCGTGATGCTGTTCCACAACCAGCTTGCGGCACGCGAACCGTTTCGCGCCAAGGTCACGAGTGCAGTCGACGTGTTCCTGGCGGTCAGTGACTTCATCGCAGACTGGGTCGCCGACTACTACGCGCTGCCGCGATCACGAGTGACGACCGTGTACGCGGGAGTGGCCTCGGACGCGATCACCCCGCCCGCCGAGCGAACCGGTGCGCCGGTCATCGGTTTCGTCGGGCGCACCGGCATCGAGAAGGCGCCGGACGTGGTGCTGAAGGCTGCGCTCGCCCTCGCCGATCGCACGACGGAGTTCGGCGTGCAGATCGTCGGCAGTAACCACTGGGACCGCTACGAGGAGGACGCGTACCAGCGCGAGCTGAATGCGCTGGCTGCACAGCTCGAACAGCGTGGCGTACCGGTCACGCGACCCGGGCACGTGGGCCGCGTGGCGCTGCCCGAATGGCTGCGCCGGTCGTCGATCCACGTGTTGCCGAGCCGCTGGGACGAGCCGTTCGCACTGACCACCCTCGAAGGAATGGCAGCCGGTAACGCGGTTGTCGCCACTCGTACCGGCGGCACGCCGGAGCAGGTCGGTGACGCGGGCCAATTGTTCGAACGCGACGACGTCGACGCACTCACCGACATCCTCGAAGCGCTCGTCACCGACGGCGCGGCGCTCGCGGAGTGGGGCCGCCGTGCGCGTCAGCGCGCCGAGTCGTTCACCTGGAGCTCGACGTATCGCCGGCTACGCGAGTTGAGCGACGCCGCGACGAGCGGACGCACGGCGTGAACGTCTGCTTCGTCAACATGCCGCTCGAGTACTACTCGCCGGTCTCCGGAGGCGCGATCTCGACGATCAGCTCGGAACTGGCGCGCGAGCTGATCGCGCTCGGCCATCACGCCGACGTGCTCACCTACACCGACGACAACCCGGTGCACACGATCGGGCGCGTCACCGATCTGGGCCGCATCCCACGGCTGCCGAAGCCGGTACGTGCGGTCGACCGGCTGACCCGCCGGGCATGGAAGAGGCCGTTCCCGGCGTACGAGCAGTACCTGCGCCGCGTTCGCCGGGCGCTGCGCGGGCTTCGTACCCGGCCCGATGTGGTCATCGTGTTCAACGACTTCGCCGCGCAGCACGCGATCCGGCGCGTCGTGCCCGGCGCGCGGGTGATCACCTGGCTGCAGAACGAGCTGCCCGTCCACCGCGACGGTGAGCTCTCCGCACCCGACGCGGTCGTCGCGTGCAGCGATTACATCCGCGACCGCGCGGTGGGGGGCGGCGTACCCGCGGCGAGGGCGCACACGATCCTGAATGGCGTCAACCTCAGCGACTTCCACCCGCCCGCACAGCGCGACAGCGACGTTCCGCGGGTGCTGTGCGTCGGGCGACTTGACCCGAACAAGGGCTTCCACGTCGCGCTCACCGCCCTCGCGGCCGCGCGCGATGCCGGCTGCCGGTTCGAGACGACGCTGGCCGGTGCGCGCTGGTGGTACGGCGCCGGTGACCCGTCCCCGTACGAGGTGGAGCTGTTCGCGTCGCTCGAAGGCGTCGGCGGCGAATACGTCGGTCTCGTGGCACGGGACAAGATCGCCGACCTGTATCGCGAGCACGATCTCGCGTTCGTGCTCTCGCTGTCGCAGGAGCCGTTCGGGCTCGTGGTGCTCGAAGCGATGGCCACCGGCTGCGCGCTGATCGCGTCACCGCGTGGCGGTATCCCGCAGGCCTCCGGCGGTGCCGCGGTCCTCGTCGACCCGGATGACCCGGCGGCGGTGGCGGAGGCGACGATCCGGTTGTTGGGTGATCCCGCCGAGCTGGCGCGCTGGCGCGCCCGGGCACTCGAACACGCCGCCTCGGCTTCGTGGCGCGTGCGGGCGGAAGCGCTCGTGCAACTGGCTGCGTCGTGGGGCGTGACGTGACACTGCTCCCGGCGCGCGGGACGACATGGGACCCGCGGCGCATCGTGGCGCAGCGCGGCTCGATCGCCGGCAAGCGAGTTGCCCGGGTGCTGCGGGCCCGCTACCTGCGCCGGATCCGTGCGCAGCAGCTCGACCCGGTGACGCCGCCGCGCCGGGTCGGGGTCGACATGATCTCGTTCTCCTGCGAACGCGACCTGCCCGAGCAGGTGCTCTCGATCCGCAGCTTCCTGCGATACGTCGGCGAGCCCGTCTCCTTCCAGGTGGTCTCGGACGGCACGATCGCTGACGCCTCGGCTGCGCTGCTCGCGCGGCTGTCGCCGGTGGTGCGCGTGACGTCGGTCGACGAGTACGCCGCGGGCGTGCCCGTGCATCCCGCAGTGCAGGAGTTTGCCGATGCGAAGGCGTACGGACGCAAGCTCGTCGCGCTCACCGCGATGCGCCCCGCCGGGCGCCCCGTGGGCTATGCCGATTCCGACGTGCTCTTCCACCGGGGCGGTGCGGACCTCGCCGGGCACATCGACGCCATGGATGACCGTGCGTACTTCTTGCACGACAACATCGAGGCGCTCGACGTGCGGCTCGTTCCCCCGGCTGAGCGCAACCCACCGCTGAACTCCGGTTTCCTGCTCACCGGCCGGCCGATCGACTGGCGCGACGCCACCGAGCGGCTAGGCACGATCGGCGAGGCGGACGCGCCGGGCTACGGCTGGACGGAGCAGAGCGTCGTCCACCTCGCCTACCGGGCCAGTGCAGCCGTGCCGCTGCCGCGGGATGCGGCGGTCGTCGCGACGTACGACGAGTTCCTGTGGTCCGACCGGCACGTCGGCGAGACCACCTGGTTGCGGCACTACGTCACGGGGACGCGCTTCAAGATGTGGCTCTGTCTACTGGGCGCCGTCGAGCCCTGAGCTTTGATCAGGGTGGTGGGTCGGTGTTGTGGAGGTGGTTGTAGCGGGGTTGCTGGTGCGGGTCGATCCAGCGGGGTGGGGTCCAGGCGACGCGGCCGTTGATGTGTTCGGGTCGCCAGCCTTGGGCTTTGGCGGTGCGGTTGTGGTAGTCGCAGGCCAGGGCGGCGTTGGTGACGTGGGTGGGTCCGCCGGCT
>JAICKR010000129.1 GCA_025927835.1 Jatrophihabitans sp. | reverse complement strand
TGCAACAGCCCACCTGCTGCTTCCCGGGCTGCCGCCGCCGCGCCGCGTTCTGCGAACTCGACCACGTCCACGACTGGCAACACGGCGGCCAGACGACCGCCGCCAACCTGCAACCCCTCTGCGCCCGACATCACCACCTCAAACACGAAACCGGCTGGACCGTCAGCCACGACCCCGACGGCACCACCACCTGGACTTCGCCGACCGGCCACACCTACACCCGACCACCCGACGAACTCCCCATCGACACCACCAGCGACCCACCCGGCAACGAAGCAGCCTGAGCCGGCTGCCGACTCGCTAATCGCAACCAACACGCGCCGTGACCGTGCGTTTGATCATGCTGGACGTCAGCGAGGTCTGCCCCGCAACTCGTGGCGCCAGATGGGGATTGCGGAAGGCCGTTGAGCCGTGAGGCCGGCCGATTCGCTTCCCGGGGCCCGACCCGGACGATCAGCCGCGCTTTGGTTTGCGGAGCCGTTCGCCAGATCACGGCCGCGTCGACGGTCGGTATGCGACGGCTGTGCTGATCATGGCTGCCGATCTCGACCACGGCGATCGCCGCCGCCACGGCGACCGCGACCGCCGCGTACATCCACCTCGGCATCGGGCCACCTGACGCGTCCGGAACGCGTCTCCACACGCGAGAGATTCAACCTCCGCATGGCACCGCCCTGGGTCACGCGGCGATCACGCTTCGATATCGCGAGCGAGCCCCCGCAGCGCGGCCGAATGACTAGCGCGCGGAGTGCTCTCACGACGCTGGAAGATGCGCCAGCCGTAGATGAAGGGCGTGTCCCACCCCGTCGGTGCCGAGAACTCGATCAGGACCGGACGCCCTGAGCGCGCACCGGGACGCAGGAGCGATTAGCGTCCCGAGCGTGCAATTCGGACGCGCCGTGTGCTCGGCCGGGCTGGTCATCGCGTTCGCGCTCGTCGGCTGCAGCGGAGGTGGGTCCGACGCCGGGGGCGGACAGAGCACGTTCGACCAGCCGCCCCCCTCGTCCGGACGACTCGCGACGCCGACGAGCCAACCGTTCCGCGGAGACAGGTTCAGCCTGTCGGTCCCCGGCAAGCCCGAACTCAGCACCAAGACGATCGACACCGCGGTCGGCAAGGTGAAGCTGCACAACGCTTACGTGAACGTGAGTTCCACCGTCGGTCTCGGCGTCGGATACGCGGACTACCCGAGAGGATCGGGTTTCGACTTCGATTTCGCGGTTGCCGCCGCCGCGCAACAGGCAGGCGGACGGGCAGCGGACATCAAGCACATCACCTACCGCGGCGTCGCCGGACGGGATTTCCGCATCGTCGGGAAGCTCAACGGGTTCGCCCTCTTCGAACGCATCATGTTCGTCGGTCGACGTATCTACACATTCTCCGCGGCGATCAAGAACGGCGGCCGGACGCCGCCTGCGATCTACACCTCGATGCTCAACTCGTTCCGGTTCTGATCGGCGGGATCAGGTCCAGCGGTCGAGGCGGGCCGACAGCACGGCGAGGGCGGCCGCGCCGGCGGTGGAGGTGCGCAGCACCGGCTCGCCGAGCCGGACAGCGCGTGCGCCGACCGCGGCGAAGTCGTCGAGTTCGTCCGGGCTGATGCCGCCCTCGGGACCGACAACGACGACGACCTCCCGATCGGGCGGCAACGAGACCGTGGTGAGAGGGTCGGCGGCGCCCTCGTGCAGGACGAGCCCGGTCGCGCCGGCGAGGCGGGCCGCGACATCGGCGGTGGACGCGAGCGCCGCGATCTCAGGCAGCCAGGCGCGGCGGCTCTGCTTGCTGGCCTCGCGCCCGGTGCGCCGCCACTTGTGCAGCGCCCGCTCGCCGCGCGGCCCGAGCCACTGCACGATCGAGCGCGACGCAGCCCACGGCACGATCTCGTCGGCGCCGAGTTCGGTGAGCACCTCGACGGCGAGCTCGGCGCGCTCGCCCTTGGGCAACGCCTGCACGACGACCAACCGGGGCCGCGCCGCAGCGACCTCGCGCCGCTGCGCCACGGCGAGCACGAGCCCACGGTCATGCACCGCCGACACCGTGCAGTCGAGCACCGCGCCGCGACCGTCCGAGATCAGGACGGCCTCGCCGACGGTGATTCGCTTCACTCGCGCCGCGTGCCTGCCCTCGTCCCCGCCGAGTTCGAGGACGTCCCCGGCGGGCAATTCATCGACGAGGAACAGCGGTGGGGTCACTGGCGGAACGCGTCGCGGACCTTGTTGAACAGGCCGGCCGGCTTCGTGGTGACCGACACGTCCTCCTTGCGCAGGGCGGCGAGCTCGCGCATCAACCGCTCCTGCTCCTCGTCCAGCCGGGTGGGCGTGCGCACCTCGACGTGTACGTAGAGGTCGCCGCGCGTCGAGCTGCGCAGCTTCGGCACGCCCTTGCTGCGCAGGTGCAGCACGGTGCCGCTCTGCGTGCCCGCGCGGATCTCGATCTTCTCCTCGCTGTCGAGCGTGCTGAGGACGAGATCGCTGCCGAGGGCGGCCGAGGTCATCGGTACCGCGATCGTGCAGTGCAGGTCGGCACCCTCGCGGGTGAACGTGTCGTGCGGCAGCTCGGAGATCTCGATGTAGAGGTCACCGGGCGGGCCGCCGCCCGGGCCCACCTCGCCCTGCCCGGCCAGCCGGATGCGCATGCCGTCCTCGATGCCGGACGGCACGTCGACGGTCTTGGTCCGCCGCGCCCGCACCCGGCCATCGGTGCCGCACGTCGGGCACGGGGACGGGATCTGCTCGCCGGTGCCACCACAGGCCGAGCAGGCGCGCGTGGTCATCACCTGGCCCAGGAAGGAGCGCTGCACCGACTGGATCTCGCCGACGCCGCCGCACGTCGCGCAGGTGCGTGGCGAGGTGCCCGGCGCGCAGCCGTCACCGTGACAGCTCTCGCAGACGATCGCGGTGTCGACGGTGATCTCGCGGCGCACCCCGAAGGCGGTCTCCTCGAGCGTGAGCGAGAGCTGCAGCAGGGCATCGGCCCCGGGCCGCACCCGCGACCGCCGGCCGCGGCCGCCGCCCATCGGTCCGCCGCCACCGAAGAACGCCTCGAACACGTCGCCGAACCCGCCGAAGCCACCGAACGGGCTACCCGCGGCCGCACCGCCCTGCGAGAGCGGGTCGCCACCGAGGTCGACGATGCGCCGCTTCTCCGGATCGGAGAGCACCTCGTAGGCGGTGGTCACCTCTTTGAAGCGGTCCTGCGCGGCCGGGTCGGGGTTGACGTCGGGATGCAGCTCGCGGGCGAGCTTGCGGTAGGCGCGTTTGAGTTCCTCGGGCGTCGCGTCCTTGCGCACGCCGAGCATGCGGTAGTAGTCACGCGCGTCAGCCACGAGCCCGTCCGTCCTCGAAAACACACACTGGCACTCACGGTCGGCGAGTGCCAGCAGCCAGTCTAATCAGCGGTCTTCCAGCAGGTTGCCCACGTAACGCGCGACGGCCGCGACCCGTGCCATCGTCGGGCCGTACTCCATGCGCCGCGGCCCGAGCACCCCGACGGCGCCGACCGTCGCACCGTGCAGGCCGTAACCGGTGGTGATCACCGAGGCGGTCGCCAGCCCCTCGTGCTGCGTCTCGTTGCCGATGCGCACCAGCACCTTGCTCGATGAGACGGACTGGTCGAGCAGCCGCAGCAGCACGACCTGCTCCTCGAGCGCCTCGAGCACCGGCCGGATCGCCGGGAAGTCGACGGTCTGCTGGCTCAGGTTCGCGGTGCCGCCCATCAGGATGCGGTCGTTGGCCGGCTCGACGAGCACCTCGAGCAGGATCGTCGACAGCGTGGTGACCAGGCCGCGCAGCGCCGGGTCGACCGCGGTGGGCAGCTCGCTGACGACGTCTGGTGTCTCGGCCAGCGGGTGGTCGCGCAGCTTCGCGTTCAACGTCGCGCGCAGCTCGTACACATCCTCCTCGCGCACCGGCGCGGCCACGTCGACGAGGCGCTGCTCGACCCGCCCGGTGTCGGTGATGAGGACGAGCATGAGCCGCGTCGTGGAGATCATGACGAGTTCGAGATGGCGCACCCGGCTGCGTGACAGCGTCGGGTACTGCACCACCGCGACGTTGCGGGTGAGCTGCGCGAGCGCGCGCACCGCGCGATGCAGCACGTCGTCGAGGTCGACCGCGCCGTCGAGGAACGTCGCGATCGCGCGCCGCTCGGCCGTCGACAGCGGCTTGATGTCGGTGAGCCGGTCGACGAACACGCGATAGCCGGCGTCGGTGGGCACCCGCCCGGCGCTCGTGTGCGGCTGTGCGATGAGGCCCTCGTCCTCGAGCGCCGCCATGTCGTTGCGGATCGTCGCCGAGGACACGCCGAGGTTGTGCCGGTCGACGAGCGACTTGCTGCCCACCGGTTCGTTGGTGGCGATGTAGTCCTCGACGATCGCGCGCAGCACCTCGAGCTTGCGATCCTCCACGGTCACGGCGGTCGGCACTCCTCGTGTTAAGTCGGTGCTTCTCAGTTTAGTGACGTGCCGGGCTGACAGCCGTGTTGACGATAGAGTGCGGGCGAGCCGAACCGGAGGGGCGCGTGATCTTCAAGGCGGTACGGGACGGGCGCCCGTACCCGGACCACGGGCTGTCGGCGCGTGACTGGGCGAACGTGGCGCCGCGCACCGTGCGTCTCGACGAGCTCACCACCACGAAGCGGCAGCTCGAGCTGGACCACCTGCTCGACGAGGACTCGACGTTCTACGGCGACCTGTTCCCGCATGCCGTCGCGTGGCACGGCGAGATATATCTCGAGGACGGGCTGCACCGCGCCCTGCGTGCCGCGCTGCAGGGACGCACGACGTTGCACGTGCGCATCCTCGACCTCGACGCGATCCGTCCGTCCGGGACTGCGTCGTCATAGCGGCTCACGCCGCGGCGAGCAGCTCCTTCACGACCGCGTCGGCCATCAGCCGGCCGCGCTGGGTGAGCACGAGCACCTCGTCCTGCAACGCGCGCTGGTCGACGAGGCCCCAGCCCGCCAGCTGCGGCACGACGGAGCGGGCCGAGCTGGGCAGGTCGGCGAGCGCGAGACCGCCGCGGCGGCGCACGCCGAGCATCACCCATTCGGTGAAGCGCGCCCGGTCGTCGAGCACCTCACGCCCGGCCGCCGGGCTGCGGCCCTGGTCGACCGCGGCGCCGTAGCGCACCGGATGCTTGATGTTCCACCAGCGCACGCCGCCGACGTGACTGTGCGCGCCCGGGCCGAACCCCCACCAGTTCGCGTCCGTCCAGTAGAGGTCGTTGTGCCGGCAGCGCGCCGCGTCCGAGCGGGCCCAGTTGGAGATCTCGTACCAGTCGAAGCCGGCGGCGCGCAGCGTCTCGTCGGCCATGACGTACCGGTCGGCCTGCACGTCGTCGTCGGTCGGCGGCACCACGCCGGCCGCGACCTGCCGGGCCAACGCCGTGCCCTCCTCGACGACGAGCGCGTACGCGCTGATGTGGTCGGGCCCGGCGCCGATCGCGGCCTCGAGCGAGGCCTGCCAGTCGGCGTCGGTCTCGTGCGGCGCGCCATAGATCAGGTCGAGGTTCACGTGCTCGAACCCGGCGGCGTGCGCCTCCTCGACCACCTGCTCGGGCCGGCCCGGGCGATGGCGCCGGTCGAGCACCTCGAGCACGCGCGGCGCCGCGGACTGCATGCCGACCGAGAGCCGGGTGAACCCGGCCTCGCGCAGCTTGGCGAGATAGCCGGGCGTCACCGTCTCCGGGTTGGCCTCGGTGGTGATCTCGCAGTCGGGAGCGAGCCCGAACCGGTCGCCCAGCTCCTTGATCACCAGCCCGAGGTGCTCCGCGGGCAGCAGGGTGGGAGTGCCGCCGCCGAAGAACACCGAGGACAGCGGCGGTATGCGGTCGCCGACCGTGTCACCGTCGGTCAGCACCTCCGCGGCCAGCCTGACTTCGCGCAGCACCTGGTCGGCGTAGCCGCCGCGGCTGACGCCCGGGCCGAGCTCGGTGGCGGTGTAGGTGTTGAAGTCGCAGTAGCCGCAGCGATTGCGGCAGAACGGCACGTGGACGTACGCGCCGAACGGCGCGGCGTGCAGCTGGTTGAGCGCCTCGCCGGGCAGCCGGCCGTCGCGCGGCGGCGGGTCGCCGTGCGGCAGGGCTGGGGTCACGGCATCAAGTGTGCGCTGCGGAGGGCGCCACGCCCGGCAGGCTGGCGGGACTGTGCGGCAGATCGCGCATGCCGCGCAACGGCGAGGCCACCAGGATCACCGCCCCGAGCAGGTTGCCGCAGAGCAGCAACCAGGTCGCGCCGCGCAGCCCGACCGCGTCCGCGAGCCCGCCGCCGACGAGCGCGCCGAGCGGCATGGTGCCGAACAACACGAAGCGCATCGAGGCCACGACCCGGCCGAGCAGCTGCGGTGGGCAGTACGCCTGCCGGAACGCGCTGATCGTGACGTTGTAGACCAGGATGCCGAGGAACAGGACGAACTGGCCGACCACGAAGAACGCCAGCCCGGCGCCGCGTGTCGTCAACGGGATCAGCAACGCGAACGGCGAGCTGAGCGCGATGCCGAACATCAGCGCCCGCGCGGTGCCGAAGCGCTCGCCGAGGGAGCGGGCCAGGACGGCGCCGACGACCGACCCGATCGCCGTCACGCCCATGAGCAGCCCGACCGATGCCGGGCGCAGGTGCACGGCCCGCACCAGGAACAGCACCGCGATCGCCTCGAAGCCGACGAAGAAGAAGTTGGTCACCGCGGGCGCGATGGTCATGACGCGCAGCAGCGGGTCGCGGGAGACGAAACGTGCGCCCTCGACGATCTCGGTGCGCAGCTGACGTCCGGTCGGCTCCGGGCGCGGTTCGCGGGCGCGGACGGAGACGAGCGCCATCGCCGAGACCAGGTAGCTGATCACGTCGGCGATCACGGCGTAGGGCGCGCGGAAGAGCTGGACGAACAAGCCGCCCAGCCCGGGACCGGCCACCCGCGCGACCGCTTCGGTCCCCTGCAGCTTCGCGTTGGCCTCGGGCAGGTCGGTAGCCGCCACGATGGTCGGCAGGTAGGCCTGATAGGCGACCTGGAACACGACGGTGGCGAGGCCCACGCCGAAGGCCACCGCGTACAGCTGCGCCAGCGTCAGCGTTCCCACCGCGGCCACGATCGGGATGCTCGCCAGCAGCGCGGCGCGGGCGAGGTCGCACCCGATCATCAGCAGCCTCCGGCGGGAGCGGTCGACCCACACCCCGGCAGGCAGGCCGACGAGCAGCCAGGGCACCCACTCGGCCGCGCTGAGCGCGCCGACCTCGAAGCCGGTGGCGTGCAATGACACAACGGCGATCAGCGGCAGGACGATCAAGCTGATCGCGTTGCCCACGTTGCTGATCGACTCGCCGCTCCACAGCAGCAGGAAGTCCCGATGCCGCCACAGCTGCCCGCTCACGGCACCCACCGCACCGGCCGCGGGCCTTCTGCCGTTTCGGCCTCGGCCTGCGCGAGGGCGTCGAGCAGCCGGGCGTCGTCGGGACCCTCGAGCTCCGGCACCTCGAGGTCGACCGGGCCTACGGGCAGCCAGGACAGGTCGCGCAGCACGTCGACGAGCGCGTCCAGGTTCGGCGCAGCCCAGGCCGGCGCGTCCACCTGGGCATAGATCGCCCGGATGCCGTCGGCGAGGGTCACTTGGTCACGTCCACGCGGTCAAAGGTGTCGTAATGGTTGCCGGTGTACCAGAATTCACCAGTTTCGCCAGTTATGATCCGCCGCGCGCCGCGGGTACTGATGCCGGGCGTTGGCACCGTGTACTCGCGGTAGTAGCCGTCGCGCTCGGCCGGCAGGCGGTGCTCGAGGTTGTGGAACACGACACCGTCGTTGTGCGGGTACGGGAACGGCCCGCCCTGCTCGATGAGGCGCACCGTCTGCGCGGCCTGCGGCGGCAGCGCCGACAGCGCGACCGGCGGCGTGCTCGAACCGTGGCCGCCGCCGCCGTGGTCGTTGTCGTTGACGGCGCGCACGCCGTAGCCGATCGCCAGCGCCACGACGAGCACGAGCAACGCCACGAACGGACGACGGACTCCGCGACGCACGACCCGGCACTCTATGCCGCTCGCGGCCGCTAGTGGTTGAGCTCTCAGCCGCGCGTGCTTCGATCACACTCATGAGTGACTCGATGCGCGCGACCACCGTCCTTATCACCGGCAGTGGGGGCGACGAGATCGAGGCCTATCTCGCCCGGCCGGACGGCGACGAGGGCCGCGGCGGCGTGGTGGTCATCCACCACATGCCGGGCTACGACCGGGCGAGCAAGGAGATCGTGCGGCGCTTCGCCGAGCTCGGCTACGACGCCATCTGCCCGAACCTGCACTACCGCGAAGCGCCGGACGCCTCGCCCGACGACGCGTCCGCGGCGGTGCGCGCCAAGGGCGGCGTGCCCGACGAGCGGCTCATCGGCGATGTCGGCGGTGCGGCCGAGTACCTGCGGGCCCTGCCGACGTCGAACGGCCGGGTCGGCGTCATCGGGTACTGCTCGGGCGGCCGGCAGAGCGTGCTCGCCGCGTGCAACCTCGGCGTCGACGCCGCCGTCGACTGCTACGGCGCGTACGTCACCGGCACCCCGCCGGAGGGCTGGCCACTCAAGGTCACCAACCTCGTCGACCAGCTGCCCGGCCTGCGGGCGCCGCTGCTCGGGCTGTTCGGCAACGAGGACTCGCACCCGTCCCCCGAGCAGGTCGACGAGCTGGAGCGGCGGCTGACGGAGCTCGGCAAGCCGTACGAGCTCCACCGCTACGACGACGCCGGGCACGGCTTCTTCGGCGTCGATCGCGTGTCGTACCGGGTCGCGGCCGCCAACGACGGCTGGGAGCGGATCGCGGCGTTCTACGGCACGCACCTGTCGGCCTGAGGAGAGCGCACATGTGCACGTACGCAACGTTCACCACACCACTCGAGGGCAGTGCGAAGGGGCCGAACGGCACCTGGTTCCGGGTCACCGACGCAGCCGTCTACTACGACCATCCGGTGCACGCGCTCGCCGAGCACACGCTCAACATCGACGTCACCGCTCCCGCGAACGGGCCGTCCGCACGCGTGGCGCTCGAGCTGACGGCGGCGGCCGCGCGCGAGTTGGTCGCGGCGATCCAGCAGGCTCTCGACGCCGCGCCCGCGGAGCTCACCGCCTGCGGCCCTCGCTAGGTTGAGGTGATGCGCGCCGTCTATGCCGAGTCCATCGATCCTGACGACCCGCTGCAGGGCCTGGTCGTCGGCGAGCGGCCGGAGCCGGCCGCGCCGGAGGGCTGGACGCGGGTGCGGGTGCGGGCGGCATCGCTGAACCACCACGACCTCTGGACGCTGCGCGGCGTCGGCATCAAGCAGGAGCAGCTGCCGATGATCCTCGGCTGCGACGCGGCGGGCATCGACGAGTCGACCGGCGACGAGGTGGTCGTCCACGCGGTGATCAACACGCCGGGCTGGACAGGTGACGACACGGTCGACCCGGGCCGCACGCTGCTGTCGGAGAAACACCAAGGCTCGCTGGCCGAGTACGTGATCGTGCCGACCCGCAACGTGCTGCCCAAGCCGGCCGAGCTCTCCTTCGCCGAGGCGTCCTGCCTGTCGACCGCGTGGCTGACCGCCTACCGGATGCTGTTCACCAAGTCCGGACTGCGGCCCGGACAGACCGTCCTCGTGCAGGGCGCGTCCGGTGGCGTGGCCACGGCGTGCATCGCGATGGCGCGCGCGGCCGGATTCCGCGTGTGGGCGACGGCGCGCTCCGAGGACAAGCAGGCCAAGGCGGTCGAGCTCGGCGCGCACGAGGCGTTCGCGTCGGGCGCGCGGCTGCCGGAGCGGGTCGACGCGGTCATGGAGACCGTCGGCGCAGCCACGTACTCACACTCGGCGAAGTCGCTCAAGCCCGGCGGCCGCATCGTCATCTCCGGCGCGAC
>JAICKR010000161.1 GCA_025927835.1 Jatrophihabitans sp. | reverse complement strand
TGCGGAACATCACTCCTCCGTGTATGGGGTCGCCCCGTTATCCCGGGGGCCAACTCCTACCCTCGCACAACCCGCCATTTACCCCGGGGGCGGCTGCGTTTTCTCGCCGCCGCCGCAGGTCGTTCTCAGTCGATCAGGTCGCCGATGCCGCTGCGACCGCCAGCTGGATCTCGGCGCCTACCGGCAGGCCGTTGCGCGCCGTCCCGATCACGATGTCCAGCCCGCGGACGATGATGCCGTGCGCGGTACGGATCTGCTGGTTGATCGTGATCTGGCCGAGGTTCAGCACGTTGATCGTCGTGTTCGGCGCGGCGTTCAGGTTGATCACCGTGCCACCGATCACCACATTGGCGAGGTTGGTCGACCCGGTCACCGTGCCGTTCGAGTTCGCGGTCGCGTTGACGGTGATCGCCGAGGCCTTGATCAAGCCACTGAACAGATTCAGGTTGGCCACCCTCGACGTCATGACCGTCAATGCTCCGGCCGTCGTGTTCTGCCCGAATCCGGTATTCGTCACCGCACCCACAAGGAGCCCGGTGCCGAGGTGCACAGAGGCGAGCGACGCCGTCGTCGTGTTGCCACTCGTACCCGGCGCGTACACCGTCACCGGCGCGGTCGGGTCGGAGCGGATGCCGACGAGCGAGCCGACGTTCGCGGTCACCTTCGTGCCATAGGCCTGGCCGAGCGTGGTGTGACCGGTGTCGACGCCGCCGAACGGACCGACGAGGGCCATGACCGGGCTGACGTAGATCGAGGCGCCGGTCTCAGCACTTCCGGCCGGCTCGAGCAGTCGCACCTGCAGCGCGGCACCAAGAGCCTGGGCCGCACCGTCGTGCGCGGCACCGGCACCCGTGTTGATGCCGATCTGCGCGAGGCTGCCGAGCTTTATGCCGAAGTTCGGCGGGATGTTCACCGGCAGCTTGATGCCGGCGATGTGCAGATTCGCGAACTGGTTGTGCACACTCGGCGTGAGCACGCCGTTCTTCTCGGTGACGGTCGCCGTCGTGGTGAGCGCGGTCGCCGTGATCGCGCCGTTGAGCAGGCTGATGCCCGTCGTCTCCGCCGTGGCGATCACCTCCCACCCACCGGTGATCTGCTTGATCTCGGTGTGCGTGTTCACCGCGCCGATCGCGGCGAATCCGCCGCCGACCTTGACCGCAGCGGCGGAGTTGGAG
This sequence comes from Jatrophihabitans sp., assembly GCA_025927835.1. Lineage (GTDB taxonomy): Bacteria > Actinomycetota > Actinomycetes > Mycobacteriales > Jatrophihabitantaceae > Jatrophihabitans. The sequence continues at coordinate 6,225 of JAICKR010000161.1, read as the reverse complement.
TTCGACTGCGGCGATGCGCCGCCGAACACGCCGGATTCGGCAGTGATCTGTGAGGTGACCGTGCTGCTCAATGCCTTGACGCGCGCGCCCTGGGCGTCGCCGTAGAACAGGAAGTCCGAGTCGGCCGCACCGGCCGCCGAACCCCCAGCCACTGCCAAGCCAACTGCCGATACGGCAGCCGCCAGCCCCGCGATGAATGCCTTACCCCGCATGTTTCCAACCCTTCGATTCCCTCAGACCGAGGTTCCCCAACTAATTCCTACCGCACCAAGGTGAATTCCGACATTCCGGCACCCGTATTGGGAGAACTCGCCTCACCTTGAGCTAACGACCGTGGGGGCGGGCCGGATACGCGTAGATCGCCACCGATCCGTACCGAAGAGCACGTATCAGCCTCCGTACACTTCGCGCGTGACGAGCCGCCGAAGCCAGGACGAACGCAGTTCGGCGATGCGCGAGCGGCTGCTCGAAGCGACGATCGGCTGCCTGGTCGACTACGGGTACGCGGGCACGACGGTGACCCGGATCGCCGAGCGGGCCGGCGTCACCCGCGGCGCGCAGGTGCACCACTACCGCACGAAGGACGACCTCGTGACCGCCGCGGTGACCCACCTCGCGGGCCAGAGTGCGGAGTTCGGCTGGAGCCAGGTGGCCAGGCTCGCCGACGCGGACGACCCGGTCGGCGAACTGCTGGACACGCTCTGGGACGTGCACAGCGGCCCGACGTTCACCGCCACGGTCGAGCTCTGGGTTGCCGCGCGCACCGACCCGGACCTGCGGCGGCATGTGGCGACGATCGAGCCCGTCCTGCTCGCGATCCTGCGCGACGCCTCGGACCGCAACGGTGTGTCGGGCGTGACGGACGACCCGGACGGGGCGGCACTGCTCGAGGCGGTCTTCACCGCGATGGACACGATGCGCGGGTTGATGATCTCGGCCTGGCACCTGCCCGCGCGGCAGCGCGACGCGAGATGGCGCCGGGCCCGGGAGCGGCTGCGCATGACCTTCCCGAGCAACGACCAGGTGCGTAGCCTGCTGGTCCGCGCGACCGCCGCCGTCAGCTAGCGCCGAGCACGCCCTTCGCGATGTGCGTCGCCTGGATCTCGTTGCTGCCCGCGTAGATCATCAGCGACTTCGCGTCGCGCGCGAGCTGCTCGACCGGGTACTCGGACATGTAGCCGTTGCCGCCGAAGAGCTGGACCGCGTCCATCGCGATGTCGGTCGCGGTCTGCGACGAGTACAGCTTCATCGCGGACGCCTCGGCGAGGCTCGGCTGCTTGCCGGCGGACGCCATCTCCAGCGAGCGAAAGACCATGTTCTCGACGTTGAGACGTCCGATCTCCATCTTGGCCAGCTTCAGCTGGATCAGCTGGTAGTCGGCGATCGGCCGGCCGAACTGCACCCGCTCCTTCGCGTAGCGCACGCACTGGTCCAGGCACTCCTCGATGATGCCGAGCGACATCGCGGCCACGCCCATTCGCTCGGCCACGAACCCGCTCTTGGCGCTGTCGCGCCCGTCCCCGCCTGCATGTTCTTCTGCCGAGGGGAGCTTGCGACCCGAGCCATCATCTGGGCCGCCGAGCAGCCGGTCGCGGCCGAGCCGGACGTTGTCGAAGAACAGCTCGCCGGTGGGGGACGAGTGGAAGCCCATCTTGCGGAACGGCTTGCCCTGCGTGAACCCGGGCATGCCCGCGTCGAGTACGAACGTGAGGATCTTGCGATCACGCGCCGGCGTCTCACCGTCGTCGAGCTTGGCGTAGACGACGACGGTGTCTGCGTACGGGCCGTTGGTGATGAACGTCTTCTGCCCGTTGAGCACGTAGTCGTCGCCGTCGCGGCGCACCGTTGCCTTCATGCCGCCGAACGCGTCCGATCCCGAGTCGGGTTCGGTGAGCGCCCACGCCGCGATCTTCTCGAGCGTTACCAGCGGCGGCACCCAGCGTTCCTTCTGGGCGAGCGTGCCGCGCGCGAGGATCGTGGACGCGCCGAGCCCGAGGCTCACCCCGAACGCGCCGACGAAGCCCGGCGACACCCGGCAGATCTCCTTGACCAGGATCACGCCCATGCCGCCCTGCGCGCCGAGCCCGAGCCCGCCACCACCCTTGCCCTCGGACGACGCGCCGTCACGTTCCTTGGCGAGGATCTTGTTCAACGCTTCCGCGGCCATCACGTCGATGCCGAACGTCTTCCAGAGCTTGCGCAGGATGTCGTAGGGCGGCATATCGCCGAACTCGAGTTCCTCGCGCAGCGGGCGGATCTCGGCGTTGACGAACTGCCGGATCGCCTCCTGGATGGCGAGCTCCATCTCCGACCACTCGTACATCTGCTACGCCCATTCCGCGGTGCGCTCGGCGATGTCGTCGATCGTCCACGGCCCTTCGGTGTCGATGGTGCGGCCGAGCTGCCAGCCGACGAGCTCCTGGATCGAGCCGCCCTGCACGCCGAACACCTTGCCGTTGTGCGGGCACTTCTCGCCGGCGAGATAGGCGACGAGCGGGGAGATGTTGGCAGGGTTGAACGCGTCGAACTCGCCCTCCGCGACGGGCTGGGCGAAGATCGCGCCCATGCCCGGGGTCGCGAGCGTGAGTCGGGTGCGCGCGATCGGCGCGATGCAGTTGACGCGCACGCCGTAGCGCGGCAGCTCCTGCGCCGCGACGAGGGACACCGCCGCGATCGCGGCCTTGGCGGCACCGTAGTTCGACTGTCCCGCGTTCGGCATGAACGTGCCTGACGCGGACGCGGTGTTGATCACCGACGCGGCGACCTGCTCGCCCGCCTTCGACCGTTCCTTCCAGTAGACCGACGCGTGATGCAGCACCGCGAAGTGCCCCTTGAGGTGCACGGCGATCACGTCGTCCCATTGCTGCTCGGTGAGGCCGGGGATGTAGCCGTCGCGCAGGATGCCTGCGTTGTTCACGACGACGTCCAGCCGGCCGAACGCGTCGACAGCCTGGCGTACGAGCGCCTCGGCGCCGGCCCAGGTCGCGACGTTGTCCGTGTTGGCGACCGCCTGCCCGCCGGCTTCGACGATCTCGTCGACGACCTGCTGCGCCGGACCCGTGTCCGCACCGCTGCCGTCGTTCGCGCCGCCGAGGTCGTTGACCACGACGCTGGCGCCTTCCCGGCCGAACAGCAGTGCGTGCTCGCGGCCGATGCCGCGACCCGCGCCGGTGATGACGGCGATCCGCCCGTCCAGGCTTCCCATCAGCTCTCCTCGGAAATTTCGGCGAGACCGTCCTTGACGACGACGGTGTCGCCGACGGTGGTCTCGAACGCGTACTGACCCGGGCCTGCGGCCCAGATCGAGGTGGTGATGTCCTGGCCGGGCAGCACCGGCTTGGCGAAGCGCACCGCGTGCCGGGTGAGCCGGGTGCTGTCGACGTCGAGGCCGGTGAGCACCGCCCACGACGTGAACGCCTGTGTGCACAGGCCGTGCGCGATGATGCCGGGCAGCCCGGCCGCGCGCGCGACGTCCTCGTCGAGGTGGATCGGCATCGGGTCGCCCGACGCGGGTGAGTAGCGGTAGGTCTGGTCGTCGTCCACGTGCTGGGTGACGACCGCTACCGGATCCTGCGCGCGCAGCGACTCGTCGAACTTGTGCGGTGGCGCGAGCTCACCGACGGTCTCGCCGACGTCGACACCGCGGAAGAACGCCGTCATGTACTGCTCGTTCACGAGCTCGCCGTCGGCGTCGCGGCATTCGAGCAGGAACGCGGCGGACGTGCCGTTCGGCGCGCCCGCGTAGCCGATCGGCTTCGCCCGGGTCGAGATGACGTCGCCGGGCCGGATCGGCCGGTGGATGCGGAAGTCCTGCTCGCCGTGCACGACGCGCATGGCGACCTCGGGCGGCGCGACGGTGAACGCCACCTGCATGATCGACATGAACGCGGGCACGACCGCGAACACCGGCGCGGCGCGCTCGCCGGACAGGTGCGCGGCGATGGGATCGTTCGTCGCCTCGGCGTACTGGACGAGCCGCTCCCGGGTCACCTCGAACGTGTCGGGCTCGCCCCACACCCCGACGTTGGACGCATCGAACGAGACGGTCGGCGCTGCCATCATGCGACGAGTTCGGTAAGCCGGCCCATCGACTCGTCCAGCTCCTGGTTGCCGGCCTTCTCGACCGCCTGCCCGATCGCACCGACGATCATCTGCCCCTCGAACTCGGCGGTGATCGACATGTCGGTGCCGCTGTCGGCGGGCGCGACGTCGAGCGCGATGGCGACCTGCACGCCTGCCATTCCCGTACCGGACAGCCGCACCGACTTCGGCGGTTCGTACTCGTCGACGGTCCAGGTGATGGTGTTCGGCATGTTCAGCAGGCTCACCACCGCGGTGACCTGCGAGCCCTTGGTGAACTCGGCCGGCACCTCGCCCTTCCACGACTTGTGCATGCCGAGCCAGTCACCGAAGCGCGACGGGTCGGAGACCACGCCCCAGACCTTCTCGGGCGCCGCGTCGAAATGAACGGTCTTCTCGATCTTGCCCACTGTCTGTCTCCCTTGTTGAGCGGTTCAACGGTTGGCCGGCTGGTATGCCGTGACGACCACGGCGCCGCCGAGGCCGATGTTGTGTTGCAAGGCCACGCCGGACGCCCGCGCCGCGCTTTCCACTTGACGCGGCCCGGCTTGACCGCGCAGCTGCCAGGTGAGCTCTGCGCACTGCGCGAGTCCGGTGGCGCCGAGCGGGTGGCCCTTGGAGATCAGCCCGCCGGACGGGTTGACGACCCAGCGGCCGCCGTAGGTGGTGTCGCCGTTGTCGACGAGCTTGCCGCCATCGCCCTCGGCGCACAGGCCGAGCGCCTCGTAGGTGAGCAGCTCGTTGGACGAGAAGCAGTCGTGCAACTCGATGACGTCGACGTCGTCGGGCGTGAGGCCGGTCTGCTTCCAGATGTTGTCGGCGGCGGCACGGGTCATGTATTTGCCGACGAGGCCCGCGGCGGAGCCGTCGAACGTGTTCTCCAGGTCGGTGACCATCGTCTGCCCGACGATCTCGACGGCCTGCGCCGCCAGGCCGTGCGACTCGACGAACCGCTCGGACGCGAGGACCGCCGCACCCGACCCGTCCGACGTCGGCGAGCACTGCAGCTTCGTGAGCGGCGCGTAGATCGTCGGCGCGCCGAGGATCTCGTCCAGCGTGTACTCCTGCTGGAACTGCGCGTACGGGTTGTTCACCGAGTGCTTGTGGTTCTTGTGGCCGATCTTGGCGAACTGCTCGGGTGTGGTGCCGAACCTGTCCATGTGCTCGCGGCCTGCGGCGCCGAACATGTACGGCGCGGCGGGCATCGCGAACTCGTAGATCTCGGCGAGCGCGAGCAGGTGCTTCATCAGCGGCTGCTCGCGGTCGCTGTAGGACGTCGTCAGCGAACCCGGTTGCATCTTCTCGAAGCCCAGCGCGAGCGTGCAGTCGGCGAGCCCGCCGCGGATCGCCTGCGCGGCGAGGTAGAGCGCGGTCGACCCGGTCGAGCAGTTGTTGTTGACGTTCACGACCGGGATGCCCGACAGCCCCAGTTCGTATACCGCCCGTTGGCCCGACGTCGATTCGCCGTAGACGTAGCCGACGTAGGCCTCCTGCACCTCGCCGTACTCGATGCCGGCGTCGGCGAGCGCGTTGCTGCCGGACTCCCTGGCCATCTGCGGGTAGTCCCAGCCCTCGCGCCGTCCGGGCTTCTCGAACCTGGTCATACCGACGCCGACGACGTACGCCTTCTCTGCCATGGCGCGGATCCTGCCACATACATGCAGAGATGTACGTAAATTGTGGGTAGGACCGCACCGTGACAACGCCGGCCCAGCTGATCGGGGCGCTCTACGACGATCCGGAGAAGTGCGCCCGGGTCGCGAAGCTGCGCTACGTGAGTCCCGATCAGCCAGGGCTGAGCCGGGTGCGCTGCGGTCGCGGCTTCACCTACCGCGACGCCGCGGGCCGCACGGTGACCGACGTCCAGGTGCGCGACCGGATCACCAAGCTGGTGATCCCGCCCGCCTGGCGCGACGTGTGGATCTGCGAGTCGGAGGACGGGCACATCGTCGCGGTCGGGGAGGACGAGCGTGGCAGGAGGCAGTACCTCTACCACGAGCGATGGCGCTCACTGCGCGATCAGCTCAATTTCTACCGCCTCGTCGCCTTCGGCGAGGCGTTGCCGATCGTGCGTGCGGACGTGGAGCGGCAACTGCGCCGTCGCGCCCTCGACGCCGACCGGGTGCTCGCCGCGATGCTGCGGCT
>JAICKR010000246.1 GCA_025927835.1 Jatrophihabitans sp. | reverse complement strand
GGTTGTCCGGCACGGCGCTCGACCTCACCTACAAGGAGTTCGAGCTGCTCAAGTTCCTCGCGCTGCACCCGGGGCGCGTCTTCACCCGCTCGCATCTCGTCCAGGAGGTGTGGGGCTACGACTACTTCGGCGGCACCCGCACCGTGGACGTCCACGTGCGGCGGCTGCGCGCGAAGCTCGGCACCGAGCCCGAGGCGCTGATCGGGACCGTGCGCACCGTGGGCTACAAGTTCGTCCGCCCGGCCGAGGCCGGTCGCCGCGACGGTGCCGACACCGATGCGGAGGAAGCCAGATCGCGGCTGCGCACGCCGCGATAGCGTCGGGTGGTGCCCGACGTCTCGACCGAGATCCCGGACGCGGCGACCCGCGCCGCGATCGTCGCACTGGCCGCGCGCATCGAGTCCGAGGACGGCGCTCCCCCGCTGTCCGACGACGCGCTGACACAGCTGAGCGCTCCCGACGTCGCCCATGCCGTGGCGCTCGACGACGGTCACGTCGTCGGCTACGCCCAGCGCCGCGAGAACGCCGCAGAGCTCGCCGCCGAGCCGGACGCCGTCGCTGCGCTGCTCGATGTCGTATGGCAGTCCGGCCTACTCGTGTGGTCGCACGGGCGGCGCAGCCGGCTCGCCCCAGTGTTCGCCGAGCGCGGCCTCGCGCCGGTCCGCGAGCTGTTCCAGCTGCGCCGCGACCTGAGCGCGCTGCCACCCGACCCGCCACTGCCCGAGGGCGTCGTCGTGCGCGCGTTCCGTCCCGGCGTCCAGGACGAGCTGGCCTGGCTCGAGGTCAACGCGGCCGCCTTCGCCGAGCACGCCGAGCAGGGAAGGCGCACGCTTGCCGAGCTGCACGCGCTGATGGCCGAGCCGTGGTTCGACCCCGGCGACTTCCTGCTCGCCGAACGCGGCCACGAACTGCTCGGCTACCACTGGACGAAGGTGCACTCGGCCGAACTCGGCGAGGTGTACGTGCTGGGCATCAAACCGTCCGCGCAGGGCCTCGGCCTGGGCAAGGCACTGCTCGTCCGCGGATTGGTCCACCTGGCCGGGCGCGGCTGCACCGAGGTGCTGCTCTACGTCGACGGGGACAACACCAGCGCGCGCCGGCTCTACGAACGCAGCGGGTTTCGCGAGTACGACCGCGACGTGCAATGGCAGCGCGCGCCTGGTTCTCCGGTCGAGCGTAAGGACGACGTGAGCTAGTTCACGTGTAGTCCATACGGGGCAAATCCGTCGGTCATCTCACCGCGCGACGGCATTCACTCTGCGTTCACCATCGCACCCCCGCGCCGCCATGTCGCGCTCCTAGCGTCCCGTGCGGAACGTCAAATCGACGAAGGGGAACGGATCGTGATGATCAACCGTGTCGGCATCGCCGCCGGTGTGCTCGCAGCCTTGACGGCACTGGCCGCGTGCAGCAGCAGCAAGAACGGCTCGGGCGGCGACGAGACGTCGACGCCCGCGGGCTCCTCGTCCGCGAGCACCACCGCCGCGGCCGCAAGCGGACCCACCTGCTCGACCGGCACCCTCAACGCCGAGGGCTCGACCGCCCAGGCCAACGCGATGACCGAGTGGATCAACGGCTACACCGCCGCCTGCTCGGGCGCCAAGGTCAACTACAACCCGACCGGTTCCGGTGACGGCGTCAGCGCCTTCAACGCCGGCCAGGTCGACTTCGCCGGCTCGGACTCGGCACTCGACCCCGCCAAGGGTGAGGTCGCCGCGGCCCAGAAGCGTTGCGGTAGCGCGCCGCTCGACCTGCCCATGGTCGTCGGCCCGATCGCCATCGCCTACAAGCTGAACGGCGTCGACAAGGTGACGCTCACGCCCGAGCTGATCGCCAAGATCTTCCTCGGCAAGATCACCACGTGGGACGACGCGGCCATCAAGGCGCAGAACTCGGGCGCCTCGCTGCCGAGCACGAAGATCAGCGTCGTGTACCGGTCCGACTCGTCGGGCACCACGCAGAACTTCGAGAAGTACCTGGCGGCAACCGACCCCACCGACTTCACCGCCGAGCCGTCCAAGGACAACGCGGCGCAGGTGTTCGCCGGTCAGGGCAAGGCGAAGTCGCAGGGTGTCGCACAGGGCATCTCCAGCACGGAGGGCGCGATCGGCTACGACGAGTTTTCCTACGCCGTGCAGGCCGGTCTTTCCACTGCCTCGATCGACAACGGTGGCGGCGTGGTGGAGTTGTCGAAGGACACCGCCAGTGCAGCTGCGGGTGCCGCAACGGTCACGGGCACCGGCGACGACCTGACGCTCAAGCTCGACTATGCCACCAAGACGCCGGGTGCCTACCCGATCGTTCTGGTCACGTACGAGATCGTCTGCACGAAGTACGGCGACTCGGCCAAGGGAACGTTCGTCAAGAACTTCCTGAACTACACGGCCAACGGTGGTCAGGAGAAGCTGGCCGGCCTGGGCTACGCGCCACTGCCGAGTGAGCTGCAGGCGAAGGTCAACGCCTCCGTCGCCAAGATCAGCTAGT
>JAICKR010000215.1 GCA_025927835.1 Jatrophihabitans sp. | reverse complement strand
GCGACGAAACGCAACCGAACGATCAAACCCTCGTCGCCGCGCTTCTCAAAGACCCAGCCAGCCGGAGAACCGCCAGCCAGCGACGAAACGCAACCGAACGACCAACCCGCCGTCGCCGCGCATCTGAAGATCCCCACCCCGCCGGAACCACCGTCAGAAGTCCGGCAACTGATCTTGTATCAAGATCGCGTGACCTGCCTCTTGATCATCGAACGGCGCCGGAACCGCCGTCCAATCCGAGAGACAGAGGGAGCACAACCATGTCAGCAGCAATCGTCACCACCCGCTCACCGATCCGTCGCGCGGTCGCGAGCCTCGCACTGCTCGCCGCGGTCGGGGCCGGCACGGGCGTCGTCGCGCTCGAGCACGGCACGGCCGGCAAGCCCGGCGCCCTGATGGCCCAGTGCTGGTACAAGGGCTGGTTCAAAGAGGGCGGCGTTTGGTACTACGGGTACTTCAAGGAGGCCTGCTGAGATCAGCGGGCTTCCGCCGAGCGGCGGACGGGGCCCCCGTCCGCCGCTCGCTGCACGCGGCGGCTCGGGCAGACTGAGGCCATGAGCGACTGCCTGTTCTGCAAGATCGTCGCTGGGGAGATCCCGTCGACCAAGGTCTACGAGGACGCGCACACCTACGCGTTCGCCGACACCAACCCGCAGGCGCCAACGCACGTGCTGGTCGTGCCCCGGCAGCACTTCAGCGACATCGCCGACCTCGCCCGTGACGCCGAGGCGTCGGCCGGATACCTCGCCGGCATCCGCGGCCTCGTCGAGCAGGAGCAGCTCAGCGACTTCCGCACGGTCTTCAACACCGGGGCGGGTGTGGGGCAAAGCGTGTTCCACGTCCACGCGCACGTACTCGCCGGCCGGCCGATGGGCTGGCCACCGGGCTGAGCACGCCGATCCGGGGCAAATCGGTGGGCGCGCCGGTACAGTGGAAAGGTCCACAGACGCCGACCAGAAAGCCCATCTTGACCGGACATACCGATCCCGCGGACAGCTCGGATCGCGTCACCACGACACTCGTCGTGCCCGGTGAGCAGGCCATGGTCGCGCTGCTGGGATCCCGCGACCAGCTGCTACGCGTCATCGAGAGCCGCCTCGACTCGGACATCCACGTCCGCGGCAACGAGATCACGATCACCGGCCGGCCGGCCGACAACGCGATCGCGATCCGCCTCTTCGAGGAGCTGCTCGAGCTCATCAAGTCGGGGCAGAACCTCACCCCCGACTCGGTTGCGCGCGCCTACGGCATCCTCACCGCCGACATCACGGAGCGTCCGGCCGAGGTGCTGAGCCTCAACATCCTGAGCCGACGCGGCAAGAACATTCGCCCCAAGACGTTGAACCAGAAGCGCTACGTCGACGCCATCGACAACCACACGATCGTGTTCGGGATCGGCCCGGCGGGCACCGGCAAGACCTATCTCGCGGTCGCCAAGGCGGTGCAGTCGCTGCTCGCCAAGCAGGTCACCCGCATCATCCTGACCCGGCCGGCCGTCGAGGCGGGCGAGCGGCTCGGCTTCCTGCCCGGCACGCTGTTCGACAAGATCGACCCGTACCTGCGTCCGCTGTTCGACGCGCTGCACGACATGCTCGACCCCGACTCGCTGCCGCGGCTCATGCAGGCGGGCACCATCGAGATCGCGCCGCTGGCCTACATGCGCGGCCGCAGCCTGAACGACGCCTTCATCATCCTGGACGAGGCGCAGAACACGACGCCCGAGCAGATGAAGATGTTCCTCACCCGGCTCGGCTTCGGTTCCAAGATGGTCGTCACGGGTGACGTGACACAGGTCGACCTGCCCGGCGACCAGCGCAGCGGGCTGCGCGTCGTGCGCGACATCCTCGGCGACATCGAGGACGTGCACTTCGCGAACCTCACCTCTGCCGACGTGGTGCGGCATCGCCTGGTCGGCGAGATCGTCGACGCGTACGAGCGCTACGACCGACTGGCGCAGCCGCAGGCCGGGGAACGTCCGCATCGCGCGAAACCCCATCGGTGAACGGCGCGCAATGAGCGTTGAGGTCAACAACGAGTCGGGGAGCGTCGTTGACGAGAAGGCCCTCGCCGACCTCGGCAGGTTCGTGCTCGACGCGCTGCGCATCGATCCGCTGGCCGACGTGTCGGTCCTCCTTGTCGACGCGGACACCATGGCGGCCCTGCACCAGCAGTGGATGGACCTGCCCGGCCCCACGGACGTGATGGCCTTCCCGATGGACACGGCGGACGGGCCGGCCGAGCGGCACGACCCGTCTGCGCCACCGGGCACGGACGCGCATCCCGGCGAGGCGATGCTGGGCGACGTCGTGCTGTGCCCCACGGTCGCCGCCGACCAGGCGAGTTCGGCAGGGCACTCCACCGAGGCCGAACTGCACCTGCTCTGCACGCACGGCATCCTGCATCTGCTCGGCTACGACCACGGCGAGCCCGACGAGGAACGTGAGATGTTCGAGCTGCAGGCCCGGCTGGTGAACGAGTGGGCCCGGCTCACCAAGCGCGGCCCGATCCGCGCGCCGCTGCCCGGTACGGCCGGCGAGATCCGCGACTCGGCCGGTGGCCCCAGGCGATGACAACCGCGGACGTCATCGCGCTCGTCGTCGCGATCTGCCTGGTCCCGATCGGCGGGCTGATCGCCTGCGTCGACTCCGCGCTGGCGCGGGTGTCGAAGGCGCGGGCCGAGGAGTTCCAGCGCGAGGACCGTCCCGGTGCGAAGGCACTCTGGGCGATCATGGCCGACCGGCCGCGCTACACGAACCTGCTGCTACTGCTCCGGCTCGCCTGCGAACTCACGGCCACGGTGCTCGCCACGGTCGTTGCACGCAGCCAGTGGGGGACCGGGTGGCCGGTGCTCGTCCTCACCGTCGCCGTCATGATCGTCATCTGCTACGCGGTGATCGGGGTCGGGCCGCGCACGTTGGGCCGCCAGTACTTCAACCGGGTCGCGCTCGCCGGAGCGCCCGCGGTGCGCCTGCTGGGCCGGATGTTCAACCCGCTCGCCGCGCTGCTCACCCTGCTCGGCAATGCGATCACGCCGGGACGTGGCCTGCGCGACGGCCCGTTCGCGTCCGAGGTCGAGTTGCGCGAACTCGTCGACCTGGCCGAGCAGCGCGGCGTCGTCGAGCACGACGAGCGGCAGATGATCCAGTCGGTGTTCGAGCTGGGCAATACGATCGCGCGCGAGGTGATGGTGCCGCGGACCGAGGTCGTGTGGATCGAGCACGGAAAGTCGATCCGGCAGGGCCTCGCGCTCGCGCTGCGCAGCGGCTTCTCGCGCATCCCGGTCACCGGCGAGAACCTCGACGACGTCATCGGCGTCGTCTACCTCAAGGACATGGCGCGGCGCGCGCAGGATCCCGAGCAGGTGCACACGACGGTCGTCGACGCTGTGATGCGCGCCGTCACCTACGTGCCCGAATCGAAGCCGGTGGACGAACTGCTGCGCGAGATGCAGGCCGCCCGTTCGCACATCGCGGTGGTGATCGACGAGTACGGCGGCACCGCCGGCATCGTCACGATCGAGGACGTTCTCGAAGAGATCGTCGGCGAGATCACCGACGAGTACGACGTCGAGCGGGCTCCGATCGAGCGCATCGACGACGACACCGCGCGGGTCACGGCCCGGCTTGCGGTCGAGGACCTCGGCGAGCTGTTCGGCGTCGAACTGCCCGACCGCGACGACGTCGAGACCGTCGGCGGGCTGCTCGCGGAGGCGCTCGGTCGGGTACCGATCCCCGGCGCGCACGCGATCGTGCACGGGCTGGAGCTCACCGCCGAGGACGTCGGTGGGCGGCGCAACCGCATAGACACGGTGCTCGTGCGCCGGGTCGCGGACGAGGCCGAGCGCACCGACCACGCGCGCGACACGGAGGCCGCGATCCGTGAGTCTTGATCCCGAGGACCAGAAGCTCGTCACGCTCGCGCGCTCGGCGCGGGCGCGCACCGGCGCCGCCCAGGGCGCGGCCGTGCGCGACGGCGACGGGCGCACCTACGTGGCGGCCACGGTCGAACTGCCGTCGCTGCACCTTTCGGCGCTGCAGGTCGCGGTGGCGATGGCGGTGTCGTCCGGTGCGCCCGGACTCGATGCCGCGGTCGTGCTCGGCGCAGACCCGGCCGACCCGGCCGGCGAGGACGCCGCGCGCGACGTCGCCGCAGCGGTGACGATCCTGCACGCCGGCCCCGACGGCTCGGTCCGGGACTAGCGCAAGGGTTCGCGTCGCGACATCGAGACGGCCGCGCGAGGCTCAGGGTTCGATGACACT
>JAICKR010000255.1 GCA_025927835.1 Jatrophihabitans sp. | reverse complement strand
ATCCAGCGTGCCGCGCAGACCGGCGATTTCCGGCCGAGTCCGGGTCGAATGTGTGAGTGGTGCGACCACAAGGCGCTGTGCCCCGAGTTCGGTGGCACCCCGCCGCCGTTCCCGGCGAACGCCAGCATCACCGATCCGCGCGACGATCTCCCGGGCGTGCGCAACCCCTGAGCTCGGCCGCGCCGATCAGCGCGCGAAGCCGATGAGCGGGATCGCCGTCTCGGCCGGGCTGAGTGCGCCGTGGAAGCCGACGAGCTTCGCGATCTCCGGCGGTTCGTGCCCGGTCGCGAGGATCGCGACCTCGGCGCTGCACACGACGACGACGTCGCCGATGCGGGCGGCGTGCTCCGCAGCCACCGGCCCGAACCACCCGGTCGCAATCGCCTGTTCCCGGCTCAGCACCTGCGCGCGGGTGCCGAGCACCTCCTGCCAGCTCGCCTGCACGTCTGCGGCTGCACCGGCTGCGGTGTGCAGGTAACGCACCCGCGGTTCGCCGGCGACCACGCGCACGCCGGCGGACAGCCGCGGATCCTGCGCGAGGTCGATGCGTGCGTCCGGTGCGATGTCCAGCCCGCCGTGGTCGGCGGTGACCAGGAGCGCGGCGCCGTCCGGTAGCCCGTCGAGAAGCTGCGACAGCAGCGCGTCCACCCTGGCGGCGGCCTGCGTCCACTGCGCCGAGTCGATGCCGAACAGGTGCGCCGCGGTATCCAGGGCGGCGGTGTAGCCGTAGATCAGGCCGGGCCGGGCACGTGCCTCGGCGAGCAGCCGCTGCGCGTAGTCGTCGCCACGGCCGACACCGCAGAAGCGCGCGCCGCGGTAGGCGGCGTCGGTGAGCCCACTGCCGGCGAACAGGTCGGGCAGCACGACAGCGACCGCCATTCCGGTCGCCGCGGTGCGCTCGAACCACGTCGGCACCGGCTGCCAGGTCGCAGCCGGTGGGTCGTCGCGCCAGAAGATGTGCGTGAGGACCCGGTCGGTGCCCGGCACGTTGAGCGTGAACCCGAGAATGCCGTGCGCGCCCGGCGGCACGCCCGTGCCGAGCGAGACGAGGCTGGTCGGCGTCGTCGACGGGAACGTGCAGGCCAGCTCGCGCAGCCACCCGGAACGACCGTCGAGTACCGAGGCGAGCAACGGCGCGTGCGGCGCGAGCCGCCGCAGCAGGTGATAACCCATGCCGTCGACGAGCACGACCACGACGCGGTCGACGCCGCCGAAGCTCGCGCCGAGCCCCAGTGAATCGTCGGCGCCCGGCACCCCGAGCAGCGCAGCGCTGCTCGGCAGGATGTCGCAGATCGACCGGGTCACGCCGGTCACGGTGGTACCAGTGCGGCGAGGTCGCGGACGGACAGGCCGACGAGGGACGTGCGGATGACCCGGGTCGGCGCGGGTTCGATCTCGACCTCGCTCGGGATCGCGAGCACCACACAGCCGGCTGCCTCAGCCGCCGCGATGCCGAGCGGCGAGTCCTCGATCGCCACGCACCGGCCGGGCTCGGCGCCGAGCAGGTGCGCT
>JAICKR010000058.1 GCA_025927835.1 Jatrophihabitans sp. | reverse complement strand
GGCAGGAGGCAGTATCTCTACCACGAGCGATGGCGCTCACTGCGCGATCAGCTCAACTTCTACCGCCTCGTCGCCTTCGGCGAGGCGTTGCCGATCGTGCGTGCGGACGTGGAGCGGCAACTGCGCCGTCGCGCCCTCGACGCCGACCGGGTGCTCGCCGCGATGCTGCGGCTGATGGACGTCGCCGGGCTGCGGGTCGGCAACGAGGTCTATGCGGAGGAGAACGACAGCTACGGGCTGAGCACGCTCACCAAGCGACACGTGCAGGTGCGCGGCTCGCGGATCGACTTGCGTTTTCCGGCGAAGTCCGGCCGCCGGGCCGAGCTCACCGTCACCGATCCCGGCGTTGCGCGAGTGGTTGCGAAGCTTGCGCAGACGCGCGGGCGATGGTTGTTCCAGGTCAACGGTTCGCGAATCGATGCGGACGAGATCAACGCGCGGCTCGCCGATCTCACCGGCGCGCATCACACGGCGAAGGACTTCCGCACGTGGCACGGGACGGTCACCGCGTTTCGGCGGCTGCGCCGCGCCCTGCCCGCCGGCGAGCACGCCGAATCGCATGTCCTGGGTGCGATCGACGCGACCGCGGACGCGCTCGGCAACACACGCGCGGTCGCACGTGCGCACTACGTTCATCCCGATGTCGTTGACGGCTACACGTCGGGCGAGCTGGAGCGCTTCCTCGCCAAGCGCCGCGCCCGCCCCGGTCGCTGGCTCGATGCGGACGAGCGGCTGCTGCTGGGTTATCTCACCGAGTCGCTCGAGAAGCACGCCGGCAATCTCGTGTGACGATGCGCGCGATGCCTGACGCGTTCGTGAAGCACGACCCGGCCCCGCTCGAGGCGGCCGGCTTGCGCTGGCTGGCCGACGCCGGCGCGCGGGTGCCTGCCGTGCTCGACGAGACGCCCGATCGACTCGTTCTCGAGCGCGTCGACACCGGCGCGCTCGACGCCGCCGGCGAAGAGGAACTCGGCCGGATGCTCGCCACGGTGCACGGCGCTGGTGCGCCGCGATTCGGGTCGTTACCGGCGGCGGGCCGATTCTTCGTCGGCCGGTGCGAGCTCGACACGCCCGAGGCCGACGACTGGAACGACTACTACCTGCAGCATCGCTGCCTGCCGCTCGCTCGCCGGGTCGGCCTCGAGGCGGAAGTCGCGCGGGTCGTGGTGGATGCTCCGTCCGAGCCGCCCGCCCGTCTGCACGGCGACCTGTGGACCGGCAACCTCCTCGCCGACCGGTCCGGCCGTCCCTGGCTCATCGACCCGGCCGCCAACGGCGGCCACCGCGAAGTGGACCACGCCATGCTCGACCTGGTCGGCACGAACCCGGCCCGTACGGCAGCCGCGTACGAAGAGGTGTCACCGCACGCGGACGGGTGGCGCGAGCGCATCGCGCTCTGGCAGCTGTTCCCGCTGCTCGTCCATGCCGTTCTCTTCGGCGGCGGCTACCTGCGCCAGGTGCACGAGCTCGCGGTCTCGCTCGCTAGGTAGTGCGCGGGTTTGCGATGACGCGCGGCTTGGACGGTGACAGGGTCCCGCGCTCCTCGGCCTGCTGCTCGAACAGCGCCGTGATCTCCTCGACGGACAACCCCTTCGTCTCCGGCACGAACATCAACACAAAGACCAGCGCAGCGGCGCACAGCGCAGCGAAGCACACCAGCACCCAGGCGAGCCCGATGTTGCGCTCCCACGCGGGGAACGCCTCGATGAGCGCGTAGTTCGCGACCCAGTCGACGGCCGCGCCGATCGCCGCGGCCTGGCCCCGGACGACGGTCGGGAAGTATTCACCTTGGATCAACCAGCCGGTACCGCCGACGCCGATCGCGAACGCGGCGATGAACCCGTCGAGCCCGATCATCGTCACGGCCAGCTTCGGGATGCCGTGCATCATCCCGATGCCGACCGCGGCGACGATGGCGGATATGCCCATGCCCGTGAACCCGCCGAGGGCCGGCTTGCGCCGACCGACGTTGTCGATCCACCGGAACGCCAGGTAGGTCGCCGCGACATTCACCGCGGTCATGATCAGCGTGACCTCCACGCCGGCCACGGTCGCGTCGAGCTTGGAGTGCCCGCTCTGGAAGTCGGAGCCGAGCAACTTGGGCCCGTAGTAGAGCGGCACGTTGATGCCGGTGATCTGCCCCTTCGAAATGTCCGAAGTGTCCCTAGCCGGGCGGCGCACGCCGGCAAACGCGCGGTGCCAGGATGGCGGCATGACGATTCGGGTGATCGAGGGTCAGGTGCAGCCCTCACCGGCCCGCGTTCGCGAAAGCCGCCGGGCGCCGCTGCGCATCGGTGTCGTGCAGCACGCCTGGGCGGCGGACGGGCTCGACGAGTGGCTCGACCAGGCGATCGACGCGGCCGCAGCGCACGGTGCGCGCATCGTGTTCCTGCCCGAGGTGACGCTGTCGCGTTACCCCGCGGACACGCTGCCGAGCGGCGCTCCCGGCGATCTTGCCGAGGACCTCGACACCGGTCCGACGGTCGCGCTGGCCCGCGAGGCCGCGCAGCGCAACAAGGTCTATGTGCACGCGTCGCTCTACCGCAGGGCCGATGCGGCGGACGGTCTCGGCCTCAACACCGCGGTCATCGTCGACCCGGCGGGCCGACTGGTCGCCGCGACCAACAAGTTGCACATCCCGGTGACCGCCGGTTACTACGAGGACAAGTACTTCCGCGCCGGGCCGGCCGGGCCGAACGACCCGTACCCGGTGTACACCCTGGACGGGCTGGCCGAGGCGCGCATCGGGTTGCCGACGTGCTGGGACGAGTGGTTTCCCGAGGTGGCCCGCGCCTACGGCCTCGGCGGCGCGAACATCGTCGTCTACCCGACCGCGATCGGTTCCGAGCCCGACCACCCTGACTTCGACACCCAGCCCCTGTGGCAGCAGGTGATCGTCGGCAACGGCATCGCGAACGGGCTGTTCATGGTGGTGCCCAACCGCACCGGCACCGAGCACAAACCAGACGGCTCGCCGGGCAACACCTTCTACGGTTCGTCGTTCGTGTCCGACCCGTACGGCCGGGTGCTGGTGCAGGCGCCGCGCGACGAGGCATGCGTGCTGATCGCCGACCTCGACCTGGCCCAGCGCGAGGACTGGCTCGACCTGTTCCCGTTCCTGCGCACCCGCCGTCCCGACACCTACGCCGCGCTGACCCGTCCGGTCGATCCCGAGCACCCGTACGGGGCGCCATGACCTGGACCATGCCGCACGAGGGCGAGCGGCAGGACCGGCTCTGGCTCGCCTGGCCTACGCAGGGCTACACGCTCGGCGACACGGAAGCGGACGCACAGCTTGCACGCGAGACATGGGCTGCGGTCGCGAACGCGGCGGCGAACTTCGAGCCGGTCAGCGTCGTCGTGCATCCGCGCGACGTCGAGATCGCCGCCCGGTTCCTCGACACCGAGATCGAGATGCGGGTGCGCGAGATCGACGACGCGTGGATCCGCGACAGCGGTCCCACGTTCGTCCGCGACGAGATCGGCCGGCTCGGCGCAGTGACCTGGGTGTTCAACGGCTGGGGCCAGCAGGAGTGGGCCACTTGGGAGCACGACAGCACACTCGCGCCCGATGTCGCCGCGTGGATGGGCGCGACCCGCATCGACTCCGAACTCGTGAACGAGGGCGGCGGCATCCACGTCGACGGCCTCGGCACGGTGCTGGTGACCGAGACCGTGCAGCGCGACCCGCACCGCAACCCCGGCTGGGCGCGCGCCGACATCGAGGCCGAGCTCGCCCGCACCATCGGCGCACAGACCGTCGTGTGGCTGCCGCGCGGGCTCACCCGCGATTCCGACACCTACGGCACCCGCGGGCACGTCGACATCGTCGCGACGATGCCGTCGCCCGGCCGCGTGCTGCTGCACGACCAGCGCGATGCCGGGCATCCCGACCACGACGTGAGCGCGCAGATCCGGGACGTGCTCACCGATGCCGTCGACGCGATGGGCAAGCCGTTCGAGATCGTCGAACTCCCGGCACCGGCCGTGCTGCGCGACGACGACGGCTTCGTCGACTACAGCTACGTCAACCACGTTCTCGTCAACGGCGGCGTGCTCGCGTGCGCGTTCGGCGACCCGCACGACGCCGACGCCGCGGACATCCTGCGTGACGCCTATCCCGGCCGCGAGGTCGTGGCCATCGACGCGCGCCCGCTGTTCGAACGCGGCGGCGGCATCCACTGCATCACCCAGCAGCAACCCGCTGTCGGTGGCTGAGGAGAGGATCGGAGCATGAGTCACTTCCTCGACCTGCACGTCCCGGGACGTCCGCTGCTGATGCCGAACCCCTGGGACGCCGGCTCGGCCAAGCTGCTCGCCTCGCTCGGCTTCCAGGCGCTGGCTACGACGAGCAGCGGGTTCGCGGCCACGCTCGGCCGGGCCGACATGTCGGTGACACGCGACGAGGCGATCGAGCACGCCGCGTCGGTCGTCGCCGCGGTCGACATCCCGGTCTCGGCCGATCTCGAGAACGGCTTCGCCGACGACCCGCACGGGGTGGCCAAGACGGTGAAGAAGGCAGCCGCCGCCGGGCTCGCCGGCTGCTCGATCGAAGACCACGTCCAGCACGGCGCCGACCCGATCTACCCGATCGTGCACGCGGTCGAACGCATCCAGGCGGCGGTCGAGGCGGCCGGCCGGCACCTCGTGATCACCGCGCGCTGCGAGAACTTCCTGCACGAGCGGCCCGACCTGGCCGACACCATCGCACGGTTGCAGCGCTACCAGGAAGCGGGCGCACACGTCCTCTACGCGCCGGGCATCACGACACCCGAGCAGATCCGCGCCGTCGTGTCCTCGGTCGACCGGCCGGTCAACGTGCTCGCGCTGCCCGGCACGCCACCGGTCGCCGAACTCGCCGAACTCGGCGTCGCCCGCATCTCGGTCGGCGGCGCGTTCGCATTCGCCGCACTGAGCGCGGCCGTCGAGGCTGGCCGGGAACTGCTCGAGCAGGGCACCTACGGGTTCTGGAACCGCGTCAAGCCGGGTCGCGACGCAGCCCGGCAAGCGTTCGCGTAGGCGCGCATGCGGCTCAAACGCGGACGCCCCGACATCGCCCGCTACGCCAACCGCTTCGATGTCCCCGCCGCAGGCAGCGGGTTCGCCGTCTCCTTTCTCGGCGTCTCGTCGCTGCTGTTCCGCGCCGGAGCCGACGCACTGCTCACCGACGGCTTCTGCTCGCGGCCGCCGCTGCTGCGCGTCGGCTTCCGCAAGATCGGACCCGACGCGCAACGCATCGAGAGCGTCCTTTCCCGCGCCGGCATCGGCGAACTCGCCGCGGTCATGCCGGTGCACACCCACTTCGACCACGCGCTCGACTCGACCACGATCGCGTTGCGCACCGGGGCGACGCTGGTTGGCGGCGAGTCGGCCGCACACCTCGGGCGCGGCGGCGGGCTGCCGGCCGACCGCATCACCGTGGTCACCTCCGGCCGGCAACTGAGCTTCGGCTCGTTCGCGTTGACGTTCATCACGTCCGCGCACTGCCCGCCCGACCGCTATCCCGGCACGATCTCCGCGCCGGTCGTGCCGCCGGCGCGCGTCGATGCGTGGCGCTGCGGCGACGCCTGGTCGATCGTCGTCGAGCACCAGAGCGGACGCACCGCGCTGGTGCAGGGCAGTGCCGGCTACGTGCCCGGATCACTCGCCGGCCGGCGCGCCGAGGTCGCCTATCTCGGCGTCGGCCAGCTCGGGCTGCAGGACGACGACTACGTCAACGCCTACTGGGAGCACACCGTGCGCGCCGTCGGCGCGCGCCGGGCCGTCCTCATCCACTGGGACGACTTCTTCCGGCCGCTCGACCGGCCGCTGCTCGCGATCCCGTACGCCGTCGACGACCTCGATGCCACGATGCGTCGCCTCGACGTGCTGGCGCAGCGCGACGGCGTCACGCTGCACTTCCCGACCGTGTGGCAGCGCGAGGACCCGTGGCGCGGCCTCGGCGACTTCACCGCGTGAGCGTCCCCGGCAGGTTGAACCGCGCGAACGTGCCGCTGAGCTGACGCTCGTCCACCGGCCGCTCGGGGAAGCGGATGTAGGCGTCGGCCTCGGGTGCGCCGGTCGCACGCACGATGAACGCGGTGACATCGCTGACGAGCTCGCCCTGCACGCTGAGCACGTTCAGCGCGAACGGCAGATACGCGCCACTCGCGTCGTCCCATGAATAGAAGCCGAGTGCCGGCTGCGCGTTGGCCCGGGTGACGACTGCGCGCCACTCCCAGAGTCCGTTGAGCGACCATTCGCGGGCCCAGTCGACGACCTGCTCGCGCGGCGCGTACCAGGTCGACAGCGGCGGCATCGCGAAGCTGGCATCGGTGGCCAGCAGGTTCGCGAAGGCACCGACGTCGCAGCGCTCCCACGCGGCGACATAACGGGTGACGAGGCTGCGCAGGCCCTGATCGCCGAGGCTGCGCAGCGTGGCCTGCTGGGTGCGTTCGGGGGCGCGGCTTGCGACGGTCGCGCGGGCCCGCTGCAACGCGCTGTTCACCGAGGCGACCGACGTCGACAGCGCGCTCGCGGTCTCCTGGGCGTTGAAGCCGAGCACCTCGCGCAGCAGCAGCGTCGCGCGCTGGTTGGCGGGCAGGTGTTGCAGCAGCGCGACGAACGCGAGCTCGATCGCCTCGTGTTGTTCGTAGCTGGCCTCGGGGGACGCCTTGCCCTGCGGCAGGCCGACGGCGTCGTCCGGATACGGCTCGAGCCACACCGACTCGACGGCCGGCTCGCCCGGCGGGGTGCGGCCGTCGACGGCGGGGGAGAAGTCGTGCGGCAATACCCGCTTCGTGCGCCGCGCGAGCTCGGTGCGGCACACGTTGGTCGCGATCGCGTACAGCCACGCGCGCCCGGAATCCGCGTCGCGCAGGCCGTCGACGCCTCGCCACGCGCGCAGCAGGGTCTCCTGAAGCGCGTCCTCGGCGTCATGCACCGAACCGAGCATCCGGTAGCAGTGCGCATGGAGCTCGGCTCGGTGCCGCTCGACCAGGGCCTCGAAATCCGGCCGCGGCCGAGTGGACGTGGCGATCAGGACTCCTCGACCTCGACCACCATCAGCGTGTGCCCGGTGGGGTCGCGGAACCAGAACATCGGCGGCACCGGTGCGCCCATGCGCGACACCGCGTCGTCGACGTCGACCCCGAGCCCCTTCATCGCCGCGTGCGTGGCGTCGATGTCGGTCGTGGTCAGCGTGATGCCGGTCTGGGCCGGCTCGACGGGGCCGCCGCCGGGCGGCGGTGGGGCCAGAGCGATGCCGGTGCCGCCCTCGGGCGGATAGACCTCGATCCAGCGGTAGCCGCCGCCGAACTCTTCATCCGTGCGCTTCTCGAAGCCGAGCGACTCGTAGAACGCGACGGCCTTGTCCTGGTCGGGCGTGCCCACGCACACGAGGCTGAGTGCGCGAATCCCGGTACCGGTGAGCGTCATGGTGTACCTCCCCATAACTGGGCTGAGTAGTTGCGATGACACCACATACGACTCGGGTCGGTACCGGAATTCATCGCTCCGTGCCGAAGAAATCTCGGCAGCGCTAGACCCCGGAACGGGTGCGGCCGGTGAAGCCCAGCACAACCGACACCAGCAGCGCGAGCACGGCGAGGATGAACAGCCACTTGATGGCGAAGCCGAGGCCGAAGAGGATCACGGCGAGAACGGCGAACGCGATGACGAGACCCATTGCTCCTCCTGAGTTAAGCGAGTGTTATGTCGACATATACCCAGGTTCGGACGACGGATTATCACACCGGCGGTGAACCGTTTCGTATCGTCGCGGAACCGCCGGTGCCGATCCCGGGCGCGAGCGTCGCCGACCGGCGGGCGCGGGCGATCGACGATCCGGACGTGCAGCGGCTGCGCGCCGTGCTCTGCTCCGAGCCGCGCGGGCACGCCGACATGTACGGCGGATTGATCGTGCCCGCCGACGACGGCGGCGCCGACTTCGGCGTGCTCTTCTGGCACAAGGACGGTTTCTCGACCGCGTGCGGGCACGGCACGATCGCGCTCGGCGTGTGGGCGGTGGAGAGCGGACGTGTCCCCGCCGCGGAGACCGGCGTGACCGACGTCGTCGTCGACGTGCCGTCCGGACGTGTCACCGCGCGAGTGCACTGCGACGGCGGACAGGTCGTCGCAGTCGACTTCGTGAACGTGCCGAGCTGGGTCGTCGTCACCGACGTCCCGGTTACCACCTCGCGCGGACCCGTCACCGCAACCGTCGCCTACGGCGGCGCGATGTACGCGACGCTGCCCGCCGCGCAGCTCGGCCTGTCGGTCACACCGGAGTGCCTGGCGGACCTCATCGCGCTCGGCCGCGAAGTGAAGTGGGCACTCAACGACTCCGAGCACGCGAAGCATCCGAGCGACGACCGGCTCGACGGCATCTACGGGACCATCTGGTTCGACGACCTCGGCGAGCTGGACGGTCAGCTGCACCAGCGCAACGTGACGATCTTCGCCGACGGCGAGGTCGACCGCTCGCCGTGCGGGTCGGGCACCTGCGCCCGGCTCGCCGTGCTCGCCGCCGAAGGCAGGCTGCCCGTCGGTGCGGCGCTGCGGCACGACTCGATCGTCGGCAGCACGTTCGTAGGCACGGTGCTCGATCGCGTCGACGCCGGCGGGCGCGCCGCGGTGCTGCCGCAGGTCAGCGGCATGGCCTACCGCACCGGCGAGCACGTGTTCTCGATCGACCCGCGCGATCCGCTGGTGCCCGGCTTCGTGCTGCGCTAGCCGGGTAGTCGCAATGCCTGGAACGCCTCGAGCAGCGGCCAGATGTGTGCGCCCATCTCGACCTGCGTGTACAGCAAGCCCACCGTGCCGTCGGGGTCGACGAAGAAGTCGGTGCCCTGCCCGCCGGCCCAGCCGAAGCGGCCTCGGTCGGGCCCGTCCGTCCGGACCGAGACACCGAACCCCCACCCCGCCCCGTTCCAGAAGCCGGGGAAGAAGCTGTCCTCGCTCTTGACCGAGGCGGGCACCTGATCGCTGCGCAACGCCGCCAGGTGCGCCGGCGAGATCAGCTCGCCGGCCACCAGCGCAACGAGGAAGCGGTGGAAGTCAGCGACCGTGGAGACGAGCTCGGCGTGGCTCACGTCGAACGGCGGCGGGGACGCGTAGAAGCCGCCGGTCGCAGGCTCCGTCTCCTCGAAGCCCGACTCGCCGCGGCGGTAGGCGGCCGGCAGCCGATCGAGCTTGTCCGGCGGCACCCAGAACGCGGTGTCGGGCATGCCCAGCGGTTCGAACACGTCGGCCGTGAGGTGCTCGCCGAGCGGCTGCCCCACGACCCGCGAGATCAGGATGCCGAGCAGGCCGAACGAATGGTGGTAGCGCCAGCCGGTGCCGGGCTGGAACGCCAGCGGCAGTTCGGCGAGCCGGTGCAGCCACTCGTCGGCACCGAGCGCGGGTGGCTCGGGTCCCGACTCGGTGCCGTTGTCCAGCATCGCCTGCTGCAGCGGTGCGGCTTGCAGGATCATGCCGTAGCCCGACGTGTTGGTCAGCAGGTGGCGCAGCGTGACCGGACCCCTGGCCGGCTCGGTGTCGTCGAGGTCGGCATCCGGGCTGCGCAGCACGCGGCGGTTGTCGAGTTCGGGAAGCCATGGGACGACGCTCTGCTCGAGGTCGAGACGCCCGGCCTCGACAAGGCGCAGCGCGGCGACCGACGTGACGATCTTGGTCATCGACTGGATGCGCATGATCGCGTCGACGCGCATCGGCGCCCCGCCGAGCTCCGCGCTCCCGGCGGCGACGGTCTCGGCATCGGCCGGCCCGAGCAGCGCGACCGCGCCCGGGATCGTGCCCGACTCGACATGCCGGACGAGCAGTTCCTGCAGCGGCGTGCTCACTCCGGCGACTGTGCCACAGGCCGGCGACATCGGTGTTCGAGGTCAGAGCTCGAGGTGTCCACCCATCACGACGACCCGGTCGAGCGGTAGGCAGAAGTTGTTCGCCGGATTGGCCGCGTTGCGCGCGAGCCCCATGAACAACCGTTTGCGCCACGTGGCCATGTCCTCCCCGTCGCCGCGCGTCAGCGTCAGCCGGGAGATGAAGTACGTCGCGTTGTCCGGGTCGAAGTTCAGTTCGTCCTTCGCCGAGCCGTGTGCGAGGCGCAGGCACGCCGGGATGTCCTGCTCGTCCTGGAACCCGAAGCGCAACGCGATGTGCACGATGCCGTCGTCGGTGTGCACCAGCTGATCCACCTCGACGCGTTCCTGCTCGGGTACGTACGGCACGTTCTCGACGAGCACCGACACGAGCACCACGTGCTCGTGCAGCACCCGGTTCGCGTCGACGTTCGCGTGCAGCGCGAGCGGCGTCGTCTCCTTCGTCGGGTGCGGGAACACCGCGGTACCCGGCACCCGGACGAGTTGCTGGTCGTGGATGGAGTCCACGAAGTCCTGCAGCGGTCCCTCCATCGCCTGGCGGCGGCGGGTGACGATCTGCCGGCCGGCCTGCCAGGTGAGCATCACCGTGCTGATGGCGAGCGCGATGCACAGCGGTAGCCAGCCGCCACTGGCGATCTTCGTGACGTTCGCGCCGAAGTAGGCGAGTTCGACCACCCCGAAGAGCGTGCCCACCGTGATCAGCCGGGCCTTCGACCAGTGCCACATCGACGCCGCCACGATGAGGAACAGCGTCGTGTCGATGAGGAAGGTGCCGGTCACTGCGAAGCCGTACAGCGTGGCGAGCTTCTCCGCGGAGCGGAACGCCAGGATGAGAATCAGCACGCTGCCGAACACGAGCCAGTTCACGGCCGGGACGTAGATCTGCCCGCTCTCGCGCGTCGAGGTGTGCCGCACCGTCAGGTTCGGCAGATAGCCCAACCGCACCGCCTGCCGCGACACCGAGTACGCGCCGGAGATCACTGCCTGCGAGGCAATGATGGTGGCGATCGTCGCGAGCACCACCATCGGGACGCGCGCCCAGTGCGGCGCGAGCAGGAAGAACGGATTCTCGGTCGCGCCCTTCTCGTGCAGCACGAGCGCGCCCTGGCCGAGGTAGTTCAACGTCAGGCACGGGAACACGAGGAAGAACCAGGCCCGGCGGATCGGTGCGCGGCCGAAGTGGCCCATGTCCGCGTACAGCGCCTCGGCGCCGGTGATCGACAGCACCACGGCACCGAGCGCGATGAACGCCAGGAACGGGTGGTCGGCGACGAAGCTGACGATATAGGTCGGCGAGAGCGCCTCGAGGATCTCGGGATGCTCGGCGATCTTGGGTACGCCGGTCACCGCGAGCACCACGAACCAGAGCGCCATCGTCGGGCCGAAGAAGCGGCCGACCACATGCGTCCCGAACCGCTGCACGAGGAACAGTGCGCTGACGATGGCGATGCCGATCGGCACGACCGCGTCGTGCAGGCTCGGCGACACGACCTTGAGGCCCTCGACCGACGACAGCACCGAGATGGCTGGCGTGATCACGCTGTCGCCGTAGAACAGCGAGGCGCCGACGACCGCGAGGAAGAGGGAGAACCCGACGAGCCGCTTGCCGTCGCCGATGAACCTGCGAGCCAGCGCGCCGAGCGCCATGACGCCGCCCTCGCCGTCGTTGTCGGCACGCAGGATGAACGCGACGTACTTGATGGACACGACGATCGTGATCGACCAGAACACCAGCGAGATCACGCCGTAGACGTCGCCCTCGGTGGGTTTGATCTTGTGGTTGTCGAGCGAGAACACGGTCTGCATGGCATACAGCGGGCTCGTGCCGATGTCGCCGAAGACGACGCCGAGCGCGCCGAGCGCGAGCCCGATCATCCCGGCGCCGTGCGCGGCGGGATGCTTGCCGCCGCTGAAGTCGCCGGCCGCGGCCGAGCCCTCGTTACCGGGGTCGGCCGTCTTCGCGCTCTCGACCGTGCTTTCCGCGTCGTCCACGGTGGTCAGTCTGCCCGGTGCTGGTGGCCGCCGTTCAGCGCGCGTAGAGCTCCTCGATCTGGGTGGCGTACTTCGCCGCGATCGGCTTGCGCTTGAGCTTCATGGTCGGCGTGACCTCTTCGCCGCCCGGCTCCCACACCTCGGGCAGGATGGCGAACTTCTTGATCTGCTCGACGCGGGCGAGCTTCGCGTTCGCCTCCTTGATGCCTGCCTCGAACGCCGCGCGCACGCCTGGGTCGTCGGCGAGCTTCGCGGGCGTGGGGTCGCTGATGCCATTCGCCTTGCCGTAGGCGAGCAGCGCATCCGGGTCGAGGGTCATCAGTGCGACGACGTAGGGCCGGTCGTCACCGATCGCGACGACCGAGCCGGCGAGCGGGCAGCTGACCTTGATCGTGCCTTCGATGTTGGCCGGCGACATGTTCTTGCCCGCCGCGTTGATCATCAGCTCCTTCTTGCGGTCGACGATGCGGACGTAGCCGTCCTTGTCGATGGAGGCGATGTCACCGGTGTGCAGCCACCCCTCGACGTCGATCGCCTCGGCGGTCTTCTCCGGCTCGTTGCGGTAGCCCTTCATGACGAGCGGGCCACGCACGAGCAGCTCGCCGTCCTCGGCGATGTGCAGTTCCGCGCCCGGCAGCGCGGTGCCGACGGTGCCGATGCGGATCGCGTCGGGCGGGTTCACCGTGACGCAGCACGACGTCTCGGACATGCCCCAGAGCTCGCACACCGGCAGGCCGAGGGCGAGCACGAACTCGAGCGCGTCCGGGTCGATCGCGGCGGCACCGGTGGCGGCGAAGCGCACCCGGTCGAGGCCGAGTCGCGCGCGGACCTTCGACAACACCAACCGGTCGGCCAGCGCGTGCTGCGCGTGCAGCGTCGCGGGCACCGGCTTGCCGTCCGAGCGCAGCCGCGCCCGCTTGCGGCCGACGTCGATCGCCCACTGCCCGAGCCGCTTCTTCACCGGCGACTTCTCCGCAGCCAACTGCGCTTCGATGCCGGCCTTGACCTTGTACCAGATCTGCGGCACGGCGCCGAAGAACGTCGGCCGCACTGCGGGCAGCACCGTGATCAGCTGCTTGAGGTCGGCGAGCGTCACGACCTGCTGACCGGTGACCATGCCCGTGTAGTGCGAACCCCACCGGTTCGCGATGTGCGCGTCGGGCAGGTAGGAGATCACCGAGTCGGCCACGGTGGGCGGCACGATGCGGGTCGTCGCGTCGCACTCGGCGAGCAGGTTCGCGTGCGTCAGCTCGACGCCCTTGGACGGACCCGTGGTGCCGGACGTGTAGATGATGGTGGCGACGTCCTGCGGTTCGACGGCCTGCCAGGACTTCGCGAAGTCGAAGCGCTTGGCCTCGCGGTTCTCGAAGTCGGCGAGCGAGATCGTCCCCTCGGCCTCGGCGTCGATGCAGATGATGTGTTTGACCGAGGTCTTGCTCGACGTCATCGCCGCGCGGATCGCATCGAGGAACTGCTGCTCGCACACGACGATCTGGTTGCCCGCGTTGCCGAAGAGGTGCGCGATCTGTTCGGTGGCCAGCGTGTTGTAGATCGAGAACGGGGTGGCGCCGGCGTGCAGGGCGGCGGTGTCGAGCAGATGGAACTCCGGCCGGTTGGTGAGCATCAGGGCGACCGTGTCACCGCGCTTGACGCCGAGGGCGGCGAACCCGGTCGCCAGCCGCTCGACGCGCTCGGCGTACTGCCGCCATGTGATGCTCAGCGAGCCGTCCGCCGTGCGCAACGCGACGTTGTGCGGATTGCGGTTGGCGGTCTGCTGGAACGCGGCCGTCAGTGTCCGGGGCACAGTCATGCGCAAATCCTGCCGTGGAAGGGGTTTGCCGTCACGCTAGGTGTGCGGGCGGGCCACGGCAAACCCCTAGACGGTCGCCGCGCCGCCCACGAAGAGCACCTCGTCGAGGCCGGTGAGCCGCAACAGCTTCGCAATGCGCAGGTGGACGCCGGTCAGCACGAGGGTGCCGCGCCGCGCGAGCGCATCATGGTGCACCCGGGTGACGCCGCTCAGCCCGGTGGCATCGAGGAACGTGACGTCGGTGAGGTCGAGACGCAGGAACCGGCGGCCGGCCGCCAGGTGCCCGTCGAGCACCGCCCACAGCGGTGCGGCCGTGGCCAGGTCGATGTCGCCGCCGGCGCGTATGTGCGCGCGCACCCGGTCGAACCGGACGGTCTCGACCGACATGACAGCGGCCGTACCGGACGCCTCGACGTGCGTTCGGGACGTGACCGTCACGCGGGACCTCTCCATCTTTCGTGCGGCTTGTTCGCGCGGCGGACAAATGCGACGTATGGCGCGGATCGAGAGTACTGAACCAAACAGACAATCCGTGTGAGGTCGGTGCCCGAGAAGGACTCCAGACGTCAGTAACCTCACGCATCATGGGAACGTACGCGCTCACCGGCTCGGCGTCGGGCATCGGCAAGGCAACGGCGCAGCGGTTGCTGGCAAGCGGGCACGACGTGATCGGCATCGACCTGCGCGACGCGGACGTCACGGCCGATCTCGGTACCTCGGCCGGCCGCGGCGCGGCGGTGGACGCGATCACGCAGCGCGCCGGCGGCCGCCTCGACGGGCTGGTCACCGCGGCCGGCATCGGCGGCTCGTCCAGCGCGCCGGGCGGCACGCTCGTGTCGATCAACTATTTCGGCACCGTGGCCTTGCTCGAAGGACTGCGTTCCGTCCTCACCGACGACTCGGCGGTCGTCTGCCTCGGCTCGAACTCGGCGACCATCCAGCCCCAGTGGGACGTCGAGCTCGCCGAGGCATGCCTGTCCGGCGACGAGGCGCGCGCGGTCACGCTCGCCGACGGCAAACCGTCCTTCCACGCCTATCCGGCGACGAAGGCGGCGGTGTCCTGGTACGTACGCAGCAACGCGCCGCAGCCGGCATGGATCGGCGCCGGCATCCGCCTTAATGTCATCGCTCCCGGGCTCACCGAGACCGCGCTGACGCAGGGCCAGCGCGCAGACCCGGTGCTCGGCGACGCGATCCGCGACTTCCCGGTGCCGCTCGGCCGCCCGATCGAACCGGACGAGATCGCCGCCGTCATCCTCATGATGTTGCAGTCGCCGGTGCTCGTCGGCAGCGTCGTCGTCGTGGACGGTGGCACCGAGGCGCTGCTGCGGCCGAAGGACTGGCCGGCGATGTGGTCGCTGCGCTGAGTTGGGCCGCCCGCCGACGACCAGTCAAGCAGCTGCAGCCAGCCGTAGATCAAACCGCGTGTACTCCAGATGAGAGTCGCTGGTCGCAACAGTTTTGGCCATGAGCTGTCACCTGCGACGGTGTCGATGATGGAGCTGGAGCAGCATGGTCGCTAGGGAGCCGAGGATGCCCGCGATCAGCAGCGCGACCAGCAGTGGCATGCGGACTTCGGGCACGAAGATTCGGACATCGACCTTCGTGGCGTTTTCGAAAACGAACACCAGCGCCAGGATGAGAAGCAACACGCCACCGATGAGCCCGGCTCCGAAGTGGCGATCCGGCTTTGAGCGAGTAACACGTTCGGTGGTGGAAGGCTCGTTCGGGAACGTCATACCGGACGTATACCCGGTCGCCGGCCTCACCTCCCTGGCGCCTACAGCGCAGCTGTTTCGGTGGTTCGTGCTCTGCTGGCGCCGCCGGTTGCGTTGCGCTTGCCGCCAGGCCCGTACCAGTCGAAGCACAGAGAAGTGGCGTCGTCACGTAACTGTCCGCCGGTGATCTCGCGTACTTCGCTCGCGAGTTCGTGGACGATCTGGCGGGGGTGTCGATCGAGGCTCGCGGTGAGGAATTCCTCGATGTCCAGGCGCTCCGCGAGGGTTTCGAGGAAACCGTCAGTGACGAGCAGCAGTCTGTCTCCCGGAGCGAAAGTGAGCGTGTCAGCCGAGTACGGGCCGGTGGCGAGGCCAAGGGGAATCTGGATGGTGAGATCGACTGGGACGATGGCGCCGCGCCGGACGAGGAACGGGGCGGGATGGCCTGCGTTGACCACTTCTGCGGTTCCGTCGGCGAGTCGGACCCGGATGAGCAACCCGGTGACGAACTGCACTGCGGCGGTGTTGGTGCCTACCGCTTCGTTCGCCGCATCGGCCTGCTCTGTCGGCGTCGCCGATGCCCGTCGACGGTTGCGAAGAGTGCCTACGGTCAAGCTGGCCAGCAGAGCGGCCGCCGTGTCGTGACCCATCGCGTCGGTGATCGAGAGATACAGGTAGTCGCGGTCAAGGCTGTAGTCGAACGTATCTCCGCCGACGTCGTGGGATGGTTCCAACCAGCCCGCAACGGTCAGCGGTCCCGCTTCAGCGGTGTACGCGGCCGGCAGCAGCCGGCGCTGAATCTCGGCCGACACCGAAAATGGCACGTCCCGTTGAGCCCACTCGAACAAGTCGGTGTGACGTCGCGCAGCGATCAGCGCATAAGCCCACAGGTGTGCCGCCACAGCTAGTTGGGCCATCGTGGCGGTATCCGGCTCACGCTCGAATGACACTTCGAGGATCCCGATCGCGTCGCCACGCTCGGTGACCGGGACAAGGACAACCCAGTCATCTCGGAGTCTCACCACTTCGCTCGTCTGGGTGAGAAGGACCCGCTCGTGCGCCGTGCCAGGCAGCGGCACTGCCTCGACCCGCTCCTTGAGACCATCCTGTTCTGGTCGGAACCCCGGGACATGTGACAGGCGCACCAACGCGCCGCCAGAAAAATTCGGCATCAGCAAGGCAACGTGGCGCGCATCTACACCGCGCGCTAGTGACCCACCGAGCGCATCGACCACATCTACCGGAGATGCCTCCTCCACCGCGGCCAGCAATGACCGAAGGTCCACGCGCCCACTTCCCATTTCCGCAACATGCCCACGCGAACAACCCTGCTACCGCGGCTGGCCGGCAACAAGCAACTGGCGACCGACGAGAGATCCCACGACGGTCCGTGGTGCGTGCTGGCCAACTCCCGCGCAGACTGCGTTCATGCCCGAGCCGGCCGTGCCGCAAGCGCCACGCCGACGAACGGATCCACCGCACTACGGGTTGGGCCGCGAACCGGGGTCTGACGAGCTCAAGGGGTCGGAAAGTCCGCGCTCAGCTCGGCGACTCGTCCTCCTGATTTCGGCTGGCCTGATCGTCCGCAGTCGAGTGCCCGGACTCGGTCGGCTCTGACTCCTGCGATCGGTCGCGGATGCTCGGGCCCTCGTGGTTCCCGTCGCTATCCGACCTGTCGAGGTCCGAGCCCATCAGCTTGCACCTTCGCCGTTGCCGAGCGCGTCGCGCTGCGGTTCGCCGGTCCTGGCAATCTGCTCGCGGTTCTCACGCTCGTCGTCGCCGGCCGCGAATCTGGAACGTTCGCCCTCGCTGTGATCGGGGCTGGCACCGCCGTCGGTGTCGCCGCCGCGGCCCGTGCTCATCTGGCGCTCCTTGGATCGGACGGCCCCGCCGGGCGGCCCCGACGTGGTAGCGCAGCCAAATCGTGGGCGGCCGGCCGACGACCGAACGACCCGGCTGTCATGCGGCTTGCTCTGAACCCGGAACCGCGTTGCGCCGCGTCATCCGCATTACGACCCGAGTGGTCACCGCGATCACGCTGGCCAAGGTCGCAAGTGAGATCCCCGAGCCGACGAGAGCGATGCTCGCGTATTTGTGCGCATCGGTCATGACGTCGCCCGCCTGACGCGGGCTGCATCAACCTTCAGGTCGAAAAATGATGAGATCGCAAAGGGTCGCAGCAAACCTGCCATGGGGGCGGTCCTCTCTGCGCGCGGCTCAAAGACACGCACCGTTGCACTGGGCCGTTGCTTGTCCACCGCGTCTCAGAGATACCCAATTGACAACCTGCAATCACCATCGAGCAGCCGCCATTTGGGTGGTAGGCCCGGCTGTACGCGCCGCCGATCTGTGCAGTCTCCGGTGGCGGCCGGCCTCAGTGAACCGTCGCTCGCGTTGGCGCAGGCTGCCGCTCTCGGGCGATCGCAACGCGCCGACCGCGGCGTATGAAGTACGCGCATAGAGCGAGGCTGACGCCTATCACTACGAGATGAAAGCCGATGCCGTCATCGGGATTGCCCCGGTGACCGTGACTATCGGCGGATCACGTTTTCCTAGATTCCGGCCGCGGACCCGACTGCGCCTTCCCGCCTGCGGTGGTTGATTTTCGGCCAACATTGCAACCATTTCAGGCGGGAAGACGACGTAGGAAACACGCAGC
>JAICKR010000223.1 GCA_025927835.1 Jatrophihabitans sp. | reverse complement strand
GGGGATCAGGTACCTCGACGTCGGCACGTCCGGCGGTGTGTGGGGACTCGAGCGCGGCTACTGCCTCATGATCGGCGGCGACGACGACGCCTTCGCGCACTGCGAGCCGCTGTTCGCCTCGATCGCCCCGGGCCTCGAGGCCGCGCCGCGCACGGAGGGCCGCAAGGGCGAGGCCGCCGCGGAGGAGCAGGGCTACCTGCATTGCGGACCCAGCGGCGCCGGTCACTTCGTCAAGATGGTCCACAACGGCATCGAGTACGGCATGATGGCGGCCTACGCCGAAGGCTTGAACGTGCTCGCGCACGCCGACGTCGGCAAGGCCTCGCAGGAGCACTCCGCCGAGGTCGCGCCGATCGAGCAGCCGCAGTACTACCAGTACTCGTTCGACATCGCCAAGGTGTCCGAAGTATGGCGACGCGGTTCGGTGGTGGCGTCGTGGCTGCTCGACCTGACCGCCGGAGCGCTGGCCAGGAACCCGGAACTGTCCGGGCTGGCCGGTCGTGTGTCCGACTCCGGTGAGGGCCGCTGGACCGTCAAGGCCGCGATCGACGAAGGCGTGCCGGTGCCCGTGCTGTCCGCGTCGCTGTTCGCGCGATTCTCGAGCCGCGGCGAGGCTGCGTACGCCGACAAGCTGCTGTCCGCGATGCGACAGGTGTTCGGCGGGCACGCCGAGCTGCCGACCGGCGAGGAGGTCTCGCACCACTGAGGCCCGCATCGGCCCGGCCCGGTATCGGTGATGCTGCGGACGGTCGATAGGCCTCTCACGTATCAGCGATCCGCGGAGGACGGGGCCGGAGCGCTCCGGCCGCCGGTCGGTCAGGCCGGCTGCTCCGACCGCTCGCCGGCCCACTCGGTGTGGAAGTTGCCCGCGCGGTCGACGCGGCGGTAGGTGTGCGCGCCGAAGTTGTCGCGCAGCCCCTGGATCAGCGCCGCCGGCAGCCGGTCGCGCCGCAGCCCGTCGTAGTAGGCGAGCGAGGACGAGAACGCCGGGGTCGGGATTCCGGACGCCACGGCCGCGGCCACGACCCGGCGCCAGGAGTCGACGGCGCTGCGCACCGCGTCGGCGAAGTAGGGCGTCACCAGCAGCGACGGCAGGGCCGGATCGTCGGCATACGCTTCGCGGATCCGGTCGAGGAATCGGGCGCGGATGATGCAGCCGCCGCGCCAGATGGTGGCCATGGCCGCGCGGTCCACATCCCAGCCGTACTCGGCGCTGCCCGCCGCGATCTGGTCGAAACCCTGCGCGTAGGCGACGACCTTCGACGCGTAGAGCGCCCGGCGCACGTCCTCGACGAAGCCGTCGCGGTCGTCGATTCGCAGCGGCGTCAGCTCGGAGCCGAACGTCGAACGGGCCGCCGCGCGCTGGTCGGCATGGCCCGACAGCGACCGCGCGAACGTCGCCTCGGCGATCCCGGTGATGGGGATGCCGAGGTCGAGCGCGCTCTGCACCGTCCAGCGTCCGGTGCCCTTCTGCTCGGCTTCGTCGAGGACGATGTCGACGAACGCCTTGCCGGTGGCCGCGTCGGTGTGCGCGAGCACCTGCGCGGTGATCTCGATGAGGAACGAGTCGAGGTCGCCTTCGTTCCACCCGGCGAAGATCTTGGCCAGCTCACCGGGCGACTCGCCCAGCCCGGCGCGCAGCAGGTCGTACGCCTCCGCGATCAACTGCATGTCGGCGTACTCGATGCCGTTGTGCACCATCTTGACGAAGTGGCCGGCTCCGTCCGGACCGACGTGCACGCAGCACGGGGTGCCGTCGACCTCCGCGGCGATCGACTCGAAGATCGGGCCGAGCTTGGCGTAGGAGCGTTGCGAGCCGCCGGGCATGATCGACGGTCCGAGGAGCGCGCCCTCCTCGCCGCCGGAGACGCCGCACCCGACGAAGTGCAGACCCTGCTCGCGCAGCCCCGCCTCCCGGCGCCGGGTATCGGCGTAGTGGGCGTTGCCGCAGTCGACGATGATGTCGCCCTCATCCAGCAGCGGCACGAGTTCGTCGATCACGGCGTCGGTGGGCGCGCCGGCCTTCACCATGACGATCACCGCGCGGGGCCTCTCGAGCGAGGCCACAAAGTCGGACATGGACTCGCTCGGCACGAAGGTGCCTTCGCTGCCGTGCCGCTCGACCAGGTCGCGGGTGCGTTCGGCGCTGCGGTTGTGCACGGCCACCACGTGGCCGTGCCGGGCCAGGTTGCGGGCGAGGTTGCGGCCCATGACCGCGAGTCCCGTCACCCCGATCTGAGCCGTGGGCATGGCTGCCTCCTCATAGGCGTCGATGCGGCTGTTTCCCGGCATCGACCGAGAGTTCGGGGCGGGGGCCGCCCCGGGGGTCGCGCTACTCGAGCGACAGGCCCGGGTACAGCTGATGGGCGTCGAGCAGTTCGGCCGCGGCGCTGCGTGTCTTCTCGCAGACCCCGTCGGCGAGTGCGTACTTCGCCTTCGACGCGGCCCCTGAGCTCGCCGCCGACGGCGTGGTCGCCGACAGCACGTCGACGATCAGTTCGGCGACCCGGTCGAAGTCGTCGCTGCCGAACCCGCGTGAGGTCAGCGCGGGGGTGCCGAGCCGGATGCCGGAGGTGTACCAGGCTCCGTTGGGATCCTGCGGGATCGCGTTGCGGTTGGTGACGATCCCTGCGTCGAGCAGCGCCGACTCGGCCTGGCGTCCGGTCAGCCCGAAGCCCGACACGTCGAGAAGGACCAGGTGGTTGTCGGAGCCGTCCGTCACCAGTCGGGCGCCCCGACGCATCAGGCCCTCGGCAAGCACCACGGCGTTGTCCGCAACCGCGCGCGCGTAGCGACGGAACGAGTCCTGTCGCGCCTCGGCCAGCGCCACCGCCTTGGCGGCCATCACGTGCCCCAGCGGGCCGCCGAGCACCATCGGGCAGCCGCGGTCGACCGCGTCGGCGAACTCCGGTTGGCACAACACCATGCCGCCGCGCGGACCGCGCAGCGACTTGTGGGTGGTCGTCGTGACGACGTGCGCGTGCGGCACCGGGTCGAAGTCACCGGTGAAGACCTTGCCGGCCACGAGTCCCGCGAAGTGCGCCATGTCCACGAGAAGAACGGCGCCGACCTCGTCCGCGATCTCCCGCATAGTCGCGAAGTTGATCTTCCTCGGATATGCGGAGTAACCGGCGATGAGGACGAGCGGACTGAACTCACGGGCCTGCGCGCGCAGCGCGTCGTAGTCGAGCAGGCCAGTGCGCGGATCGGTTCCGTAGGACGCCTGGTGGAACATCTTGCCGCTGATGTTCGGGCGGAAGCCGTGGGTGAGATGGCCGCCGGCATCCAGGGACATGCCCAGCGCCCGCTGATCGCCCAAGTCGCGGCGCAGCCGCTGCCAGTCGTCCTCGCTCAAATCGTTGACATGACGGGCGCCGGCACGTTCGAGCGCCGGCGCCTCGATCCGCGAGGCGAGGATGGCCCAGAACGCGACCAGGTTGGCGTCGATGCCGGAGTGCGGTTGCACGTAGGCGTGCGGCGCGCCGAACAGCGCGGTGGCGTGCTCGGCGGCGAGGCGCTCGACGGTGTCGATGTTCTGGCAGCCCGCGTAGAACCGGTGCCCGATGGTGCCCTCGGCGTACTTGTCGGAGAGCCAGGTGCCCATCGTCAACAAGACCGCCGGAGAGGCGTAGTTCTCGCTGGCGATCAGCTTCAGCGATCCGCGCTGATCGGCCAGCTCGGCCCGGAGGGCGCCGGCGACGCCGGGCTCGACCGCGGAGATGACGTCGAGTGCGCTGCG
>JAICKR010000163.1 GCA_025927835.1 Jatrophihabitans sp. | reverse complement strand
GCTCTCCGGTGGTCAGCGCCAGCGCGTCGCGATGGGCCGCGCGATCGTGCGCGAGCCCAAGGTGTTCCTGATGGACGAGCCGCTGTCCAACCTGGACGCGAAGCTGCGCGTCGAGACGCGCGCGAACGTCGCGGCGCTGCAGGCCCGGCTCGGCACCACGACCGTGTACGTCACGCACGACCAGGTCGAGGCGATGACGATGGGGCACCGAGTGGCCGTGCTGAAGGACGGCAAGCTGCAGCAGTGCGACACCCCGCGCAACCTCTACGACAAGCCGGGCAACGCGTTCGTCGCGGGCTTCATCGGCTCACCCGCAATGAACCTGCGCCGCGCGAAGGTCGTCGCGGGTGGTGCGCAGTTCGGTGACATGGTCGTGCCGCTGGTGCCGCAGGTGATGAGCGCGGTGAACGCGGCCAACCTGACCGAGGTCACGCTCGGCCTGCGGCCGGAGGCGTTCGTCACCGGTCCGACCGGCGACGCGGTCACGTTGACCGTGGACCTCGTCGAGGAACTCGGTGCCGACTCCTACGTGCACGCCCGGCTGCCCGGCGACGACCCGGTGGTCGACCAGCACCTCGTGGTGCGCTTCGAGGAGCGGTTCACGCCGCGCATCGGCGATGTCATCAAGATGGGCGTGCGGGCCGAGGAGGAGCACGTGTTCAACCCCGAGACCGGCGCCCGGCTGGGCTGAGTTCTATGTCTGCGGCGGGGCGAGCGGACTGCCGCCCCGCTGCCGCAGCATCTGCTCCATCTGGATGACCTCGCTGCTCTGCGCGGCCCAGATATGCCCGGCGAGCGTGCGCACGTACGACGCGCTGGCGTGCTGCTCGGCGAACTGCGCCATCGGCAGGCCGCCCTGGTGGTGGTGGATCATCAGCTGCAGGAAGAACTTGTCCAGCGCCTTGCCGTGCAGGGAGAGAAGCCGTGCCATCTGGGTCGGCGTGGCCATGCCCGGCATCAGCCCGTCCACGACATGCGACGCGTGCTGCGCTCCCATCCATTGCATCGGGTGCGCGTCGTAGCGGGTGAGATTCCATGTGTCGAGCCAGCCGGTCATCTCGCCCATCTGCAGGGTCTGCGACGACTCGATGTCGTAGGCCAGCGTGCGGATGGCCGGGTCGGTCGAGTTGTCGCGGACGTACGCGGCCATCGTGACCGCCTGTTGATGGTGTGCCGTCATATCGCGCGCGAAGCCGATGTCCGCGGCGGTCGGTTTGGCCGCATCGGTGGATCCACGAGATCCCCAGAAGTACCCGCCGCTCACCGCAATCGCCAGCACCGCGACCGCGATGACGCCCAGCAGCACCGTCCGCAGCCGGGACGGCTCCGCCGCGCCGGACTCGGCGGCGGTGGACACCTCGTGGACGACGTCGCTGGTCATGTCAGTCCTGTGGGTGTCCCAGGGTGCTCTGGGCCGCGTTGAACTGCGGATCGTCGCAGCTCGCGTTCTCCGGCGTCGTCTTCGGGTTGTACATCAGTGTCGAGATGAACTCCGCGATCCGCGAATCGGTCGGGCTGTTCACGAACAACTGGTAACCCCAGGCCTGCAAGGAGATCGGCGTCCGCAGACCCTTGTAGGGCGAGATGGCGAGACGTTGGTCAGTGGCGCCGGTCGCGTAGGTCTTCAGCTTGTCGAGCGCGGAACCGGACAGCTTGTCCGGGTTGTAGGTGATCCAGACGGCACCGTGCTCGAGCATGTGCACGGCGTTCTCGTTCGCGATCTGGTGGTCATAGACCGTGCCGGTGCAGGTCGCCCAGTACTGGCTGTGGTTTCCGCCGACCGGCGGTGACTTGTCGTACTTGATGGTGCCGTTGACGTGGTTGTGGTTGCCCTCGACCGTGTACGTGACGCCCTTGATCTTCATCGCGGCGGCCAGCGCCGGCTGCTTGTACGGGTCGTTCTTGTTGACCGCCTGGCCGCCTTGGCTGACGCTGTCCGCGCCGCTGCCGGACTTGTGCGTCGCGATCACGACGCCGACGATCGCACCGGCGAACAGCACGATCGCCACCGTGGCGATGATCAGCCCCCACGGCCGCTGCTTCTGGTTGACGATCGACTTGCCCGGCTTGCGCGGCGCCGCCGCCCTGCGGGCGGCTGCGGCCTCGGATGCCGACTTCGCCGCGGCCGCTCGGGCGGCGGCGGTGTTGACGGTGGGCTTGCCGGCCGGGCGGGTGCTGCCCTTCTTGGCGGCGGGCTTGCCTGCCGGGGGAGACTTGCGCTGGGCCATGGGCCTGCCTTCGGGCGTTCGATGGTTGCTGGTCGGACTGTCCGGCGTACGAGTCTAGGCGGCGTTCCTGAAGTTGCCGCTGTGCGCCGCCAGCGTGCCCCCAAGGCCCGGAAAGCCGAGCCTCGGCGGCCACTACGATTGTCCAGTGACCCCGGCCGAGCTGTCCGCGCTGGTGCGCGCCGCCGTGCGCGACGCCATCGACGCGGGCGAGTTCGCCGGCGCGACCCCCGACGAGGTGGTCGTCGAGCGGCCCAAGAGCGCCGACCACGGCGACTTCGCCACCAATGTCGCGCTCCGGCTGGCCAAGGCCGCCGGCAAACCGGCGCGCGAGGTCGCCGAGGCCGTCGCAGCCCAGCTGCGGCAGTCCGACGGGATCGCCGAGGTGGACGTCGCCGGCCCCGGCTTCCTCAACATCCGGCTCGCCTCGGGCGCGCTCGGCGCGCTCGCCAAGGACATCGTCGAGGCCGGCGCCGGGTACGGCCGCTCCGGCGAACTCACCGGCCGCCGGATCAACCTGGAGTTCGTCTCGGCCAACCCGACCGGCCCGGTGCACCTCGGCCACACCCGCTGGGCTGCGCTCGGCGACAGCCTGCACCGGCTGCTCGAAGCCGCGGGCGCGGACGTCACGACCGAGCACTACATCAACGACTTCGGGTCGCAGCTGGCCAACTTCGGCGCCTCGCTGTACGCGGTCGCGCAGGGCCGGCCCGTCCCGGAGAACGGTTACCACGGCGACTACGTCGCGGACGTGGCCGAGCAGGTCATCGAGGCAGTGCCCGGTGCGCTCGACCTGCCGCCGGCCGAGGCGGTCGGCGTCTTCACCACCATCGGTGAGCAGCTCATGCTCGAGCTGGTGCGCGCCTCGCTGAGCCGGTTCCGGGTCGAGTTCGACGTCTATTTCTCGGAGCGCTCGATGCACGAGAGCGGCGCGGTCGACGCCGCGCTGGCCCGGCTGCGCGAACAGGGTCACGTGTTCGACGCCGATGGTGCGGTGTGGCTGCGCACCACCGACTTCGGCGACGACCGCGACCGGGTGCTGGTGCGTAGCAACGGCGAGAAGACCTACTTCGCCGCGGACGCCGCCTACTACCTCGACAAGCGGGGCCGTGGCTTCGACCGCTGCATCTACATGCTCGGCGCCGACCATCACGGCTACGTCGGCCGGCTCAAGGCCATCGTCGCCTGCGCCGGCGACGACCCGGAACAGACCATCGAGGTGCTCATCGGGCAGCTCGTGAAGCTCGTCCGCGACGGTCAGGAGGTGCGGCTGTCCAAGCGTGCCGGGACGATCGTCACCCTCGACGACCTCATCGATCTGGTCGGCATCGACGCGGCCCGCTACTCGCTCGCGCGCTGGTCGGCCGACACCCCGCTCACGCTCGACATCGCCGAGATCACGAAGCGCTCGAACGACAACCCGGTCTTCTACGTGCAGTACGCGCACGCGCGCACCTGCAACGCGAAGCGCAATGCAGCCGACTTCGGCATCGGGCTCGACGTGTTCGTGCCCGAGTTGCTGACCAGCCCGTTCGAGGCGGCACTGCTCACCGCCCTCAGCGAATTCCCGCGCGCCGTGGCGACCGCGGCCGAGCTGCGCGCGCCGCACCGCGTCGCGCGCTACCTCGAGGACCTCGCCGGCAGCTATCACCGCTGGTACGACGCGTGCCGGATCATCCCGCAGGGCGACGACGAGATCACCGACGTCAACCGCACGCGCGCGTGGCTCAACGACGCCACCCGCATCGTGCTCGCCAACGGGCTCGGTCTTCTCGGCGTCGACGCCCCCGAGCGGATGTAGCCCATGTCCAGGAACGCGCACCCCGCGGGGCCGCGGCACGGTGACGTCCTGCCCGAACCCCAACCGTCCACCGCGCCGAGCGACCCCAACGCGCTCGATCCGGCCATCTGGCCGGCCTCGGCCCGGCGCGTCGACGGGGTGCTGCACCTGGGCGGTGTTGCGGTCACCGAACTGGTGCAGGCACACGGCACGCCCGCGTTGTTCCTCGACGAGGACGACCTGCGTGCCCGCGCCCGCGCCTACACGGCGGGCAACGCCCGCGTCGACGTCTACTACGCCGGCAAGGCGTTCCTCTGCACGAGCGTCGCGCGGTGGATCGCCGAGGAGGGCCTGGGCCTCGACGTGTGCACCGGCGGCGAGCTCGCCGTCGCGCTGGCCGCGCAGTTCCCGGCGCCGCGCATCGCGATGCACGGCAACAACAAGTCGGTCGCCGAGCTGACCCGCGCGGTCGGCGCCGGTGTCGGACACGTCATCGTCGACTCGTTCGACGAGATCACCCGGCTCGCGGGCATCGCCGCGGCTGCAGGCGTCGTGCAGCGTGTGCTGGTGCGCGTGACCGTCGGCGTCGAGGCGCACACCCACGAGTTCATCGCCACCGCGCACGAGGACCAGAAGTTCGGTTTCTCGCTGCGCGACGGCTCCGCCGCGCGCGCGATCGAGGCGGTGCTCGCCGCACCGTCGCTCGAGTTGGCCGGGCTGCACTCGCACATCGGCTCGCAGATCTTCGAGACGTCCGGGTTCGAGGTCGCCGCGCACCGCGTGGTCGGGTTGGCCGCGACGATCCGCGACGTGCACGGCGTGCAGATCGACGAGATCAACCTCGGTGGCGGCCTCGGCATCGCGTATGTCGCAGGCGACGACCCGGAATCGCCCAAGCAGACGCTGGAGCGGTTGAGCGGCATCGTCGAGGTCGAGTGCGCCGCCGTCGGGCTGCGGGTGCCGCGGCTGTCCGTCGAGCCGGGCCGCGCGATCGTCGGGCCGAGTGCGATCACCGTCTACGAGGTCGGCACCGTCAAGGACGTGACGCTGGACGGTGGACACACCCGCCGCTACGTGTCGGTAGACGGCGGGATGAGCGACAACATCCGCACCGCGCTCTACGACGCCGACTACACCTGCGTGCTCGCCGGCCGCGAATCGCGCGAGCAGCCGGTGCTCAGCCGGGTGGTCGGCAAGCACTGCGAGAGCGGCGACGTCGTCGTGCGCGACACCTGGCTGCCCGCCGACCTGCGCGCCGGCGATCTCGTCGCGGTCGCCGCCACCGGCGCGTACTGCCGCAGCATGGCGAGCAACTACAACTTCGTGCCCCGCCCTCCGGTGGTGGCGGTGCGTGACGGTGCCGTGCAGGTGATCGTGCGGCGCGAGACCGAGGACGATCTGCTAGCCCTCGACACCGGTGTCGCGCGATCCGGAGTCGCCACATGATTCGGGTCGCCTTGCTGGGCTGCGGAGTGGTCGGCTCGCAGGTCGTCCGGCTGCTCGACGAGCAGGCCGCCGATCTCGCCGCGCGCATCGGCACCCCGCTGGAACTGGCCGGCATCGCGGTGCGCCGCCCGGGGCGGCATCCCGAGGTGCCCGAGCACCTGCTGACCACCGACGCCGCCGCGCTCGTCGCGCGTGACGACGTCGACATCGTGGTCGAGGTGATCGGCGGCATCGAACCGGCGCGGTCACTGCTGCTGAGCGCGCTGGACAGCGGCAAGAGCGTGGTCAGTGCGAACAAGGCCCTGCTCGCCGACGACGGTGCGACGCTGCACGACGCCGCCGCGAAGGCGGGCGTCGACCTCTACTACGAGGCCGCGGTCGCAGGTGCCATCCCGTTGCTGCGCCCGCTGCGCGAGTCGCTCGCCGGTGACCGCATCACCCGGGTGATGGGGATCGTCAACGGCACCACGAACTTCATCCTCTCGCGCATGGACGCCACGGGCGCCGGCTTCGACGAGGCGCTCGCCGAGGCCACCGCACTCGGCTACGCCGAAGCCGACCCGACCGCCGACGTCGACGCCTACGACGCTGCCGCGAAGGCGGCGATCCTCGCCGGTCTCGCGTTCCACACCCGCGTGACGCTCTCCGATGTGCACCGCGAGGGCATCGGCGAGATCACCGCGGCCGACATCGCGAGCGCGCGCGCCATCGACTGCACGGTGAAGCTGCTCGCGATCTGCGAGCGGGTGCGCGGCGACGACGGCACCGAGCGGGTCTCGGTGCGCACCCACCCCGCGATGATCCCGCGCTCGCATCCCCTCGCGGGTGTCGGCGACGCGTTCAACGCCGTGTTCGTCGAGGCCGAGGCGGCCGGCTCACTCATGTTCTACGGCCGCGGCGCCGGAGGCGCGCCGACCGCCAGTGCGGTGCTCGGCGACCTCGTCGCGGTCGCACGCAACCGGGTGAACGGCAGCCGCGGGGCGCGGGAGAGCACCTACGCCGAACTGCCCATCCAGCCGATGGGCGAGGTCGGCACCCGCTACCACGTCGCGCTCGACGTCAACGACCAGCCCGGCGTGCTCGCCCAGGTCGCGGCCGGCTTCGCCGAGCAGGGCGTGAGCATCCAGACGGTGCGCCAAGAGGGCCGCGGTGATGCGGCGACGCTCGTGCTCGTCACCCACTCGGCCAGCGACTCCGCACTGAGCGCGACCGTGCAAAAGCTCGCCGGGATGCCGTTCGTGCGCCGCGCTGCGGGTGTGTTGCGCGTGGAAGGCATGGCGGGGGAGTGATGGTCGGACACTGGAGCGGGTTGATCGACGCATATCGCGATCGCCTGCCGGTCACCGACGCGACGCCGGTCGTGACGCTGCTCGAGGGCGACACCCCGTTGCTGCCCGCGCGGGTGCTGTCCGAACGCACCGGTTGCGAGGTCTACCTGAAGGTCGAGGGCGCCAACCCCACCGGTTCGTTCAAGGACCGCGGCATGACGATGGCGATCTCCAAAGCTGCCGAGGAAGGCGCGAAGGCCGTCATCTGCGCGTCGACGGGCAACACCTCGGCCAGCGCCGCGGCCTACGCGGTGCGCGCAGGGATGACCTGCGCGGTCCTGGTGCCGCAGGGCAAGATCGCGCTCGGCAAGATGGCGCAGGCGCTCGTGCACGGAGCCAAGCTGCTGCAGGTCGACGGCAACTTCGACGACTGCCTCGAGCTCGCGCGCAAGCTCGCCGTCGACTACCCGGTCGCACTCGTGAACTCCGTCAACCCCTACCGGCTGCAGGGCCAGAAGACCGCGGCATTCGAGATCTGCGACGTGCTCGGGCGCGCCCCCGACGTGCATTGCATCCCGGTCGGCAACGCGGGCAACATC
>JAICKR010000128.1 GCA_025927835.1 Jatrophihabitans sp. | reverse complement strand
CCGGCCGACGCCGCGATGATGATGCAGCTCGGCGCCGAGGGCGTCTTCGTCGGGTCCGGCATCTTCACGTCCGGCAACCCGGCCGCCCGGGCCGAGGCCATCGTCAAGGCCACCACGTTCCACGACGACCCCGACGTCATCGCCAAGGTGTCGCGCGGACTCGGCGAGGCGATGGTCGGCATCAACGTCGACGAGATCCCGCAACCCCACCGCCTCGCCGAACGCGGCTGGTAGCAACCCCGGTGCTGTCCGTCGGGGTGCTTGCCCTGCAGGGCGACGTGCGTGAGCACCTGCACGCGCTCGAGGCGGTCGGCGCCGAGCCCGTCACGGTGCGGCGCGCCCGGGAGCTGGACAAGGTCGACGGCCTGGTGATCCCGGGCGGCGAGTCGACCACGATGATCAAGCTCGCCAAGATCTTCGAGCTGTTCGAGCCACTCCGCGCGCGCATCGGCGAGGGGCTGCCGGTCTACGGCTCGTGCGCCGGGATGATCCTGCTCGCCGACCGCGTCGATCCGGACGGATCGCCGCTCGAGGACACCTTCGGCGGCATCGACATCACCGTGCGGCGCAACGCGTTCGGCCGGCAGGTCGATTCGTTCGAGGAGGACGTGATCGTCGACGGACTGCCCGGCGAGCCGGTCCGTGCCGTGTTCATCCGCGCGCCCTGGGTGCAGGACGTCGGTCCGAAGGCGCAACCGCTCGGCCGGGTGAACCCGGGGACGCCGGACGAGCACGTGGTGGTCGTCCGGCAGGAGAGCCTGCTCGCGACCTCGTTCCACCCCGAACTCACCGGCGACCTGCGCCTGCACGAGTTGTTCGTCGAGATGGTCCGCGCGGTCGGTTAGCCGTCCGCTCAGCGCCGGCTGCGCCGGGACAGCGCGCCGTAGCCGAGGCGGGCCGTCACGACGACCAGGACGAGAATCCACCAGTAATGCTGCACGTCGTGCCACCTTTCATGATCATCGGATGCACCGACGCTAGGTCCCGTCGGCGCCGGGCCGTAGTGCCGTCGCTCCGGCACCACGGCTGACAGATGTCAGCGCCGCGGCGTGCGGACGGGCCTCGGGGGCGCGCTGGCTACGATGGACGGTCGGACGACGAATTCCGATCGACAGGACGGGCAGGACATTGAGCGGCCACTCGAAGTGGGCAACCACCAAGCACAAGAAGGCCGTGATCGACGCCAAGCGCGGCAAACTGTTCGCCAAGTTGATCAAGAACATCGAGGTCGCCGCGCGGACCGGCGGCGGCGACCCAGACGGCAACCCGACTCTGTATGACGCCATCCAGAAGGCGCGCAAGAGTTCGGTGCCGATCGACAACA
Source organism: Jatrophihabitans sp. (assembly GCA_025927835.1). GTDB lineage: Bacteria > Actinomycetota > Actinomycetes > Mycobacteriales > Jatrophihabitantaceae > Jatrophihabitans. The sequence goes on along the minus strand of JAICKR010000128.1, from coordinate 8,579 downwards.
TCGACCGCGCGGTGAAGCGCGGCTCCGGTGCAGAGGCCGGCGGCGCCGACTGGCAGACGATCATGTACGAGGGCTACGGCCCGAGCGGTGTCGCGATCCTGATCGAGTGCCTCACCGACAACCGCAATCGGGCCGCGATGGAGGTCCGGACGGCGATGACCCGAAACGGCGGCTCGATGGCCGATCCGGGCTCGGTGTCCTACCTGTTCAACCGGAAGGGCGTCGTCATCGTGCCGAGCACCGACCTCGGTGAGGACGACGTGCTGCTGGCCGTGCTCGATGCCGGCGCCGAAGAGGTCAACAACCTCGGCGACTCGTTCGAGGTCGTCAGCGAGGCGACCGACCTCGTGCCGGTACGTACCGCGCTGCAGGGCGCGGGCATCGACTACGAGTCGGCCGACATGTCGTTCCTGCCGAGTGTGCAGGTGCCGCTGGACGAGGACGGTGCACGCAAGGTGCTGCGCCTCATCGACGCGCTCGAGGACCTCGACGACGTGCAGAACGTGTACGCCAACTTCGACGTCAGCGACGAGATCCTCGAGGCCGTCGGCGCCGAGTAGCGCCGCTCAGAGCGGGTGCTTCGTCCACCACTTGAAGAAGGTGTAACCCAAGCTGGGCAGAAAATCGTCGCCACCGATGCCGCGGTAGATCGCGTTCACGAGATCGAAGAAGGCGTTCTTGAGCGGCGTCACGTAGAACAGCAGCAGGATGACGCCGAGCAGGCCCCACGGCTTGACCTTCTCGCCTACCCGCACGGTCTCCGGGTCGAGGTAGGGCTCGATGATGCCGTAGCCGTCCAGGCCCGGCACGGGGAGAAGGTTCAGGATCGCTGCGGTGAGTTGCAGCAGGCCCAGGAACGCAACGGCGCCCCAGAAGCGGCTGTGATCGGTCGGGCCGCCCAGGGTGGCCTGCGCGAGCGCGAGCTTGCTCGCGGACGAGTGCGATTTCGCCACCAGGATCAGCACGACCGCGAACACGACGTTGGTGAGCGGCCCGGCTGCGGCGGCGAGGCTGCGCTGCGCCTTGGAGCGGAACGTGTGTGGGTGCAGGTACACCGCACCGCCGGGCAGCGCGAAGCCGCCGCCGACGATCGCGATCAGCGGCAGGATGATCGACAGCAGCGGGTGGGTGTACTTGAACGGGTTGAGCGTGAGGTAGCCCCGCGCCTCGACGCTGGTGTCTCCGGCCCGGTAGGCGATATAGGCGTGCGCGAACTCGTGCAGGCACACCGACATGACCCAGGCGCCGAGCACGAACACGAAGACGCCGACGTCCCCGCCGCGCGAGCCCCGGTCGTCCTGCACCCACGCGATGCCCGCCCCGATCGCCGCGACGGCGACGACGGTGAGGAACAGCGGGCTCGGCCGGACAGCGCCGCGCCGGCTGCCGATGGGGTAGACGGACATCCTGCGAAGGTAGTGGAGAGCGCGTGTCGCCCCGCGGCGCGACACCGTCCCGACCGTAGGCTCCATCGAACGACCGTTCGACGCCGACCGTTCCAGGAGGGCCAGTCCGTGCGCGTGCTGGGAGTCGACCCGGGCCTGACCCGCTGCGGGATCGGTGTGGTCGACGGCGCGCCGGGACGCACGCTGCAGCTCGTCCACGTCGAGGTGGTGCACACCGCCGCCGACGCCCCGATCGGCGACCGGCTCGTCGCCCAGGCCGACGCCATCGCCGCGGCCATCACCCGCCTCACCCCGGACGTGGTCGCCGTCGAGCGGGTGTTCAGCCAGCACAACGTGCGCACCGTCATGGGCACCGCGCAGGTCGCCGGGCTGGCGATCGTCGCGGCGACCCGGGCCGGGCTGCCGGTCGCGCTGCACACGCCCAGCGAGGTCAAGGCCGCGGTCACCGGCTCCGGCACGGCCGGCAAGGCGCAGGTCGGTGCCATGGTCACCCGGCTCCTGCGGCTGGCCGAGGCGCCCAGCCCGGCCGACGCGGCCGACGCGCTCGCGCTCGCCATCTGCCAGCTCTGGCGTGGCGGTGCGGCGTCGCGGATCGCGGCCGGCCTGGCCAAGGCAGGCACGCGGTGATCGCGTCCGTGCGTGGCACTGTCGCGGCACTCGGCCCGGACGGTGCGGTGGTCGAGGTCGGCGGGGTCGGGCTCGCGGTGTCCTGCTCGCCCGGCACCCTCGCGCGGCTGCGGTTCGGCGAGCCGGTCCGGCTCGCCACCAGCCTCGTCGTGCGTGAGGACTCGCTGACGCTCTACGGCTTCGCCGACGACGACGAGCGGGCGCTGTTCGAGCTGCTGCAGAACGCGAACGGCGTCGGCCCGAAGCTCGCCCAGACGATGCTCGCGGTGCATTCGCCGCGCGAGCTGCGCCGCGCGATCGCCACCAGCGACTACGCCTCGCTCACCCAGGTGCCCGGCATCGGCCGCAAGGGCGCCGAGCGCATCGTCATCGAGCTGCGCGACCGGATCGGCTCCATCGACGGCGGCGAGCCGGCGGTCGTGCCCGGTTCGGGCGTGGTGGCGGTGGCGCCGTGGCGCGACCAGCTCAGCCACGCGCTGGCCGGGCTCGGCTTCTCCGGCAAGGAGGCCGCGGACGCCATCGAGGTCGTCGCCATGGACGCCGGCGACGCGCCGGACGTCTCGTCCCTGCTGCGCAAGAGCATCCAGCTGCTCGGCCGGGCCGGACGATGAGCGACGCTTGCGCAGCGAATCAATGGGCATGCGGAGCCCTTTGGCGGCCGGACCGAGCGCCAGCGAGGGTAGGCCGATGAGCGAGCCGATTGAGGACCTCGTCGACCCGGCCGTCCACCCCGACGAGCGCGAGGTCGAGGCATCCCTGCGGCCCAAGCGGCTCACCGAATTCGTCGGCCAGCCCAAGGTGCGCGAGCAGCTCCAGCTCGTGCTCGAGAGCGCGCTGCGGCGCAACCGGCCGCCCGACCACGTGCTGCTGTCCGGCCCGCCCGGTCTGGGCAAGACCAGCCTCGCGATGATCATCGCGGCCGAGCTCGGCACCCCGATCCGGGTCACCAGCGGCCCGGCGATCGAGCGGGCCGGCGACCTGGCCGCGCTGCTCACCAGCCTCGTCGACGGCGAGGTGCTGTTCATCGACGAGATCCACCGCATCGCCCGGCCCGCCGAAGAACTGCTCTACATGGCGATGGAGGACTTCCGGGTCGACGTCGTCGTCGGCAAGGGCCCGGGCGCCACTGCGATCCCGCTCGACCTCGCGCCGTTCACGCTGGTCGGTGCCACCACCCGCGCCGGGTTGCTCACCGGGCCGCTGCGCGACCGGTTCGGGTTCACCGGGCACATGGACTTCTACGGCAGCGGCGAGCTCGAGCAGGTGCTGCGCCGCTCCGCCACCCTGCTCGCCGTCGACCTGCGCGATGACGGCGCGGTCGAGATCGCCGGCCGCTCCCGCGGCACTCCGCGTATCGCGAACCGGCTGCTGCGCCGCGTCCGCGACTACGCGGAGGTGCGCGCCGACGGCATCGTCACCGTACAGATCGCGCGCGCCGCACTGGCCGTCTACGACGTCGACGAACTCGGCCTGGACCGGCTCGACCGCGCCGTCCTCGATGCTCTGGTGCGCCGCTTCGGCGGCGGTCCGGTCGGCGTCGGCACCCTCGCCGTAGCGGTCGGGGAGGAGGTCGAGACCGTCGAGGAGGTCGCCGAGCCGTTCCTCGTCCGGGCCGGGCTGCTGGCCCGTACCCCCCGTGGCCGGCTGGCCACCCCGGCGGCCTGGCAGCACCTCGGCCTCGCCCCGCCGGCCGCTGTACAGGGGCCCACACTGCTCGACGCGTAGGCTCAGACGCCGTGAAAAGCCTGATCCCGTTCCTGATCTTCATGCTCGTCGTGGTCGGGCTGCTCGTCTTCTCCGCGCGCGCCCGGCGCCGGCAGGCCGTGCAGCAGGTCGAGCGCTCCGAACGGATCGGCGTCGGCAGCGAGGTGATGACCACCTCCGGCCTCTACGGGACGGTGGTCGCCCGCAACGAGGACGAGACGGTGGTCATGTCCATCGCGCCGGGAGTCGAGGTGAAGTGGGCATTAGCGGCGTTGCGCGATGTAGCGTCACTTCCGCCGCAGTACCGCCAGGAGCCCGAACCCGAGGGTGAGGACGACGCGCGCTGAGCCTGTGCAGAATGCCGTCGGTCATACTGTCCTGCGGCCCGCGCCCACCCTGAGAACGTCGAGGAGATCCAGCCTGTGGCACCACCCCCCGGAACGCTGCGCGTCGGGCGCTATTTCCTTGTGCTGTTCGGGCTGCTCGTCGTCCTCTACTCCCTGATCGTCTTCCCGGGTGAGCGCCACAAGCCCAAGCTCGGCATCGACCTCGTCGGCGGCCTGCGCGTCGTGTTCACCGCGATTGCGCCGGCCCACTCGCCGCCACCGAGCTCCTCGCAGATGACGCAGGCCAGGCAGATCCTCGAGGACCGCATCAACACCACCGGTGTCACCGGCGCGACCGTCGTCGTGCAGGGCACCGACCAGCTCGTGGTGGAGATCCCGAACGGCACGAGCACCGACGTCAAGCAGCTCGGCGCCGCCGCAGTGCTCAACTTCCGGCCGCTGATCGCGCCCGCGCAGCAGGTCGGCTGCAGCAACCTGCCGGCCCCCTCGTCCTCGCCGACGCCGTCCGGCAGCGCGACCGGTAGCGCCACGAGCACCCCGCGCTCGTCCTCGTCGCCGGCGAGTTCCGACTCGCCGCACGCGGCGGCGCAGCGCCGGCTCACCGCACCGAGCACGACCCCGAAGAGCACGCCGAGCGGGACGGCCAAGTCGACCCCCAAGGCAACCGGCAGCGGTACCGCCACCGGCACCGGCAGCGCCACGCCGACCAGTACCGCGACGAGCAGCACCGCGCCGCCCAAGTGCCTCAAGGACCCGATCGCCGCGATCCTCAAGGTCGACAAGACGCTGAAGGGCAAACTCCCCAACGCGGAGACCTGCCCCTCGCCCGGGATCGCGGACAACCTGTGCCGGGACTGGAAGTCGCTGACCGCCACCCAGCAGGGCGAGCTCGCCTCGGCGATGCGCGCGTACGACTGCAGTGCCTCCCAGACCGAGCCCGACCGGCCCAACCGCTACTACATCGCCTGCGACTCGACGGGCTCGATCGTCTACCTGCTCGGCCACATCATCGTGCACGGCCGCAACATCAGTTCGGCCTCGGCGATCGCGCCGGACTTCAGCGGCCAGGGCGGCACCACGGAGTGGACGGTCGCGCTGAAGCTCGGGAACAGCGGTGCTGACGCGTGGCACGCGTGGACGAGCAAGTACCACACGTCCACGAACCCGGGCCTGCCGGTGCAGACGTCGACCACCCCGCCGTGCGGGCCGACGGCCGCACTGCCGTGCTCGGACTTCGTCGCGTTCACCCTCGACGGAAAGGTGCTCTCCGCGCCGGTCACCCAGGGCGTGCTCGACGTCAACACCCAGATCAGCGGCTCGTTCACGCAGACGTCGGCGAACGACCTCGCGCGCGAGCTCAACTACGGCAAGCTGCCGCTGAGCTTCCGCGCCGAGCAGAACGAGAAGGTCTCCGCGACGCTCGGCAAGAAGCAGTTGCACGCCGCGTTCCTCGCCGGCGGCATCGGCCTCGCGCTGGTGATCGTCTACTCGCTGCTGTACTACCGCGGCCTCGGCCTGGTGACCATCGCCTCGCTGATCGTCTCCGCGCTGCTCACCTACGCGATGCTCGTCATCCTGAGCAAGCAGATCGGGTTCACCCTCGATCTCGCCGGCATCGCCGGCTTCATCGTCGCCCTCGGTATCACCGCCGACTCGTTCGTCGTGTTCTTCGAACGAATAAAGGACGAGGTGCACGAGGGGAGAAGTGTGCGCGTCGCCATTCCGCGCGCCTGGGTGCGCGCGCGGCGCACGATCCTCTCCGCGGACACGGTCTCGTTCCTCGCCGCCGCGATCCTGTACTACTTCGCGTCCGCGGACGTGAAGGGCTTCGCGTTCACCCTCGGCATGTCGACGATCCTCGACCTCGTCGTGGTGTTCCTGTTCACCCACCCGATGGTGTCCTGGCTGGCGCGGTTCCGGGCGTTCGGCAGCAGGCGGTTCACCGGGCTGAGCTCCGTGCGCGTCGGCGGCATCGCGATCACCGACGACGAACCGGCGCCTGCCCGTCGCCCGCGCCGCGCCGGCAGCACAGGACCCGCGACCGGGGCCGCCGCGCCGAGCGCGGTGGCGGTGCACGACGAGGACGAAGCCGACGCGGGAGCCGAGCCCGCCGACGACGCGGACGACGGCACCGAGGAGCTGGGCGACGAACCGCGCCAGCGCCGGCACACCGCCCCGCAGGCCGGCTCCGCCGCCGAGCGGGCCGCCGCCCGGCGGGCCCGGATGCGCGAACAGAAGGACGACGGGAAGGGGCAGGCATGAGCTCGTTCGTGAACCGCCTCTACCGCGGCGAGACGCGTATCAACTTCATCGGCGGACGCAAGTGGTGGTACCTCGCGTCCGGCGTGATGATCCTGATCTGCGTCGTGAGCTTCGCCGTCCGCGGCTTCAACGAGGGCGTCGAGTTCAAGGGCGGGTCGACATTCCAGATCCCGGCCGCGGGCACGTCGATCAGCTCCGACGAGGCGAACACCGCGTTCACCAACGCCGGCGCACCACCCGCCGAGGCGCCGCAGATCGTCGGCTCGGGCGGCAACCGGCAGATCGTGGTCAACACCCAGGCGCTCGACCCGGGCCAGCAGGACGACGTCGTGAACTCGGTCGCGAAGGCGCTGCACGTCAAGGCCAGCTCGATCTCGCCGAAGACGTTCAGCTCCCGCTGGGGTCATGACACGACGGTCAAGGCGCTCGAGGGCCTGATCATCTTCCTGATCGCGGTCTCGATCTACATCTCGCTGCGCTTCCAGTGGCGCATGGCGGTCGGCGGCATGCTCGCGCTGCTGCACGACCTGCTGATCGCGGCCGGCATCTACTCGCTGGTCGGCTTCGAGCTCACCCCGTCCACGATCGTGGGACTGCTGACGATCCTCGGTTTCTCGCTCTACGACACGGTCGTGGTCTACGACAAGGTCGCGGAGAACGCGAAGGACATCCTCGCCGGGTCGCGCACGACGTTCTCCGAGGCGGCGAACCTCGCGGTCAACCAGACGCTGATGCGCTCGATCAACACGTCGCTCATCGCGCTGCTGCCGGTCGGCGGGTTGCTGTTCATCGGCGCCGGGCTGCTCGGCGTGGGGACGATCAAGGACCTCGCGCTCATCCTGTTCGTCGGTCTCGCGTCCGGCGCGTACTCGTCGCTGTTCCTCGCGACGCCGATCGTCGTCGACCTCACCGAGCGGGCACCGGAGTACAAGCAGCTCACCAAGCGCGTCGCGGCGAAGCGGTCGAGCGAGGCCAAGCGCGCGGCCGACGCCGAACTCACCGGCGTGGCCGCCACCCCGACGCGCCGCACCGGCGGCCCGGCCCCGGCGCCGCGGGTCGGCGCGCGTCCCGAGCGCCGCAAGCGCAAGTGAGCGACGCTTGCGGAGCGAATCATGAGCATGCGTAGCCCTTTGGCGGCCGAACCGAGCGCAGCGAGGGCAGGCCGTTGAGCGACGAGCTCCCCGCCCGCATCGCGGCGCTGCTGCGCGACGTTCCCGACTTCCCGAAGCCGGGTATCGGGTTCAAGGACATCTCGCCGCTGCTCGCCGATGCCGCCGCGTTCGAGGCGGTCGTCGCGGCGCTTGCCGCGGCCGCGCCCGAGGGCGTGGACGTGGTGGCAGGCATCGAGGCGCGCGGGTTCCTGATCGCCGGTGCGCTGGCCTGCCGGCTCGGCTGCGGTCTGGTGCCGGTGCGCAAGGCCGGCAAGCTGCCGCCGCCGACGCTGCGCCGTGCCTACGACCTCGAGTACGGCAGCGCCGAGATCGAGGTTCCGGACGGCATGTTGACGGGCCGGCGGGTGCTGCTCGTCGACGACGTCCTGGCCACCGGTGGCACCCTGCGGGCCGCAGCGGAGCTGCTTGCCGACGCGGGCGCGACGGTCGCCGCGATGGCGGTCATCGTCGAACTCGGCTTCCTGAACGGGCGCACGGCACTGGCCGGGCTGCCCGAGTTCGGCGCGCTGCTCACCCTCTGATCGGCCCGTAGACTGGACGCATAGCCCAGTCGCCGCCCCAGCTCACGGGATCGGTCCAGCCGACCGATCCCGAGCTGCCGGACGTCCCCGAGCTCGTCGAGGACGCGGAGAGCGCGCACCATCGCCGGCGGGTACGCGACCGGCTGGCCCGCCGGGTCGTCACCGTCACCTCCACCCGCCGCCAGTCGCCGGTCGCGCCGGTGCTCGAGCCGCTGCTCGCGATCCACCGGCGGGCGCACCCGAAGGTCGACGCCCGGCTGCTGCAGCGCGGCTACGACCGCGCCGAGCTCTGCCACCGCGGCCAGCTGCGCAAGAGCGGCGACCCGTACATCACGCACCCGCTCGCGGTCGCCACGATCCTGGCCGAGCTCGGCATGGACACCACGACACTCGTCGCGGCTCTGCTGCACGACACGGTCGAGGACACCGGGCTGACGCTCGAGGACATCACCAAGGAGTTCGGCACCGAGGTGGCGCACCTCGTCGACGGCGTCACCAAGCTGGACAAGGTCAAGTTCGGCGCGGCGCCGCGCCGAACTT
>JAICKR010000042.1 GCA_025927835.1 Jatrophihabitans sp. | reverse complement strand
TGCCGTCGATCTCGCCGAAGCGGAGCTCGCACGTTGTCGAGGCCTTGAGACCCATCTTGTGCTCGACGTTGGTGACGAACGCGCCGTTGTGTTCGCCGAGCTCACCGGTCTCGACGTCGAAGTGCCACTCCGGGACGACGAACAGGGACAGCCCCTTGGTGCCCGGGCCGGCGCCCTCGGGGCGGGCGAGCACGAGGTGGACGACGTTCTCGACCATGTCGTTGACGGCCGAGGTGATGAAGCGCTTGACGCCCTCGATGTGCCACGAGCCGTCGTCCTGCTGCACGGCCTTGGTGCGGCCGGCGCCGACGTCGGAGCCCGCGTCCGGCTCGGTGAGCACCATGGTCGCGCCCCAGCCGCGGTCGACCATCATCTGGGCGATCTTCTTCTGCGTCTCGTTGCCGTTGGCGTAGAGGATGCCGGCGAACGGCGCGCCGGCCTTGTACATGTGCAGGGCCGGGTTGGCGCCGAGGATCTGCTCGCCGATCGCCCAGACCAGGGTGCGCGGGACGAGCTGGCCGCCGAGCTCGGGCAGGGTCTCGACCCGCCACCACTCGCTGGCCTCGAGTGCCTTGTACGACTTCTTGAACGACTCCGGAATCGTGACCGTGTGGGTGTCCGGGTCGAACACCGGAGGGTTGCGGTCGGCGTCGGCGAACGACGCGGCCAGCGGGCCCTCGGCGAGCTTGGCGACCTCAGCGATCATGCCGCGCGCGGTCTCTTCGTCGAGGTCCTCGAACGGCGCCGCGGCCAGGACCTGGTCGGTGCCGAAGACCTCGAAGAGGTTGAACTCGATATCGCGCACATTGCTCTTGAAGTGGCTCATCGCCGGGAACTCCTACGTCGTCCGCCAGTTGGTTACTCGCTGGTAACAAGAACCATATTACCCACCAGTAACGACGAACAAGCCCAGCACGATGCGCGTCACAGCGCGAGTGCGGCAGATTTGGGGCGAGCTCAGAAGATGATGCGCAGCCGGATCGTCTCGGGCAGGGCGCGGATCGCGTCGACGATGGACTGGGTGGTTCCGCTCGCGCTGTCGGTCACGACGTAACCGAAGTCACCGCGGGTGCCGAGTAACTGCGCCTCGACATTCACCCCGCCCTCGGCGAGCAGCCCGTTCACCCGGGCGAGCACGCCGGGCACGTTGCGGTGCAGGTGCACCATGCGCAGCGTGTTCTGCGGCCGCGGCAGGATCAGCCCGGGCAGGTTGACGCTCATCGAGGTCGAACCGTCGCGGACGAAGTCGCGGAACTTGCCGGCGACGTAACGACCGATGTCCTCTTGCGCCTCTTCGGTCGAGCCACCGATGTGCGGGGTCAGGATGACGTTGGGCAGTCCGCGCAGTTCGGAGACGAACTCGTCCCCACGCCCAGCCGGCTCGACCGGGAACACGTCGACGGACGCGCCGGAGATGTGTCCGGACTCGATCTGGGTGCGCAGCGCCGCGTAGTCGACGACGAAACCGCGGGAGAGGTTGAGGAACAGCGAGCCGCGCCGCATCGTGGCGAAGTCGTCCGCACCGAAGAAGTTCTCGTTCGCCGCCCGGCCGTCGACGTGCAGGGTCACGACGTCGGCCTCGGCGAGCAGTTCCTTGAGCGTCTGGCACCGGCGCGCGTTGCCCAGCGCCAGCTTGTCGGCGGTGTCGTAGAACAGCACCTTCATGCCGAGATTCTCGGCGAGCACGGACAACTGCGCGCCGATGTTGCCGTAGCCGACGATGCCCAGCGTGCGGCCGCGCACCTCGTGCGCGCCGTCGGCGGACTTGTCCCAGATGCCGTTGTGCATCAGGTGGTTCTTCTCGGTGAGCCGTCGCGTCATCGCGATGATCTCGGAGATGGCCAGCTCGACCACCGAGCGCGTGTTCGAGAACGGCGCGTTGAAGACCGCGACACCGCGATCCGAAGCCGCGGCGAGGTCGACCTGGTTCGTGCCGATGCAGAACGCGCCGACCGAGATGAGGTTGCGCCCCGCATCGAGCACGCGCGGCGTCACCTGGGTCTTGGACCGGATGCCGAGCAGCGAGACCCCCTCGACGCGCTGGACGAGTTCGTCCTCGTCCAGCGCGCGAGGGATGACTTCGACCTGGAACCCGGCCGAGCGCAGGATCTCCTCAGCCGCCGGGTGGATCTGTTCGAGCAGCAGCGCGCGGGCGGGAGTTTCCGGCATGGGGCAACCTTCACGTCACGGACGGGATCGCCCCGATTCTAGTTAAGGCCGCCGAGTCACCACGTGCGGCCGAAGCGGTGCCCGCGTCCGGACATCGAGCGGTAGATGAGCAGCACGATCACGGCGCCGATGATGGACCCGAGAATGCCGGACGGTTGCAGCGCGCCCTCGCCCTTGTCGTGGTGGAACAGCACGTAGCCGAGGAACCCGCCGACGAACGACCCGACGACGCCGATGAGGATCGTGCCGCCGATGCCGATGGGGTCGCGGCCGGGGACGAGCAGCCGGGCAAGCGCGCCGGCGATCAGGCCGACGACCAGCAGAACGATGATCAGACCGAGCATGGTGCGTACCTCCTGGGTTCACCCTCGTGGGGTTCGACCTGGACGTACCCGGTGTTTAGTCCCCGCTAAACGCCGCTCGATGCGCTTCAGGAAGCCGCAATCCGGCTGACACCGATGCCGCCCGGCGTGTCCGCGCCGAAGCGTTCGATCTCGCGTTCCAGGTCGAGGGGCAGGAGTTGGTTGCGGCCGGTGACGTCGGCCTCGACGAGCAGGTCGGCCGGGATCAACCAGACGATCTCGAACTCGAGGCCGTCCGGGTCCTTCCCGTAGAGCGACTTCGTGGTCTGGTGGTCGGTCGCGCCGACCAGCGCGCCCGCCGCCGCGAGCCGGTCCCGCAGCGCGGCGAGGTCGCGCAGCGTGTCGACCTCCCAGGCCAGGTGGTAGAGCCCGACGGTGGTGTGCCCCGCTCCGGACGGCCCGGCGGCTGCGCCGAGCTCGAACAGGCCGAGGTCGTGGTCGTTGGTCGAGTCCGCGGCGCGCAGGAAGGCCGCCTTCGTGGTGCCCGCTGCCATTTCCGTCACGATGCTGAAATCGAGTACGTCGCGGTAGAACGCGACGCTGCGCGCGACGTCGCGCACGAACAGCACCGCGTGGTTGAGCCGATGGATCGCCATGTCGCCATGATACTCGCAATCAGTTGAACGTTCAACCATGTAGCCTTCCCGAATGGCGGAGACGCGGTGGCTCAGCACCGAGCAGCAACGCGCGTGGCGCAGCTACATCGAGTCGTCCAAGGTTCTCTTCGACGCTCTCGACCGTCAGCTGCAGCGCGACGCGGACATGCCGCACGCGTACTACGAGATCCTGGTCCGGCTCTCGGAGGCGAACGGACGGGCGCTGCGGATGAGCGAGCTCGCCGATTCGACCCGGTCGTCGCGCAGCCGCCTCTCGCATGCGGTGGCGCGCCTCGAGGAACGCGGCTGGGTCAAGCGCGAGGACTGCCCCACCGATCGCCGAGGCCAGCTCGCCCGGCTGACAGACACCGGCTTCGCGGTGCTCGCCGCCGCGGCGCCGGGGCACGTCAGCGCGGTTCGCGGCTACCTCATCGACGCGCTCACGCCCGAACAGCTCGCCCAGCTCGAGGCGATGTGTCGCGCGATCGCGGCGAAGGTGGCTGCCGCGGAGAAGTGAGTCACGCGCGAACGCGGCGGGTCACCTGTCCGTGGTGATCCCGCCGCGTCCGCACCGATCGCATGGACCTCAGGCGTACTCGAGGACCGGTGCCGTCTCGACCGGGGGCTGCTCGGGCACCGGCTCGCCCGTCGCGGGCACCGCAGCCGGCTTGAGCACGGTGCGGGCGATCACGACCGCGACCGCCACGACCGCCGCCGCCACCCAGAACGCCAGGTGGTAGCCGCCGGTCAGCGCCGCCTTCACCGAGTCGCCGTGCGCGGTCAGGGTGTTCGTCCGCGAGGTGGACAACGCGGCCAGCACGGCCAGCCCGAGCGCGCAGCCGACCTGCCCGGTCGTGTTGACCAGCCCGGAGGCGAGCCCGGCCTCCTCCGGACGCACGCCGGACATCGCCAGCGTCATCAGGGCCGGGAAGGTCAGGCCGGCACCGACACCCAGCAACGTGACGACCGGCAGCACGTGCGCCCAGTAGTTCGCGTGCACCGGGGCGAAGGCGAACTCGGCCAGCCCGGCCGCGATGAGCAGCAGACCGGCGATCATCACCGGACGGGCGCCGTAGCGCGAGACCAGCGGCTCGGTGAAGCGGATCGACATCGCGGCCATGAACACCGTCGTGGGCAGGAACGCCAGTCCGATCTCGATGGCCGAGTAGCCCAGCACGCCCTTCAGGTAGAGCGAGCCCAGGAAGAACGTGCCGAACATCCCGGCCCCGCCCGCGACCTGGATCAGGTTGGCGCCCAGCACGTTGCGGCTACGGAAGATGCCCATCGGCACCAGCGGGTTCTCGGCGACCAACTCGCGCACCACGAACAGCGCGAGCAGTGCCACCGAGGCCGCCCCCAGCCAGAGGGTGGCCGGCGCCGTCCAGCCGTGTACCGCGGCCTGGCCGACGATCGTGTAGACACCGAGCATCAGGGATGCGGTGACGGTGAGCGCGCCGAGCACGTCGGTGCCGGACTCCCAGCCGATGCCGCGTTCGCCGTCGAGCAGCCGCAGCGCGCACACCGCGGTGGCGATGCCGATCGGGATGTTCACGAAGAAGATCCAGTGCCAGCTGATCGCCTGGGTCAGCGAGCCACCCGCCAGCAGCCCGACCGCTCCGCCGGCCGAGGCCACGAACGCGTAGGCGCCGATCGCCCGCGCCTGCTCGCGCGGCTCGGGGAACATCGTGACGATCATGCCGAGGATGACGGCCGAGGTCAGTGCGCCGCCGACGCCCTGGACGAACCGGGCGGCGACGAGCCAGGCCTCGTTCTGCGCGAGCCCGCACGCCGCGGACGCGGCGGTGAAGACGCCGAGGCCGGTGACGAAGATGCGGCGCCGGCCGAGCAGGTCGCCGAGCCGTCCGGCCAGCAGCAACAAGCCGCCGAAGGCGATCATGTACGCGTTCACGACCCAGGCGAGGCTGGCCTCGGAGAAGCCGAGGTCGTCCCTGATCGCGGGAAGCGCGACGTTCACGATGGTGATGTCGAGGACGATCATCAGCATTCCCGTGCAGAGGACGATGAGGGCCGCAAACCTGCGGCGGTCGCTAGTCATTTCGGGCTCCTGTCGGTCTGATGGGCGGCTTTCACCTATGCGTCGAAGCTGGGTAGGCGTTTTCGACAGGCGCCGCGAAGAAGTTTCAGCTGGCGAGGAAGGTCGCCAGGTTGCCGAGGAACTGCTCGGTGCCCTCGCGGCGCTGGTCGTTGGTGTCGAGCCCGTCCAGGAACGCGCCCTGCTCGGTCATCATCAACTCGGTGCCGCCGGGTACGCCGGTCAGCTGGATGGTGGCCAGCGAGACGGAGATGCGCTGCCCGTCCATGAGCATGTCGTAGGTCCAGACGATCCGTTCGTTCTCGACGATGTCGCAGTAGGTCGCGTCGAAGTCGAAGACCTTGCCCTCGGCCTTGGCGGTGAAGTGCTCGCGGCCGCCGACGCGGAAGTCGAGCGTCTGCGCACCGACCGGTTCGATGCCCTCCTCGTTGCCGAACCACTGCCGCTTCGCGTCGATGGTGGCCCAGGCCGCGAAGACCTTCTCCGGCGGGTGCGGGTAGGTGCGCTCGATCGAGAACGAGTCGTGCACGACAGAACTCATGACTGCTCCTCGGTGGTGTGGTTGGTGGGGTTGGTCCGGTCGTTGCGGGCTTGTTCGTCGAGGAAGTCGCCCAACCGGTCGAGGCGGCGCTCCCAGGTGCGGCGGCGCTCGTCGATCCAGTCCTGAACGGTGTCCAGCCGTTTCACGACGAGCCGGCAGGTACGCACCCGACCGACCTTCTCCGACGCCACGAGCCCGCTGGCCTCGAGCACCTGCAGGTGCTGCACGACCGCCGGCAGCGACATCGGCAGCGGCGCGGCGAGCTCGCTGACCGAAGCGGCACCTTGTCCCAGCCGTTCCACGATGAGCCGGCGGGTCGGGTCGGACAGTGCGTGGAAGACCACGTCCGCCTCGGTCGATTGGTTAAGCACACACTTAAGTATTGGGGCCAGCGAGGAAAAGTCAAGCGGCGGGCGTGTCGATCAGTGCTGGCCGGCGATCCAGGCGTCGACCACGCGGGCGAGGACGGGCATCGACACGTTGCCCTGGTCGAGCAGCGCGCCGTTGAACGCGGGCAGGTCGAATCTCGCGCCCAGGGCCGTCCGCGCCTGCTCGCGCATCCGCAGGATCTCGCGCTGCCCGACCATGTAGGCCAGCGCCTGCCCGGGCCAGGCGATGTAGCGGTCGATCTCGGCCAGCATGAAGCTCTCGGCGAGCGCCACGTGCTCCACCAGGAAGTCACGCGCCCGCTGACGCGACCAGCCCATGGCGTGCAGCCCGGTGTCGACGACCAGCCGGGCCGCGCGGTGCATCTCGACGTACACCGACCCGATCTCGGCCTCGACGCTGCTGTACAGCCCGAACTCCCCGGCGAGCCGTTCGGAGTAGAGCCCCCACCCCTCCGAGTGCACGGTGATGGAGAGCTGCTGAAGCAGCGGCAGGCCGGCCAGGCGCTGCTGGCGGGCCAGCTGCGAGTGGTGCCCGGGAACGGTCTCGTGGAACGCGACGGCTTCGAGGTCCCACCCCGCGCCGGCGCCCTGGCGGATCGTGTTGAACCAGTACGTGCCCGGCCGGCTGCCGTCCGCCCGCGGGCGCGTGTAGTGCGGGGCCATGCCGGACTCGCCGACCGTGTCCGGCATCGGCGTGACCGCGCACGGGTCGGGCAGCGGCTGCGGCATGATCTCGTGCGCCCGGGCCTCGGCGCGGCGCACCGCCTCGCGCGCTGCGTCGAGCGCCTCCTCGGGCGTGCGGGCCGACGACGACGCCCGCGACGCGCGACGCACCGCATCGAGATCGGCCAACCCGATCTTCGAGCCGAGCTCGCGCGCCTGCTCCTCGAGCCGGGCGATCTGCTCCATTCCGGTGCGATGCAGCTCGTCGGCCGTCAGCGAGAGCGTGGTGTGCATCGCGATGGCGTTTGCGTAGTCGGCGTCCCCGCCGGGCACCGCGAGCAGCCCGGCCGCGTCGTCGTCGCGGGCGCGCTCAGCCAACTCGACGAGCTGGTCGCGCCAGCGGGCCAGTGCGGGCGCGACGGCGTCGCGGGACACCCGCTCGAGCTCCTCGCTCCACGCCGCCGCGCCGTCCCAGCCCGCGGGCGGCGCCGGGCTCGTGACGGCCGCGAGGGTCTGTGCGCCGAGCGCCTTGTCGGCCCACGCGACCGCGTCGTCGAGCAGCGAGCGCACCGGGTAGCGGCCGCGTGCCGCGCCCTCGCGCAGCCGCTCGGTGGTGCCGTCGAGCCAGCCGACCGATCCGTTCACCCGCTCCAGGTAGTCGGCGGCGGCCTGTGCGTCGACGAGCACGCTGCGGGCCAGCATCGCGAAGAGGACGGGCGGGCCGGAGAACGGCATCGAGGTTGCGGTGAACTCGGGCAGGGCCAGCTCGATCTCGCGCCGCTCGCGCTCGCACACCGATCGCACCGCATCGCGGGTGACTTCGTCGGCGAAGTTCTCGACGTCGACTGCTTCGGCCTGTGAGGCGATCGTGCTCAGTCGGTCGGCGAGCCGGTCCGCGGCCGCTGCCGACGGGTCGGGGACGAGCGCGTCGTACTGGCGCAGCCCGAGGTTGGACCCGGCGAGCGGGTTCGCGGTGAGCAGGACGTCGACGAGGGTCTGCGCGAGTTGGCGAGCGGGGGACGTATCGGTCATTCCCCCATCCTGCTCACCCGGTACAGGTGAATGTGTCTGCGGGTAACGCCGCCGCCGCGTGTCCGAGGCCGGCGGGACGTAAAAACGGGGTCAAGGGAAGGCCCAAAGTCCCTGGTCGTACTGATCACACACGGTCTTTACTTGAGTCGCGCGGGGAGCCCGGACGGCCGGTGGGGACCGTGTCGTCCGCGCCGCGGACCTCAACCCAGTCGGTTTGCGCCGGGGCATACCGACAGGGCCCACGACGAGCCACGGATCCACATGCGACTCACTGACGCGCAGGCGGAAAGCGCGGCCCGCGGGACGCCGGTTCGCACCGGTCGACTGGTGCCGCGCTTTGCCGGGCGCTACGACATCGTCAAGACGCTCAAGCAGGGCAACGGCGTCTCGACGCACCTCGCCGTCGACGCGACGACCGCGCACCAGGTCGTGCTCAAGACGTTCGAGTCCGCCGCGCTGCCGGACGCGGCGCACGCGCGCTTCCACCACGAGACGCGGGTACTGCGCGAGCTGGCCGGAGTCGGGCTGTGCGCGCTGCACGACGCCGGGCAGACCGACACCCATCTCTACCTCGTCCAGCAGTACGCGCCCGGCGTCAGCCTCGAGGAGGCGATGGCCGACGGCCCGCTCTCCGTGCGGGCGACGCTCGGCGTCGGCGCCGCGGTCGCCGCCGCGCTCGATCTGGCGCACGCGGCCGGCATCTACCACCGCGACGTCAAGCCCGCGAACATCGTCGTCGACGGCCTCGAGCCGAACGGCACCTACACCTCGGTCACGCTCATCGACTTCGGCTTCGCGCGCAGCCCGTGGCTGGACGAGTCGATCCGTGACGACCTCGTCGGCACGGTGCGCTACCTGTCGCCCGAGGCGGCGGGCCTGCTGCCCACGCCGGCCGACGAACGCTCCGACCTGTACGCGTTCGGCGTCGTCCTGTTCGAGTGCCTCACCGGTCGTCCGCCCTTCGACGGCGCGAGCGTCGGGGACCTGCTGCGCCAGCACCTCAGCGCACCCGTCCCCGACCCCAGGGCGGCGGCCGAGAACGTGCCGGGCGCGCTGGCCGCAGTCGTCCAGCGGCTGCTGCGCAAGGACCCGGCCGAGCGTTACCAGTCCGCGGCCGCGGTCGCGGCCGATCTCGCGCTGATCAGCGCGGCCATCACGCGCGGCGACCAGGATCCGCCGATCGTGATCGGCCGCCACGACCGTCGGCTCACCCTGGCCGACCCGGCCTTCGTCGGCCGGGACGCCGAGCTCGCCTCGCTCACCGCCGTCGCGACCACGCGGTCCGGCGAGCACTCGGGCCTGGTGCTGCTCGACGCCGACTCGGGCGGCGGCAAGAGCCGGTTGCTCAACGAGGTCGCGCGGCGCGCTGTCGAGGCCGGCGTGAGCGTGCTGCACGGGCAGGGCATCGCACTCGGCGGGCAGCGGCCGTTCACGCTGCTGCACGGCGTCGCGGACGGGTTGGTCGCGGCGCTGCACGGCGACGAGCCGCGGCGAGCCGCGCTTGCCGCCGAACTCGTCGAGGAAGCGCCGGCCATCGTGCGGGCATTACCCGCCATGGCCGCGCTGCTCGAGCCCGCGGCGGCCGACGCCGGGCCGGAGCAGTTCGGCGAGCTGCGCAGCCTGGCGGGTCTGCGCCGGCTGTTGTCAGCGATCGCGACCGCGCAGCAGCCGGTGCTGATCATCCTCGACGACTGCCAGTGGTCGGACGCGCTGACCGTCCGCTTGCTCGGCGAGCTGTTTGCCGAGCCCGCGCACGCGCCGCGCCATCTGGCCGTCATCGCCGCGTTCCGCGCCGAGGAGGTGCCGGCCGAGCACCCGCTGCGCGCGCTGGGCGCGTCCCAGACGCTGCACCTCGGTCCGCTCTCGTCGCGCTCGGTCGCGTTGCTCGCCGAGTCGATGGCCGGCCCGCTGCCGGCCGAGGCGGTGGCCGCCGTGGTCCGCCTTGCCGACGGCAACCCGTTCATGGCCACCGCCGTGTTGCGCGGGCTCGTGGAATCCGAAGCGCTCGTCGCGGGCCCGAACGGCTGGCGCGTGGACGCCGCGCGGCTGCCCGACGCGCAGGCGGCGCGGCGCTCTGCGGCGTTCCTGGTGCGCCGGCTCGAGCTGCTGTCGGCCGAGTCGCTCGAGCTGCTCAGCGTCGGCGCGGTGCTCGGCAAGCAGTTCGACGTGGCGACCGCCGTGCAGGTCGCCACCCGTCCCCTCGCTGCCGACACGATCCTTGCCGATGCGAAACGGCGCCGGCTGCTGTGGGTCGACGACGCCGGGTCCACCTGCACGTTCTTCCACGACAAGATCCGCGAGGCGTTGCTGGCCCGGCTCGACCCGATGATGCGTCAGGAGTTGCACGGCCGCGCCGCAGACGCGCTCGTCGTGCACGCCGGCGCAGAACCGGGCGAGCTGGTCTTCGATCTCGCCTACCACCTGCATGCGGCCGGACGGCGTGCGGACGCGCTGCCGCACGCGCTGGCCGCCGCCGAGCTCGCACGCAGCAGGTACGCGCTCGACGTCGCGGTGACGCACTACCGGATGGCGCGCGAGTCGGTCGATCCCGACGATCGGGAGACCCGGCGCCGGATCGCCGAAGGCATGGGCGACGTGCTCATGCTCGAGGGCGTCTACGCCGAGGCACACCACCAGCTCTCCCACGCACGCGAGCTCGTCGAGGAGCCGCTGCCGGCCGCCGCGCTCGACGGCAAGCTCGGCGCGCTCGCGTTCAAGCAGGGCGACATCCCGATCGCAAAGGCACACCTCGAGGGTGCACTGCGGCTGCTCGGTCGGCGGGTCCCGCGCCGGTTCGTCGTGCTGGCCCTGCTCTGGGAGCTGCTCGTCCAGACCGCGCACAGCGCGCTGCCGCGACGCACGACCGGCAAGCGGCGAGCGGTGGACGCGGAGGCCGACTTCCTCGCGATGCGGCTCTACAGCCGGCTGGCCTACCTGTACTGGTTCCACAGCGGCAAGGTGACGTGTGCGTGGGCGCACCTGCGCGGCATGAACCTGGCCGAGCGCTACGAGCCGACCGCCGAACTCGGCCAGGCCTGGTCGGAGCACGCGCCGGTGATGACGATGCTGCCGTGGTACCGGCGCGGGGTGCGCTACGCGCAGCGCTCACTGGAGATCCGGCGCGAGCTCGGCGACGTCTGGGGACAGGGGCAGAGCCTCAACTTCAGCGGCGTCGCGCTCTACGCCGCGTCCGAGTTCGCCGCCGCGCAGACCGCCTGCGAGGAAGCGATCCGGCTGCTGCACCGAACCGGGGACCAGTGGGAGGTCAACACCGCGAACTGGAACCTCGCGCTGTGCCTGCTGCGCAGCGGCGATCTGCGCGGCGCCGTCGAGGTCTGTCGCAACACGTTCGAGACGGCGCGCGCGATCGGCGACCAGACCGCGGCCGGCATCGCGCTGAGCGTGTGGACGCGCGCGACCGAAGGCCGGGTGCCGGCCGAGTTGGTGCGCGAACTGCTCGAGCAGGGCGGCGAGGACGCGCAGACCACCGCCGAACTGCGGCTCGCGGACGCACTCGTGCGCCGAGCAGGCGGTGACCTCGACGGCGCGCTCGCCACGCTCGAGCACGGGCTCAAGGTCATCCGCGACGCCGGGCTGCGACAGGAGTACATCGCGCCGCTGTTCGCCTGGCACGCCACCTTGCTGCGCGAGTACGCCGAGGCCGCGCCACGCTACGCACCGGCGGTGCGCCGGCGACGGCTCGCCGCCGCGACCAAGGCCGCCCGCCGCGCGATGTGGTGGGCGCGTTCCTACCGCAACAACGAACCGCACGTGCTGCGCGAGTTCGGTCTGCTCGCCGCGCTGCAGGGTCGGCCGCGCCGTGCGGCGCGGCAGCTGTCGCGCAGCCGGGCGGCGGCGATCCGCATCGGCGCGCGCTACGAGCAGGCCCGCACCGAACTCGTGCTGGCCGAGAGCCAGGCCGGCGCGCTCGACGCGGCGGACGAGGCGGTGCGCGCGTTCGACCCGCTCGCCGGGCGCGGCGAGGAGGCCAAGCCCGCAGGTTCGGCTATCTCGGTGTTCGACCGCTTCGCGACCCTGCTCAAGGTGGGCCGCGCGATCGTCGCGGCGTCGACCGCCAACACGCTCGAGCGGGCCGTGCGGGACTCGGCCATCGCGCTGCTGCGGGCCGAGCGGTGCCACCTCGTCCCCGTCGCCGCGTTGCACGACAACTCGCTGACCACGCGGTCGGGCGAGGACGTCGACGGCATGAGCCGCACGCTGCTGCTGCGCGCGGTCGACGAGGGCCGACCGGTCGTCGCGCTCGACGAGGCCGTGGGCTCGACCGACAGCCTGGTGCTCTCCGGCATCCGGTCCGCGATGGCCGCGCCGATCTCGGTGCACGGCAAGGCGTGGTCGTGCCTGTACGTCATCCACCGCCAGCTCGGTGAGCTGTTCGGCGAGGAGGAGGAACAGCTCGCGGCGTTCATCGCGACGCTGGCCGGTGCGGCGTACGAGCACCTGCTCGGCAGTGAGACCCGATTCCGCGCCCTCGCGCAGAGCTCGAGCGACGTGATCACCCTCGTCGACGCGGCGGGATCGGTCACCTATCAGAGCGCTGCCGTGCAGACCGTGTTCGGGCTACCGGCCACCGGGCTCGTCGGGTTGCCGGTGTCGAACTGGGTGCACCCGGACGACGTCGAACGGTTCGACGCGGCGCTGGCCGCGGTGGCATCCGGCGTCGACGCGAACGGCGCGCGCGTCGAGGGCCGGCTGCGGCACGCGGACGGGTCGTACCGCTTCGTCGAGAGCGCGGTGACGAACCTGCTCGACGAGCCCACCGTCGCCGCCCTCGTGCTCAACACCCGCGACATCACCGACCGGACGCTGGCCGTCGACCAGCTGCGGCTCGCCGAGGAACGCGAGCGTATTGCCCGCGACCTGCACGACGTCGTCATCCAGCGGCTCTTCGCGATCGGGCTGAGTCTGGACTCGATGTCGGGCCGGCTCGCGGCCGACGACGCGAGGCAGGTCGTCGAAGCGGTCGACGAGCTGCACTTCACCATCCGCGACATCCGTGGCGCGATCTTCTCGTTGCGCAGCGACGAACCCGAGCTGCCGCTCAGCGACCGGCTGCACGCGGTGATCGTGCGCGCCGAGCAGGTGCTCGGCTTCCCGCCCGACGTCGACGTCGACGAGGACATCGACGAGTCGGTGCCCGAGACCCTGCACTGGCATCTCATCGCGACGGTGAACGAGGCGCTGTCGAACGTGGCCCGGCACTCCGGCGCCACGCGCGTGCAGGTGCTCATCTCGATCCGCGGCGAGACGCTCCTGGCGTCGGTCACCGACAACGGTTGCGGGCTTGCCGCGGAGCGCAAGGAGAGCGGGCTGGTCAACCTGCGCCGGCGCGCGCAGGTCGCCGGCGGCACGATGACCACCGGTCCGGGCCCGGACGGCACCGGGCTCGCGCTGATCTGGCGCGTCCCGCTGCCCGTCATCGTCAGGGACGAAGGAACGCCTTGATCGCGCGCCGTTCGTCCATCGCCGCGTAGCCCTCGGCGACCTCGGACAGCGGCAGCTCGAGGTCGAACACCTTGCCGGGCTCGATCCGGCCGGTCCAGATCAGGTCGATCAGCTCGGGCAGGAAGCGGCGGACCGGCGCCGGACCGCCCTGCAGCCGCACGATCGAGTAGAACATCTGCCGCGCGTCGAGATTGACGCCGTGCGGGACGCCGACGAACCCGACGCCCCCGCCCGGCCGGACCGACTTGATCGCCTGCGCCATCGCCTCGTCGGTGCCGACGCACTCGAGCACGGCGTCCGCACCGATGCCGTCGGTCAGGTCCTCGATGCGCGCGACGCCGTCGTCGCCGCGTTCGGTGACGATGTGCGTCGCGCCGAACTCGGTGGCCAGCTTCTGCCGCGGCTCGTGCCGGCTCATCGCGATGACGCGTTCTGCACCGAGTTCCTTCGCAGCGAGCACGCCGAGCAGGCCCACCGCTCCGTCACCGACGACGGCGACCGTCGAGCCGGGCAGCACGCCGGCTGCGACGGCGGCGAACCAGCCGGTGCCCAGCACATCGGACGCGGCGAGCAGGTGCGGCAGCATCGCCTCGTCGGGCACCTCCGGCGTCGCCACCAGGGTGCCGTCGGCAAGCGGCACGCGCAGCGCCTCGGCCTGCGCGCCGAGCACCGCCATCGGCACCCGATTCGCGCACGCCGTCTGGTAGCCGGCCCGGCAGTGCGGGCACGTGCCGTCCGAGGCGAAGAAGGAGCCGATGACGAACTGGCCCGGCTTGATCGTGCGGACGTCGCTGCCTACCTCTTCGACGATGCCGCAGTACTCGTGCCCGGTCGGTGCCGCCTCGCGGACCTTGTTGATGCCGCGGTAGTCCCACAGGTCCGAGCCGCACACGCACGTCGCGGACATCCGGATGATCGCGTCGGTGGGTTCGACGATCGTCGGGTCGTCCCGTTCCTCGAACCGGACGTCGCCAGGGGCATGCAGAATCGCTCCACGCATGCTTCGATCCTGCCTGATGGGCTGGAGCGGGTGACGGGAATCGAACCCGCACTGTCAGCTTGGGAAGCTGATGTTCTGCCATTGAACTACACCCGCGGACGCCGGAAACCCTACCTCAGCCGCGGCCGCAGCCATCTTCCGTGGAACCAGTCAAAGTCCTATATTCCGGACAGGGGGCGCACCCAAGATCGACCGTCGAGCAGCGGCCGGTCCGACCACCTTCGGGAGGCACCACCCCATGTCCCCAACGCTGCGCCGGAGATCCCGGCACGCCCTGGCGGTCGTCGCCGCCGCCCTGCTCGCCGCGTCGTTCCTGAACGCCACCCCCGCGTACGCGGACGACGACGGTGACCTGACCCAGCCGATCGACTTCACCCACAACGGGGTGGACGCGCCGGCACCGGTCACGAGCGCGGTCTTCGGCTCGAGCCCGGGAGCCAAGATCGGCACGCCGATCTGCACGACGGCCACCTCGACAGCGGCCAACGTCAACACCGCGTGCGAGCACAACGTGCCGCACAACGAGACGTCCATCGCGGTGAACCCGACCGACCACGACAACCTCATCGGCGGCGTCAACGACTACCAACTCGCGGTCAACAACGGCGGGCACGTGTCCGAGACGCTGCTCTCTCGTGCGCACGTCTCCTTCGACGGCGGTCAGACGTGGACGGAATACCCGCTCGACGCGAGCTCCACCTACCAGGCGACCGGAGACCCGGCGGTCGCGTTCGACGCGTCCGGCCAGGCGTACTACGCCACGCTCGGCTTCCGTTTCGTCGGTCCGGCCAGTGAGACATCGCCGGACGTCGTCGTGCATGCGTCGGCCGATGGCGGCAAGACGTGGAACTCGAAGGTGATCGCGTCCGGCAGCGGCAACGCCGGCAGCGTCGGCGACTTCCTCGACAAGGAGTACGTCGCGGCCTGGGGCGACGGCAATGCCATCGTCACCTACGGCGACTTCCGCGACATCCAGAAGGGCTCGACGATCAACGCCCGAATCCACGCCTCCGTCACCCACGACGGCGGCAGGACCTGGTCCAAACCGGTGATCATCTCGGGCAACCTCGACCAGGCGTTCGTCTCGATTCCCACCGTCACGCCGGACAACCGCGTCTTCGTCGCCTTCCTCAACACCGGCGATCTGACGACCGGCCGCGACACGTACGAGGTCGTCGAGGTCGATCCGGCCACCGGCAACCGCATCGCCGGACCGTTCGACGTCGCGTTGGTGATCGACGGCGCGACCGACTATCCGATCGCATTGGGCAGGCAGACCTACCAGGACTCGATCTTCCGCTCCTGGGCAGCCGGCAACATCACCGCCGATCCGGCGCATCCGGGAACCCTCGCGGTCGTATGGTCCGACATGCGCAACACCGCACATCCGGTACCGGAGAACCCCTACGAGGCAGTGACGAACTCCGACGTCATCGTGAGCGAGTCGACCGACTACGGACGTACCTGGTCGGAGCCTGCTGCCATTGAGCTGGCCGGCGACCAGTGGATGCCGTGGGGTGCGTTCGACGCATCGGGCGTGCTGCAGATCGGCACGTTCGACCGATCCGACGACGCGGCCAACCACGTGTACGACTACTCACTGTTGAGCAGCGACGGAACCGGCGGTTACACGCGCGATGTCGTGTCCACCGAGACGTCCGACCCGACGAAGGACGACCGCTGGTTCGCGGCCACGCTCGACCCGGCGTTCCCGAAGGCGAGCTCGTTCATCGGCGACTACAGCAACATCGCGGTCGTGCCGGGCACGACGCACACCGTCGCGTACTGGACGGACATGCGTGAGCAGGCCTGCTTCCCGGCAGGTACGTGTGGGCACGGCGAGGACCCGTATTTCGCGTACGCCAGTTAGCAAGGGACGGCAGTTGTCCGCCCGCCGGGACCCTACGGCGGCTCGGCGGGCGGACCTCTCTATTGTTAGGGCATGAACACGCTGCGGACGCCGGATGAGTGCTTCGCCCAGCTGCCCGACTTCGGGTACCAGCCGTGTTACGAGCTGGTCCCCGATCAGGACGGTGGGACGCTGCGCCTCGCGTGGGTGGAGGACGGTCCGGCAGACGGCGAACCCGTCCTGCTGCTGCACGGGGAACCGTCCTGGTCGTTCCTGTACCGGACGATGATGCCCGTCCTCGCCGCGGCGGGGCTGCGCGCCATCGCGCCCGACCTCGTCGGTTTCGGCCGTTCCGACAAGCCGACCCGGCAGGAGGACCACACCTACGCGCGGCACGTCGAGTGGATGCGCTTCCTGGTCGAGGACGTCCTCGACCTGAACGGCGCCACCCTCGTCGGGCAGGACTGGGGCGGGCTGATCGGGCTCCGCGTCGCCGCCGAGCACCCGGAGCGGTTCGCCCGCATCGTCGCGGCGAACACCGGGCTGCCGACCGGCGACCATCCGATGCCGGATATCTGGCACCTGTTCCGCGAGACCATCCAGAAGGCCCCCGACATCGAGATCAGCCGGTTCGTGCAGGCCGGGTGCGCGCGGCCGATGAGCGACCAGGTGCGCGCCGGTTACGACGCACCGTTCCCGGACGAGACGTTCAAGGTCGCGGCGCGCGCGTTCCCCGGACTCGTGCCGATCAGGCCTGACGACCCGGCCAGCGAGGCCAACCGCGCGGCGTGGGCGGCGCTCGCCGCGTCCGAAACCCCGGCGCTCGTCGCGTTCTCGGACGGCGACCCGATCACCGGGCCGATGGGGCCGATCCTGAAGGAGGTGCTGCCCGGCGCGAAGGGCCGCACGCACCCGACGATCGCGAACGCCGGGCACTTCCTGCAGGAGGACGCCGGGCCCGAACTCGCCGCCGCGATCGTCGATTTCGTCCGCGCCACACCTCGCTAGGGTCGACCCATGCTGCTGAGCGATCGCGACATCCGCGCCGAGGTCGAGGCAGGCCGCCTCTCGGTCGAGCCGTGGGAGCCGGCACTGATCCAGCCGTCGAGCGTGGACGTCCGGCTCGATCGCTACTTCCGGGTCTTCAACAACTCGCAGTACACGCACATCGATCCGTCGACACAGCAGGACGAGCTCACCGCGCTCGTCGAACCGAAGGACGAGAACCCCTTCGTGCTGCATCCGGGCGAGTTCGTCCTCGGCTCGACGCTCGAGGTCGTCACGTTGCCGGATGATCTTGCCGGCCGGCTCGAGGGCAAGAGCTCGCTCGGCCGCCTGGGGCTGCTGACGCACTCGACGGCAGGCTTCATCGATCCCGGCTTCAGCGGGCACATCACGCTCGAGCTGTCGAACGTCGCGAACCTGCCGATCATGCTGTGGCCGGGCATGAAGATCGGGCAGCTGTGCCTGTTCCGGCTCTCGAGCGCCGCCGAGCACCCGTACGGGTCGGCGGTCTACGGCTCGCGCTACCAGGGCCAGCGCGGCCCGACGCCGAGCCGCTCGTACCAGAACTTCAAGCGGTGGCCGACGAGCTAGCTCAGCCCCAGCGCACGCGCACGGTCCGGGTCCACAGCGTGGCGAGTTCGGGGTCGCCTTCGACGACCGCGTCGCACGGCCGGTTCCACAGCCACAGGTAGAGGTCGGAGGACAACCCGCGCACGCACACGTCCGTCCCGCTCAGGTCGGACCGCTCGGCCGACTCGATGCGCTCGCCGCCGAGCGTGACCACCCAGGACGGGCCGTCCGCCGCTTCGAGCCCGATGCTCGCCTTGCGCTCGGATGCGTTCGACTTGCGCCGCGCGAATCCGTGCAGGATCTCGGCGATGCCGTCCTGGGCGAACGCGGACTCGAACGGTTCGACCACGCCGCCGGCGGCGCCCTGCGCATCGGCGCGGTGAACGGCGGTCTCGTGTGCCTGGCGCCGCGCCCAGAAGTGCTTCGGCGAGTCCGCGGGCAGGAACGTGCAGCACTCGAGATCGGGGGCGGCAGACCCGAGCGTCGCGAGCAGCGCGGCGAACCCGTTGTGGAACCACTCGACCAGTTCGTCGTCGTCGGGCCCGCTTCCCACGGCCCGGCCGGCGCGCGTGTCGAAGGTCGAGCTGCGGCTGTCGACGATGTCCGCCGCCCAGCGGTGCACCCCACCGACGTGTTTCACGAGCGAGCGCACGTCCCACGATGTGCCGGGCACGGCCGCGTCCCACCCGGCTCGGTCCGCGGCCTCGATGAGCAGCGGCCCGTCGCTCGCGAGCTGGTTCAGCAGCGCCTCGACGTCCACCAGGGCATCAAACCAGCTGATGCATCCAACCGTGTGTGTCCGCGGCGCGACCGGTCTGGATCGCCATGAGCTGCTCACGCAGCCGCATGCTCACCGGCCCCGGTTTGCCGTCGCCGATCGTCCAACCGCCCTTGTCGCTGTCGACCGCACCGACCGGCGTGATGACCGCGGCCGTGCCGCACGCGAAGACCTCGGTGATGGCACCCGACTCGTTGCCCTCGCGCCACTCGTCGGTGGAGATCTTGCCCTCTTCGGTCGCGTAGCCGAGGTCGGACGCGAGCGTGAGCAATGAGTCGCGGGTGACGCCGGGGAGCAGGGTTCCGGTGAGCTCGGGGGTCACGATGCGCGCGGACGACCCGGAGCCGTACACGAAGTACAGGTTCATGCCGCCCATCTCCTCGACCCAGCGGTGCTCGGCCGCGTCGAGCCACACGACCTGGTCGCAGCCGCGCGCCGTGGCCTGCGCCTGCGCCACGAAGGCGGCCGCGTAGTTCCCTGCGCACTTCGCAAAGCCGGTGCCGCCCGGCGCGGCGCGCGTGTACTCGGTCGACAGCCACACCTTCACCGGCTTGATGCCACCGGCGAAGTACGAGCCGGCGGGCGAGGCGATGAGCAGATAGGTGTAGGAGGACGACGGCTTGTTGACGCCCAGGCCGACCTCGGTGGCGATCATGAGCGGGCGCAGATAGAGCGACTCGTCCTGGTCGTCGGGCACCCACGCCTTGTCGACCTCGACGAGTGCGCGCAGCGACTCGACGAACAGATCGCTCGGCAGCTCGGCCATCGCCAGCCGGCGCGCCGAGTTCGCGAAGCGGGCCGCGTTCATGTCCGGGCGGAACGTGGCGACCGCGCCGTCGGGCTGCCGGTAGGCCTTGAGCCCTTCGAAGATCTCCTGGCCGTAGTGCAGCGCCGACGTCGCCGGGTCGAGCGCGAGCGGGCCGTAGGGCAGCACCTCGCCGTCGCCCCACACACCGTCGGCGTAGTCGATGCGGACGAGGTGGTCGGTGAAGTACTTGCCGAAGCCCGGCGCGGCAAGGATCGCCTCGCGTTCCGCGTCGGATCGGGGATTCGCGTTGCGCACCACGGAGAACGGCATCCTCAGATCTTAGGACGCCCGAGCAATTCGGCCGCCGAGCCTATTTGACGCCGATGGCCTGCTCCGCGGTGAGGATCGAAGCCAGGGTGCCGACGTCGGCGTCCGAGGCGGACAGCGCGATCGCGGGCAGTGACTTGGTCAGCATCTCCAACAGGTCGTCGCGCTCGAGGCCGCCGTCGTCGATCCAGCGCACGACGCACTCCTCGACGTAGGCGACCCAGCCGTGGATCGCCAGCCGGGTGCGGGCGTCGACCTCGAAGCCCATGCCCCCGATGACCTCGATGACGCGCTGGGCCATGGTGGCGCGCGTCCCGTCGAAGATGGCGCGCATCTTCGCGTCGCCGCTGGCTGCGCCGCGCACCAATGACTTGTAGTTGTCGGGGTTCTCCTCGACGTAGTCCATGAACGAGGTCAGCGCGCGGTGCAGCGCCTCGACCGGGGTGAGCTCGGTGTCCGCCTCAGTTCGGCGCAGCATCTCGGCCGCGGCCGCGCGGGCCACTTCGAGGTGGAAGTCCTGCTTGGACGGGAAGTAGTGGAACAACAGCCCGCGCGAGATGCCGGCCGACTTGGCGATGAGCTCGACGGACAGGTCGTCCAGGCGCCGGGTGGCCAGCATCTCGACGCCGAGGTCGATGAGCTGGGCCCGCCGCGCCTGGGGGGTCAATCGGGTCCGCTTGCCGCTCACCCGACCACCATAACCGCCTATTGAACGTGACTCAACTATCTATTGACCACGATTCAATGAGACCGTTAGGGTAACGCCATGACCCAGGTACTTCCCGGCCGTGGCGGCGCCGAGGCGAAGAGCTCCGAGGCGC
This sequence comes from Jatrophihabitans sp., assembly GCA_025927835.1. Lineage (GTDB taxonomy): Bacteria > Actinomycetota > Actinomycetes > Mycobacteriales > Jatrophihabitantaceae > Jatrophihabitans. Next base: position 953 of record JAICKR010000042.1, on the reverse strand, counting down.
GGCGCAGGCATGTCCACGTGCTCATCGTCGGCAGCGGTTTTGCCGGGCTCGGCGCGGCGATCCGGCTCGGCAAGGCCGGCCGCGACGACTACCTCGTCATCGAGCGGGGCAGCGAGGTCGGCGGCACCTGGCGGGACAACACCTACCCGGGCGCAGCCTGCGACGTCCCCTCGCACCTGTATTCGTTCTCGTTCGAGCTGAACCCCAAGTGGTCGCGCTCCTTCTCGCCGCAGCGCGAGATCCAGGACTACCTGCGCACCGTCGCGGCGAAGTACGACGTCGGGCGCAAGCACCTGTTCAACACCGAGGTCACCCTCGCCCGCTGGGACGGGCGCGCCAACCGCTGGCTCGTCGACACCACGAACGGCACCTTCACCGCGGACGTTCTCGTCGGCGCCGTCGGCGCGCTCTGCGAACCGTCACTGCCGGCCATCAAGGGCATCGAGAACTTCCGCGGCGAGGTGTTCCACTCCGCGCGCTGGAACCACGACGCCGAACTCAAGGGCAAGCGCGTCGCACTCATCGGCACCGGCGCATCGGCCATCCAGGTCGGGCCGGAGATCGCGAAGGACGTCGCGCACCTCGACGTCTACCAGCGCACTGCGCCGTGGGTCATGCCACGCCACGACCGCACCTATCCGAAGCTGGAGAGCCTGGCCTACCAGTACGTACCGTTCCTCCAGCGCGCCGCCCGCGAGGCGATCTACTGGGGCCGCGAGGCGTACGTGCTCGGCTTCGCCTTCGAGCCGCGCGTCCTGCGGGTGGCGCAGCGCATGGCAGAGCGAAACATCACCAAGGCGATCAAGGACCCCGAACTGCGCGCGCGGGTCACCCCCGACTGGCAGATCGGCTGCAAGCGCATCCTGATCTCCAACACGTGGTACCCGATGCTCGCCCACGAGCACGTCGACCTCGTCACCGACGGCATCGCCGAGATCCGCGAGAACGCGATC
>JAICKR010000072.1 GCA_025927835.1 Jatrophihabitans sp. | reverse complement strand
GCATCGGGCAGTTCATCGCCTTGAGGTACATGTCGCCCGCGTCGGCGGCGATCGGCGGGAACATGCCGTCGACGTAGTACGGCAGATGCCCGGACGTGTGGAACAAGCCCTCTTTTGCGATGTGCGGGGTGCCGACGTAGAGGAAGCCTTCCTGGACGTGCCGGTGGCGGACGTAGTCCTCCATCTCGCGCTTGATCACGCCACCCTTCGGGTGGAACACCGGCAGGCCGGAGCCGATCTCGTCCGGGAAGCTGAACAGGTCCAGCTCGGCGCCGAGCTTGCGGTGATCGCGCTTGGCGGCCTCCTCGAGCCGGTTCAGGTAGGCCTTGAGGTCGTCCTTGGTCGCCCAGGCGGTGCCGTAGATGCGCTGCAGCTGCGGGTTCTTCTCGCTGCCTCGCCAATAGGCGGCGGCGCTGCGCATCAGCTTGACCGCCGGGATGCGCCGGGTGCTGGGCAGGTGCGGGCCGCGACACAGATCGGTCCACACGCGCTCGCCGCTCTGCGCGTCGAGGTTGTCGTACATGGTGAGGCCGCCGGCACCCACCTCGGTGGCCTCGTCGCCGGTGGCACCGGACTTCAGCCCGATGAGTTCGAGCTTGAACCTCTCGTGCGCGAGCTCCTCGCGGGCTTCGTCGTCGGCGATGGGCCGGCGGGCGAAGCGCTGGCCCGACTTGATGATCTCGCCCATGCGCTTCTCGATCGCCACGAGGTCTTCCGGGGTGAACGGGCGCGCGGGCAGGAAGTCGTAGTAGAAGCCGTCCTCGATCGGCGGGCCGATGCCGAGCAGGGTGCCGGGGAACAGATCCTGGACGGCCTGGGCCATGGCGTGCGCGGCGGAGTGCCGCAGCACCGCGAGCCCGTCCGGCGACTGGGCGGGTACCGGTTCGACGTCGGTATCGGCGTCGGGCACCCAGGACAGGTCGCGCAGCGCGCCCTCTTGATCGCGTACCACCACGGCGCCGTGCGGGCCGGTGAGCTCGACCCCGCCGTCGCGCAGCGCATCGAAGGCCGTCGTCCCGGCCGCGACACGCACGGTCGAGGCGGGCCCCTCGGGGGGCTGAGTCGGGCGCGGGCTGGCGGACAACGGGGGCTCCTCGGGAGGTCTGTGCGGACGGCGATCCTTCACCAGGAATGCTAGTGCGGTGACTCCGGCTGCCCGATCGGTTATGGCGTGCGCTGCGGTTCTCACGCTGCTTGCGGCGTGCACGAGCAGCGGCGGCGCCGCGAAGAGCAGCCCCGCGCCAGGGTTCACGGCACAACACCGGGCGAGTGAATCGCCAGGTCTGCTGACCACGCCGCCGCCGAGCCGCCCCGCCAGGCCGACCAACCGGTTCACGATCGCGTTCGCCGGCGACGTGCACTTCTCCGGGCGGGTGCGCCCGCGACTCGACCGCGACCCTGCGACGGTGTTCGCGCAGGCGGCACCGGTGCTGCGCAAGGCCGACTTCACCATGGTCAACCTGGAGACCGCGATCACGACCGGCGGCGTCCCGCAGGCGAAGCTCTACCACTTCCGCGCCCCGGCCAGCGCGTTCACCGCGCTGCGCGACGCAGGTATCGACCTGGTGACGATGGGCAACAACCACGCGGCCGACTACGGCCTGCCCGGCCTGCAGGACACGTTCGCCGCGATCAAGCACTCGCACTTCCCGGTCGTCGGGGTCGGCGCGAACGCAGCGCGGGCGTTCGCGCCGTACACGACGACGCTCAACGGAGTGCGGGTGGCGATCTTCGGCGCCGACCAGGTGCACGACGAGACCACGCTTTCGCTGTTCAGCGCCGGGCCGAACAGCCCCGGCGTGGCCAACGCGTACTCGCCGCGGCTGATCACGGCGGTGCAGCATGCGAAGGCTGCCGGCTACGTGGTGATCGTCTACCTGCACTGGGGCATCGAGTACCAGACGTGCCCGTCCAACGACCAGAGCGCGCTGGCCGGAGAGCTGTCCCGCGCCGGCGCGAGCGCGGTCATCGGCACGCACGCGCATGTGCTGCAGGGCGCGGGTTGGCGCGCGGACGGCACGTATGTCGCGTACGGGCTCGGCAACTATCTGTGGTGGATGAGCTTCGGCAACAACCAGGACGACAACGGCGTGCTGACCCTGACGTTCAAGAAGTCGAAGGTCGTCGCCGACCGGTTCGAGCCGTCCCATCTCGACAGCCGCGGTGTGCCGCTGCCCGCCACCGGAGCCGAGAAGCAGCATCTCGACGCCGAGTGGAAGGCTGACCGGCAGTGCACCGACCTGTCGGCGACGCCGCCGCGCTGAAAGGAACGTCCATGCCGCTGTTCGAGTACGAGGGCAAGCGTCCGGTGATCGCCGAGGACGCGTTCATCGCCGCCACCGCGACGATCATCGGCGACGTGACGATCGAGTCCGGCGCCTCGATCTGGTACGGCGCGGTGCTGCGCGGCGACGACGGCCCGATCATCGTGCGCGAGCGCGCGAACGTGCAGGACGGTTCGGTCGTGCACACCACACCCGATGTCACGACCGAGATCGGCCCGCGGGCGACCGTCGCGCACCAGTGCATGATCCACGGCGCGGTGCTCGAGGAGGAGGCGCTCGTCGGCAACGGCTGCGTGGTGCTCGACGGGGCCCGCATCGGCGCCCGCGCGATGGTCGCCGCGATGTCACTCGTCCAGCCCGGTAAGCAGATCCCCCCGGGGATGCTTGCCGCCGGTGTGCCGGCCGAGGTGAAGCGCGCGATCGCCGGCACCGCTGCGGAGTTCTGGGTGCAGATGAACCCCGTCTACTACCCGGAACTCGCGCAGCGGCACGTCAAGGGCATCAAGGCGATCGAGCGATAACCCCCGGAACCCGGCTCTTCCTGAAAGAGCCCCGCTACCCTCTCGGCCATGAGCAGCCCAGCACCTGGTTGGTACGCGGATCCGTTCGGCCGCCACGAGTTGCGTTACTACGACGGTTCGACCTGGACCGAGCACGTGTCCTCGCACGGCCGGGCCGGTGTCGACCCGCCGGCGGGCGGCAGTCACGTGCCGACCGTGCAGCGCGCGCCGGAGAAGGTGCAGCGCGACGTGCAGCGCGCGGGGACGGCGGGCGTTGCCGCCTTCCAGGGCGGCGGGTCGCTGTTCAACGAGCCGGTGCTGGTCGTGAACCAGAAGGCCAAGATCATCGAGGTGAACAACGAGTACGCGATCTACGACCAGAACGCGCGCCAGATCGCCGCGGTGCGCGAGGTCGGGCAGAGCGGGCTGAAGAAGGCCGTCCGGGTGCTCACGTCCTACGACCAGTACCTCACGCACAAGCTGCAGGTCGTCGACATGCAGGGCACGCCGCTGCTCGCGCTGACCCGGCCGGCCAAGGTGTTCAAGTCGCGCATCATCGTGCAGGACCCGGCCGGCAACGAGATCGGCCAGATCGTGCAGCAGAACATGATCGGCAAGATCCGCTTCGCGCTCGAGGCGGGCGGGCAGCAGATCGGCTCGATCAACGGCGAGAACTGGCGCGCGTGGAACTTCAATATCCGCGACCACACCGATACCGAGGTCGCCCGCATCACCAAGACGTGGGAGGGCTTCGCGAAGACGATGTTCACCACGGCCGACAACTACGTGGTGCAGATCCACCGCCAACTCTCCGGGCCGTTGCAGGCGCTCGTGGTGGCGGCGGCAGTGAGCATCGACACCGCGCTCAAGCAGGACCAGCGCGGCCTGGGTTGATCCGCGCGAGCTCCGGAGGCGAAGTCAGCACATGAGACGTGGACGGTGGCCGCTCGGCGGCAAGGTCATCCTCATCACCGGCGGGGCACGCGGCATCGGGCTCGAGACCGCACGTGAGCTCGCCGGCCGCGGGGCGATACCGGTGCTCGCCGACGTCGACGCGCCGGCGCTGGCCGACGCTGCGGCGCAGCTCGACGGCGACCTGCAGACCGTCCTGCTCGATGTGACCGACTACGGCGCGTGCGAGGCTGCGGTCGCCGCAGTGCTCGACCGGCACGGCCGGCTCGACGGCGTGTGGGCGAACGCCGGCGTCGCCGCGATGGGTCCGGTCGAGCTCGTCGAGCCGGACGTATGGCGCCGGGTGATCGAGGTGAACCTGCTCGGCGCGTACAACACGGTGCGCGCCGCGCTGCCCGCGGTCATCGAGGCCCGCGGGCATGTCGCGATCACCGCCTCGCTGGCCAGCTTCGGGCATGCACCCGGGCTGTCCGCCTATTGCGCGACGAAGGCAGCGGTCGAGGCGTTCGCCGACTCGTTGCGCGTCGAGGTCGCGCACCAGGGCGTGTCGGTGAGCGTGCTGCACCCGACCTGGATCGGCACCGACATGGTGCGCGAGGGCGATACGGCATCCGCGGCGTTCCTGCGGCTGCGGCAGTCGCTGCGCGGTCCGCTCGGCACGACGTACCCCGTCGGGGCTGTCGTCGCGCCGATCGCCGACGGATTCGCCAAGCGTGCGCCGCGGATCTTCCTGCCCGCGTTCGTCAAGATCGTCTACCGGATGCGCAACCAGGCGAACTCCGGTGTCACCCAGCGCGAGATGCTCAAGGTGGCGCCGGAGCTGCGGCAGCTGTTCGACAAGCAGGCCAAGCAGGAGGGCGGGCGCGCCGCCGCCTTCGGGCCACGCTGGGGCCGCTGACTCAGCGCTGCCAGCGCGCCAGGTCGTCGGGGGTGTCGAGGTCGGCCGGATCTCCCACGACGTCGATCTCGTCCACGAGCTCGGGGTGCGCGGTCAGGAACGCCCGCGCGCCCTCGTCCGGTCCGGCCGTTTCCAGCGCGGACCGCCACAGGTCAGGACTCATCACCGTCGGGTGCGCACGCACGCCGTCGTAGCACGCAACAGCGACGCGATCGGGACGCCACGCACCGACCACCGAGCGCACCGCGGCCGCGGACAGCCCCGGCATGTCCACCAGCAGCACGGCCAGCGCGTCGGCATCGCCCGCGGCCTCGACGGCGAGCGCGAGCGAGCTGCGCATGCCTCGGGACGGGTCCGGGTTCACGACCCTCGTGGCGCCTGTGGCCTCGGCGCCGATGCGCACGACCGCATAGATCGGCGTGCAGCCGGCCGCACGCGCCAGCGCGATGGCACGGTCCAGCAGCCGCGCGCCGCCGACGCGCAGCTCCGCCTTCGGGCCGCCCATCCGCTCCCCGGAGCCCGCGGCGAGCACGGCAAGGGCGACGGTCATGGCGGTGACCCTATGCGCGCGCCGTGCAAACGGACCATGCTCGACGTATGCCGCCGGTCGAGTTCGCCGATCCGTCCGCAGTCGCCGCCGCGCTCGACTCCGCCGGCTATCTGCCCGACGGTGGGCTGGCCACGGCGGCGTTCCTGGCGATCCGGATGGGCCGGCCGCTGTTCCTCGAGGGCGACCCCGGCGTAGGCAAGACCGCACTCGCGCAGGCGCTCGCAACGATCACCGCGGCGCGCCTCGTCCGGCTGCAGTGCTACGAGGGCATCGACGCGAGCCAGGCGCTCTACGACTGGGACTTCCCCCGTCAGATCCTGCACCTGCGCGTCGCCGCCGACGGGTCCGATCGGGACGAGCTCGAGGCTTCGCTGTACGACCGGCGCTTCCTGGTGGCGCGGCCCATCCTGCAGGCACTCGAACACGGCCCGGCGGTGCTGCTCATCGACGAGATCGACCGCGCCGACGACGAGTTCGAGGCGTTCCTGCTCGAGGTGCTGGCCGACAACGCAGTCACCGTGCCCGAGCTCGGCACGATCACCGCCGAGATTCCACCGCTCGTGGTGATCACGTCCAACCGCACCCGCGAGGTGCACGACGCGCTGAAGCGGCGCTGCCTCTACCACTGGGTGCCGCACCCGGACTTCGCCCGCGAGGTAGCGATCGTGCGCCGCCGCATCCCGGACGCCGCGGCGCAACTCGTCGACGACGTGGCCCGCGCGGTCGGGCGCCTGCGCGAGGCGAACCTGGTCAAGCCGCCCGGTATCGCCGAGACCATCGACTGGACGCAGGCGCTGCACGTCCTCGGCGCGCCGCGGCTCGACCCGGAGACCGCGGAGGCGACGCTCGGCGCCGCGCTTAAGTACCGCGAGGATCTCGTGCGCGTGCAGCGCGAACTGGATGCCCTGCTCGGTGGCTGACATGTTGAGTGCCGACCCGGTGGTCACGATGACCGGGTTCGCCCGCGCGCTGCGCGCCAACGGCATCGCGGCCGACGGCACCCGGCTCGCGACCGCGATCGAGGCGCTCGGGCACGTCGACCCGCTCGACGCGCAGCAGGTGTACTGGACCGGCCGGCTCACGCTGTGCGGCGAGCCCGACGACCTGCCGCGCTACGACGCGGTCTTCGACGCGTGGTTCCGTGGCCGGCTGCCGGCACTGCCCGGCCCGATGCCGCCGACGCCGGCCGGCCAGCTCGTGCAGTTGCGCCCGCTCGCGGGCGACACCGACGACACCGCGCGCGACGAGGACGACGCACTCCCGACCGCGGCGAGCGACGCGGAGGTGCTGCGGCACCGCGACCTCGCCGCGCTCACCGACCTCGAACGCGACGAGATCAACGCGCTGATCGCGCTGCTCGCGCCGCGCGTCGGCACCCGCCGGACGCGCCGGCACCGGCCGCGCGGGCGCGATCGCATCGACGTCTCTCGCACTGTTCGGGCCATGCTGCGTGACGGCGGCGAGCCGGCGACGCTCGCCCGGCTGCGGCCGCGGGTCAAGCCGCGTCGGCTGGTCCTGCTGCTGGACGTGAGCGGGTCGATGAGCCCGTACGCCGATGTGCTGCTGCGCTTCGCGCATGCCGCGGTGCGCGTCGCACCGAGCAGCGCCGAGGTGTTCACCGTCGGCACCCGGCTCACCCGCGTGACCCGGCCGCTGCGGCTGCGCGACGCGCAGCAGGCGCTGACCGCGGCCGGCCGGGCTATCCCGGACTGGAGCGGCGGCACCCGGCTCGGCGAGGGGCTGCAGGCCTTCCTCGACCTGTGGGGGCAGCGCGGCACCGCGCGCCGCGCGGTCGTGGTGATCGCGTCGGACGGCTGGGAGCGCGGCGACGCGACACTCCTGGCGGAGCAGATGGCCCGCCTGGCCCGGCTCGCGCACCGCGTCGTGTGGGTAAATCCGCACCGCGGCAAGACCGGCTTCGCGCCGGTCACCGCAGGCATGGCGGCCGCGCTCCCCCACGTCGACGAACTGCTCGCCGGTCACACCCTGGACGCGCTGCATACGCTGGCAGATGTGATCGCTCGTGCGTGACGTGCTGACCGACCTCGAGTCCTGGTGGCGGGCGGGCGAGACCGTCGGCCTCGGCACCGTCGTCGGCACGTGGAAGTCCGCGCCGCGCCAGCCCGGCGCCGCGATGCTGGTCGGACCCGAGGGCACCGCGGTCGGCAGCGTCTCCGGCGGCTGCGTCGAGGGCGCGGTCTATGAGCTTGCCGAGCAGACACGCAGCACCCTTGCGCCGGTGCTGCAGCGCTACGGCGTCAGCGACGACGACGCGTTCGCGGTGGGGTTGACCTGCGGCGGCATCATCGACGTCTTCGTCGAGGCGGTGAACCGCGAGACGTTCCCCGAGCTCGGCGAGGTGATCGACGACATCAATGCCGGCCGGCCGGTGGCGGTGGCGACGCTCGTCAGCGGTGTCGACGAGGCACGGGTGGGCAGCCGGCTGATCGTCCGTCCCGACGCGACCGCCGGCTCGCTCGGCAGCGCACGGCTCGACGACGCGGTACGCGACGACGCGCGCGGGCTGCTGCAGCAGGGCAGCACCGGCATCGTGCACTACGGCCCGGACGGGCAGCGCCGCGGCGACGACATCGCGGTGTTCGTGGCCTCCTACGCCCCGCGTCCGCGGATGATCGTGTTCGGCGCCATTGACTTCGCGGCCGCCGTCGCCCGGGTCGGCGCGTTCCTGGGCTACCGGGTGACGGTGTGCGACGCGCGGCCCACGTTCGCGACCAAGAAACGGTTCCCGGACGCCGACGAGGTGATTGTCGCCTGGCCGCACCGCTACCTCGCGCAGACCGAGGTCGACGCGCGCACGGTGGTGTGCGTGCTGACGCACGACCCCAAGTTCGACGTCCCACTGCTCGAGCTCGCGTTGAAGCTGCCGTTGGCCTATCTCGGCGCCATGGGTTCGCGGCGTACCAACGACGACCGGGCGATGCGGCTCAAGGAACTGGGCTTCACCGACGACGATCTCGCCCGCCTGCACGCGCCCATCGGGCTCGACGTCGGTGGCCGCACGCCGGAGGAGACGGCGGTGTCCATCGCCGCCGAAATCATCGCCGCGCGCTGGGGTGGCAGCGGCGCGCAGCTGCGTCACGTGTCCGGCCCGATTCATCGCGAGGGGCTCTCGTAATCCGCCTCGCAGATGGCTAGCGTCGGGTTATCGGACCTTTCGATCGGAGGCACGGTGACCAAGATCAACGTCAAAGTCGACGGGGTGTCCTATGCCGACGAGGTCGAGCCGAGAACCCTGCTCGTGCACTATTTGCGCGAGCAGCTGGGCAAGGTCGGCACGGTCGTAGGTTGCGACACGAGCAACTGCGGCGCGTGCACGGTCGACCTCGACGGCCGCAGCGTGAAGAGCTGCACCGTGCTCGCCGTCCAGGCCGACGGCGGCGAGGTCACGACGATCGAAGGGCTGGCCGGCCCTGACGGCGAACTCGACCCCGTCCAGCAGGCGTTCCACGAGAATCACGCGCTGCAGTGCGGGTTCTGCACGCCCGGAATGATCATGGCGGTACGTGACCTGCTGCGCGAGAACCCGAACCCGTCCGAGGACGAGATCCGCGAAGGCATCGAGGGCAACCTCTGCCGCTGCACCGGCTACCAGAACATCGTGCGTGCGGCGCAGGCGGCTGCGGGGGTCAAGTCATGACGGCGGTCGACGAACGTCCCGAGGCCGAGATCGGCAAGGCCCGGCGGCGCAAGGAGGACGCGCACCTGATCACCGGGCGCACCCGCTGGACGGACAACCTGAGCGTGCCCGGCATGCTGCACCTCGCGATGCTGCGCAGCCCGATGGCGCACGCGACGATCACCTCTATCGACCCGACCGACGCGCGCAGCCGGCCGGGCGTGGTCGCGGTGTTCACCGGTGCCGATTTCAAGGACGTGCAGGGCAACGTGCCGTGCGCATGGCCGGTGACACCGGACATGGTGAACCCGGGCGCACCGTCGCTCGCGGTCGACCAGGTGAACTTCGCCGGCGAGTGCGTCGCGGTCGTCGTTGCGCGCAGCAAGGCCGAGGCGCAGGACGCGCTCGAAGGCATCGACATCGAGTACGAGCCACTGCCACCGGTCCTCGACATGGACCAAGCCGTCAAGGACGGCGCGACGCTCGTCCACCCGAACACCGAGTCGAACCGTTCCTACACCTGGGTCTTCGAGTCGGGCGCGGCCGGCACCGGCGCGCCGATCGACGACGCGCTGCGCGACGCCGAGGTCACCGTGTCGCGTCGCTTCGTCCAGCAGCGGCTCATCCCGGCCTTCATGGAGCCGCGCGCGGTCATGGTCGAGCCGTCCGGTGAGGGCGTCACCGTCTGGTCGGCGACACAGATCCCGCACATCCTTCGCGTGATGCTGGCGCTCACGCTCGGCCTGCCCGAACACAAGGTCCGCGTCATCGCGCCGGACGTCGGCGGCGGGTTCGGCGGCAAGATCCCGGTGACGCCCGAGGAGATCATCTCCGTCCTCGTCGCGCGCCGGCTGAACAAGCCGGTGAAGTACACCGAGTCGCGCTCCGAGTCGCTGATGGCCGCGCATCACGGGCGCGACCAGCTCCAGGACATCACCATCACCGCGACGCGTGACGGCACGGTGACCGGGCTCGACGTGCACCTGCTCGCCGACATGGGCGCCTACCTGCGCCTCGTCGGGCCCGGTGTGCCGATCCTCGGCGCGTTCATGTACAACGCGATCTACAAGATCCCGGCCTACCGGTTCGTCTGCGAGGGCATCTTCACGACGAAGACGCCGACCGACGCCTATCGCGGTGCCGGCCGCCCCGAGGCCACCTTCGCGATCGAGCGGATCATGGACGAGCTCGCCGTCGAGCTCGGCATGGACCCGATGGAGCTGCGCCGCAAGAACTGGATCAAGCACGAGGAGTTCCCGTTCACGACGGTCGCCGGGCTGACCTACGACAGCGGCAACTACGAGGCCGCGACCGACAAGGCGCTCGAGCTCATCGGCTGGAACGACCTGCGCGCCGAGCAGCAGGAGCGGCGCGATTCGAATGACCCGGTGCAGCTCGGCCTCGGCATCTCGACGTTCACCGAGATGTGCGGGCTCGCGCCGTCGCGGGTACTCGGCTCCCTGTCCTACGGCGCCGGCGGGTGGGAGCACGCGGCGATCCGGATGCTGCCCACCGGCAAGGTCGAGGTCGTCACGGGCGCCTCGCCGCACGGCCAGGGACACGAGACCGCGTTCGCGCAGATCGTCGCGGACAAGCTCGGTGTCGCGTTCGAGGACGTCGAACTCATCCACGGCGACACCGCGAGCTCGCACAAGGGGTTGGACACCTACGGTTCGCGTTCGCTGGCCGTCGGCGGCATCGCGATCGTCAACGCCGCGGACAAGGTGATCGAGAAGGCGCGCAAGATCGCCGCGCACCTGCTCGAGGCGAACGAGGCGGACCTCGAGTTCTCCGGCGGCAAGTTCCGGGTGGCCGGCTCCCCCGGCTCGGAGGTCGGCATCGCGGACGCCGCGCTCGCGGTGTTCGCGGCACACAACCTGCCCGACGGCGTCGAGCCCTCGATCGACGCCGAGGCGACCTACGACCCGGAGAACTTCTCCTTCCCGCACGGCACGCACCTGTGCGCCGTCGAGATCGACACCGAGACCGGCATGACGAAGATCCGCAAGTACGTGTGCGTCGACGACGTCGGCACGCCGATCAACCCGCTGATCATCGAGGGCCAGGTGCACGGCGGCCTGGCACAGGGCATCGCGCAGGCCCTGTTCGAGGAGGCCGTCTACGACGACGCGGGCAACCTGACGACCGGTACCTTCGTCGACTACACGCTGCCGTCCGCGGCCGACCTGCCGTCGTTCACGACCGAGCGCACGGAGACGCCGTCGACCACGAACCCGCTCGGCGTGAAGGGCGTTGGCGAGGCGGGCACGATCGCGTCCACGCCGGCCGTGGTGAACGCGATCGTCGACGCACTGCGTCCGTTCGGCGTGAACGACATCCGGATGCCGGCGACGCCCGAGCGGGTGTGGCGCGCGATCCACGGCGGCGGCAAGCACCGCGCGGCGGGTGGCACCACCGCGTATGGCGGCGCGAGTACCAGCACCTCGGACGGGGACGGCGGTGACCTGCAGTGATCCCCGCACCGTTCGAGTACGTGCGTCCGTCGTCGGTCGCCGAAGCCGTCTCCGCCATCGGCGCAGCCGGTGAGGACGGCAAGATCCTCGCCGGCGGGCAGTCGCTGATCCCGGTGCTGCGGCTGCGGCTCGCCTACCCGACCACGCTGGTCGACCTGGGGCGGGTCGCTGAGATGCAGGGCGTGCGCGACGACGGCGACGCGATCGTCATCGGGGCGATGACGACGCATCACGACGTCATGCACGACCCGCTGGTCGCCGAGCATGCACCGCTCATCGCACAGGCAACGGGCACGATCGCCGACCCGCAGGTGCGCCACCGCGGCACGTTCGGCGGTGCGCTCTCGCACGCCGACCCCGCCGGCGATCTCGGCGCGGTCGCACTCGCCCTCGGCTGCGAGTTCGTGGCGAGCGGTCCCGGCGGCGAGCGGCGCATCGCGGCGAGCGAGTTCTTCCACGACTACCTGACGACGGCGCTGGCGCCGGACGAGGTGCTCACCCAGGTGCGCGTGCCGAAGCTCGGCGCGGGCTGGTCGTCGCATTACGAGAAGTTCAACCGGGTCGCCCAGGCGTGGTCGATCGTCGGCGTGGCCGCACTCGTGCGGCGTGACAACGGCTCGATCGCCGAGGCGCGCATCGGGCTCACCAACATGGGCTCGACGCCCGTCCGGGCCGCCGCGGTCGAGAGCGCGCTCGCCGGCGCGGATGTCGGCAGCGTCGCGGCCGCGGCCGAGCACGCCGCGGACGGCACCAATCCGCCGTCGGATCTGTCCGGCCAGGCCGACTACCGCCAGCACCTCGCTAGGGTGCTGACCAAGCGGGCCGTGCTGGCTGCGGTCGGCAGTTAGGAGAGGGACCCTTGCAGCTCGAGCACTCTTTCAGCGTTCCGGTAGGTATCGACGAAGCGTGGAAGATTCTGCTCGACATCGAGCGGATCGGGCCATGCATGCCGGGGGCGGCGATCGACTCGGTCGACGGTGACGACTTCACCGGCACGGTCAAGGTGAAGCTGGGCCCGATCAACCTCACCTACAAGGGCAAGGCGAGCTTCGTCGAGAAGGACGAGGCGGCGCACCGCGCAGTGATCGACGCGCGCGGTCGCGACGCCCGCGGCAACGGCACCGCGTCCGCCCTGGTGACGGCGACGCTCGCCGAGGCCGACGGCGCGACGACCGTGCGGGTCAACACCGACCTCGACATCACCGGCAAGCCCGCGCAGTTCGGCCGGGGCGTGATGGTCGACGTCGGGAACAAGCTGATCGGGCAGTTCGCCGACGCGCTGGCGGGCACGATCCGCGGCGGTGGCGGCGCCACTCCGGAGCCGGCGGCAGCGGCTGCTGCCGAGCCCGCTGCTGCTCAGTCCGCTGCTGCTCAGTCCGCTGCTGCTCCGTCCGCTGCTGCTCCGTCCGGTGCTGCCGAGGGCGAATCGTCCGACGAGACACCGCTGCGCAAGCGGCCCAGCCCGGTACGGGCGGCGGAGGGGGCGGTCGAGCCGACCGCCGAAGCGCCGTTCGCCGAGGCCGCTGCCGAACCCGAAGCCGAGGCCGCTACGACGCCCGCGTACTCGGTGCCGGACGGCATCCCGGTCACCGGTGACTCGGTGAGCTCGGTCAGTGCGGTCAACGGCCATTTCGCGAAACCTCGAGATGAGGTCGAGCCGATCAACCTGCTCGAGAGCGCAGGCCCGGCGGTCGCGAAGCGGCTCGCCCCGGTCGCGGTGGCGCTGGTCGTGGTGTTCGCGGCCTGGCGCCGGCGCGCCGGCAAGCGCGCCTAGGTCACCTGCGCGGCGAACCAGTCGACGATCTCGGCGCCGGCGCGCACACCTGACTCGGCGGTGACCGTGGCGTGTGCGGCACTCCAGCCGGCGGCGAACAGCTCGCCGTGCCGCGCGACGATCGCCCGATCGGCGTAGTCGAGCAGGTCGGCGTCGAGCAGCGAGTCGCCGGCGGCCAGGACGACCTCCGTCTCGAGCCGGCGCGCCACCTCGGCCACCGCCACGCTCTTGGTCAGCGAGCGCGGCACCCAGTAGAGCTTGCGGCCCTGCAACGAGAGCTGCCACCCGCGCTGCGCCGCCCATCCGGACGCCTCGGCGACGAAGCCGGGCGGCACGCGCTTGCGGTGCAGCACCGCGTAACAGAACATGCCGCGCGCGTTGCGCAGCTTGACCGTCCACTCCGGGCGGCACACCTGCGACATGTGGGCCCAGATCTCGGCCAGCGGCGCGCACTGCGCCAGCTCGGCCGCCACCACCGCGTCCCAACTGTGGTCGACGTGCCCGTTCACGAGCAGCACGCCGCCGTTGGCGGTCACCGCGTACCGCGCCGGCGCTCCGGGCAGCCGCACCCGATGCCACTGCTCGGGCGTGCGCGTGGTGACGGGCAGGACGGCGGCGTGTTCGTGCAGCCCGGCGAACGCCGCCGCGGCCCGCTCGGTCATCCACGACGCGCTCTTGCCCTCGCGCCGCTCGACCGCCACCAGTGAGCGCAACGTGTCGCCGTGCGTCTCCAGCGCGCCGCGCGAGTAGATGAGCGTGCGGTCGAGGTCGGTCGCACACAGGAAAGTCACGAGCGCACCGTCCGGATGATGCCGACGCAACTGAAGCTCAGGTCGGCCACATCGCGCACCGGGACACCGCGTTGCTGCGCAAGGAGCCGTACGTGGTCGAGTTCGGCGCCGGCGCCGGGTCGCGCCAGGACGACCTCGGGTACTCGTCGCAACAGGACGCGGGTGGTCTCGCCCACTCCCGGTTTGACGAGATTCAGGTTGTCGACGCCGTAGCGCGCGGCCAGTGCCTCGACGTCCGACCAGCCGCGCCAGGTCGGTCGTCGCTCCCCCGACTGCACGGCGGGCCAGTCCCGCGCGACCGCGGGCTGCACGTCGGCGAAGCGTGCCGTGATCGCGTCGACGAAGCGCATCGACACGTCCGACGGCGCGAGCTCGCGGTAGAACTTCGCGCCGTGGTACTGCCCGGGGGCGAGGACGGCCGTGTTGAGCACGGTGCGCGACACGAGCCCGGACACGGTGGAGTTCAGGCACGCGGACGGGATGAGGAAGTCGTCGCGGGTGCCGAACGTACGTACGCAGGCGCCGGGATCGGCGAGCACCGCTAGCTCGGCGCAGAACGCCGTACCCAACGTGGTATTCGCCGCAACGATCGCGGCGGCCAGCTCGCGCGCGATCGCGCCCTTGCCCGTCCAACCGTCGACGAACACGACCGCGGACGGGTCGTGGTGTGCGGCGAGGTAGCGCAGCGCGAGCGCGTCGATGCCGCGGCCGCGCACGATGCTGAGCGTGTAGTGCGGCAGGTCGATACCGTACGCGAACCGCGCCCAACGCCGCAGCAGCACCCCGACCGGTGTGCCGGCGCGGGCGAGCGAGGCGAGCACGACGTCCGAACCGCGCTCGGCGAGCACGAGCTCGGTGACCACGCCGACCGCGTGCGCGATGCGCGCCGCGCTCTCGTCCAGCGCAGCGTCGAACAACTGCCGGTACTCGGCGTCGGGCTGGTACTCGATCGGCAGCGACTCGGCGTAGTGCGCGCCGCCCGACTGGATCGCCTCCTCGCGCTCCTCGGTCGGTGCCTCGAGCGAGACGTCGGACAGGTCGGTGAGCAGCCACCCGACGTCGGCGGTCGGATAGCTGCCGAACTCGGGACCGCGCAGCGGTTCGGGCAGTGGTCGGTGACTCGGCAACACGACGAGGTGGACGCGCGGCGAGCCGGCGGCGAGCTGTGCGAGCAACCCGTCGTGCAGCTCGGGTGTGTTCGCCTCGGCATCGACGACGAGCACCACGTCGCACCCGGTTCCGACGACGTTGTAGGCGAAACGCGGGCCGGGTCCGTCCTGCGCCGGGTCGTGGCTGGCGAAGCTGAGCGCGGTACGGATGGGGTAGCCGGGTTCGTCGATCGCCACCACCGGCGAACGAGTGGTGGACGAGAGGCGCACGTCCAACCCGTGCTCGGCAAGCCGGCACGCGATGAGGATCGGTGCGTACATCAGCTCCTCGGTGCCGAGCACGAGGACGGCCGGACCGCAGCGCGCGGCGACGTGGTCGGCCACCGCGGCGGCCGCCTCGTGCGCGGCGCGCACGTCGGCAGGCCCGAAGCCGTGCCGGCCGCTCTCCCGTACGTGACTCGGCCAGACCGGCGCATAGCTGACGACCTCGCCTGCCGTCGCGGAGTGCTCGGCCGCTGCCGGCGCAGTGGCGATCGCGCGCGCGGCGGCGTCCATGAAGTCATCCGGGAGCGTCACCTCACCGGACGCGAGCGACACGACGTCGAGCTGCGCGCCGAGGCCCGCCGCGAACCGGTCCAGGTCCGCGCGATCGGTCGGCGAACGCAGGTCGACGAGCGCGGCGAGCACGTAAT
>JAICKR010000207.1 GCA_025927835.1 Jatrophihabitans sp. | reverse complement strand
TGAGCCGGTCGGCGAGGTAACCGACCGCCTCGTCATTGGTGAAGTCGGTCTGGCGCACCCAGCGCTCCGGCTTGTCGCCACGGACGACGAACCCGCCCGGTTCGGCGGCGTCGGGGACGACGGTGAAGCCGGAGTCGTCGACCGCGCGCGGGTGCAGCACGATGCGCTGCGCCTCGGGCGCTGGACGCGCCGCCCGGTCGGCCGCCACCGCCGCGGCGAGCGCGAACGTGAGCTCGCGCAGTCCCTCGTGCGACACGGCCGACACCGTGAACACGCGCAGCCCGCGCCCTTCGATCTCCGGCCGGACGAGCTCGGCGAGATCGCGCGCCTCGGGCACGTCGATCTTGTTGAGCACCACGAGCCGCGGCTTGCCGAGCAGCGCGCCGAAGGTGCCCTCGTACTGGCCGAGCTCGGCCTCGATCGCGTCGAGGTCGCTGAGCGGGTCGCGTCCCGGTTCGAGCGTTGCGCAGTCGAGCACGTGCAGCAGCACCGCACAGCGTTCGACGTGGCGCAGGAAGTCCAGGCCGAGCCCCTTGCCGGCCGCGGCACCCGGGATCAACCCGGGGACGTCGGCGACCGTGTAGGTCGTGTCGCCCGCGCTGACCACGCCGAGGTTGGGCACCAGCGTGGTGAACGGGTAGTCGGCGATCTTGGGCCGGGCCGCGGACATGGCTGCGATCAGCGACGACTTGCCGGCGCTCGGGAAGCCCACCAGCCCCACATCGGCCACGCTCTTGAGTTCGAGCACGACCTCGCGCACCTCGCCGGGTTCGCCGAGCAGCGCGAACCCAGGGGCCTTGCGCCGAGTGGAGGCCAACGCGGCGTTGCCCAGGCCGCCGCGTCCGCCGTGCGCGGCGACGAAACTGCTGCCGGCGCCGGTGAGATCGATGAGGATCTCGCCGTGCTCGTCGAGCACGACGGTGCCGTCGGGCACCTGCAGCTCGAGGTCGGCGCCATCCGCGCCGTTGCGGTTGCTGCCCGCACCCTGCTTGCCGTTGCCGGCCTTCTGGTGCGGGTGGTGGTGGAAGTCGAGCAGGGTGTGCACGTTCGAGTCGACGACCAGGCGCACGTCACCGCCGCGGCCGCCGTTACCGCCGTCCGGGCCGCCGAGCGGCTTGAACTTCTCCCGGTGGATGGACGCGACACCGTGCCCCCCGCTGCCCGCGGCAAGGTGCAGCACCACGCGGTCCACGAACTTCATGTGGCGATCCCGGGGCTGGACGCGTCAGGCAACAGCGGCAAGTACCTGTTCGCTGGGAGGTGACGACAACTGGCAGACTTCGGGGAGGCGGATCAGATGATGTTCACCGTCTTGCGGCCGCGCCGCAGGCCGAACTTGACCGCGCCCGCCTCGAGGGCGAACAGCGTGTCGTCCTTGCCGCGGCCGACGCCGGCACCGGGGTGGAACTTGGTGCCGCGCTGGCGGACGAGGATCTCGCCGGCCTTGACCTCCTGGCCGCCGTACCGCTTCACGCCGAGGAACTGCGGGTTCGAGTCGCGACCGTTGCGGGAGCTGGACGCACCCTTTTTGTGAGCCATTAGCGTGCCATTCCTTCTTAGGCGCTGATTCCGGTGACCTTCAGCTGGGTCAGCTTCTGCCGGTGACCCTGCCGCTTGTGGTAGCCGGTCTTGTTCTTGAACTTGTGAATGCGGATCTTGGGGCCTTTTGTCTGCGCGACGACCTCGGCGGTGACCTTGGCCTTGGCCAGCGTGTCGGCGTCGTGGGTCACCGTGGCGCCGTCGACGAGCAGGATCGCGGCCAGCGAGACCTCGGCGCCGGCGTCGGCGTCGAGCTTCTCGACCTCGATCACATCGCCCTCGGCGACCTTGTACTGCTTGCCGCCGGTCTTGACGATGGCGTACATCGCGGATCCACTCCTCGAGCTGGTTGCGCTTGCCGCAGTAACGGGCATCGTTCTAGGCGCTCATAGAAAGACCCACCTCACGTGGGCCGCCCATCAGACTACTTGACGCCCCCGCGCCCCGCCAAAACCGAGTTGTCCGCCACTCGTGACGTGTGCGCGTGCCGAAGGGCGGACAACTTCGCCGTAAATCGACTTGACCGGTAAAGTCGCGCTCGCTACTGTACCGGTATAGACGCGGGCACGACCAACCGAGAGAAGGAGCCATGGACCCGCTGCAATTCACCACCCTGACCAACGGACTGCACAACGAGCTCGCCACCAGCGCCCTGCCGGACGCCCCCGTGGTGCCACACGTCGAGACGCGCTGGACCCGCAGCCGCGCCGCGACCGCAGGCATCCTGCACCGGCTCGCCGACCTGCTTGCCCCCGAGCCCGCCCCGGCCCGGCATACGCTGAGCGCGGGAAGGGGGAACGGCCTGATCCCATGGGACGAGTCACCCTGCAGACCATCGCCGACCGCATAGGCGTCAGCCGCATGACGGTCTCGAACGCGTTCTCGCGACCCGACCAGCTGTCGGCGAGCCTGCGCGATCGGATCCTCACAGTGGCCGAGGAGCTCGGTTACGTCGGGCCCGACCCCACCGCGCGGGCACTCGCGAGCGGCACCACGGGCGCAATCGGGCTGTTGATGTCCGACACGATGGCCTACACGCTCACCGACGAGGTCGCGATGACCTTCATCGCGGCGATCACCGACGAGCTCGCACCCACAGGGCTTGCCCTGACCCTGCTCTCCGCCGCGCCGCGCGAGGGCATCATCCCGGCCCGCGACGTCGCGATGGACGGCGCACTCGTCTACTCGTGCGACATGACCTCACCGGCAGTGGGCTGGCTGACGCGCCGCCGGCTGCCGCTCGTGTTCGTCGACCAGTCACCGGCGCCGGGGATCACGAGCATCAACGTCGACGACCGCGGCGGCGCCCGGCAGGCCGCCGAGCATGTGCTGTCGCTGGGCCATCGCCGCGTCGGCATCCTCACCTCCGGCTTCGGCGGCGAGTACGGCGTGCTCGCCGACCCGCGATCCGCGACGCTGGCCTACGGCGAGTCGCAGCGCATGCTCGGCTGGCTGGATGCGCTCGACGCGGCACAGGTCGTGCCGACCGCCGTCCGCATCCCGCACGGCGACCCGCAGGACACCGGCTACGCCGGAGCCGAGGCGCTGCTCTCGGCCGGCGAGCCACCTACAGCGATCCTCGCGTTCTCCGACGCGTTCGCGCGCGGTGCGATCCGCGCCCTCGAGGACAAGGGCCTGTCGGTGCCGCACGAGGTCTCGGTCGTCGGCTTCGACGACAACCCGATCGCGCGGCGCGACCGCCCTGCGCTCACCACGGTGCGCCAGGACGTCGACGCCAAGGGCCGCACCGCGGTGCGGGCGCTGACGGCCGCGCTCGAGCGGGCGAAGACGAAGCCGGCCGGACGGGCCAAGCACGTCATGCTCGACACCGAACTGGTCATCCGCGACAGCACCGCCCCCGCGCCGGCGTAGCGGCGACACACACCGCGAGGGCGCTGCGGCCGGCGCCTGGACGACGGGTTCAGCGACGCGTGATCAGGCGGCGGAGGCCTCGAAGCGGGGCGGTTTGATCCACGCGCAGGCCGGATGGCCCTTGGCGTCGGTGAGCCCGAGCCGGATGACGAGCGTGCCGGAGCGTTGCGCGGCGGCGAGCACGGCCGGCTCGATGTCGGCGAGGAAGATCTTGGCGCGGCGGAACATGTGGAAGCCCTGGTCGTCGACGGTCCCCCAGGAGAGGTAGATGAACCGCTTGCCCGGCCCGCCCTGGATGTAGGTGCCGAGGACGTCGTCGCCCGGCCGCACCGTCGCGTCGAAGGTCCAGCGCACCGACTCGGCGTCGCCGGGCTGCAGCTCGAGGTGCTCGTCCGGCTTGCCGCGCCGCTGCACGCCGACGTGGATGTTGTCGTAGCCGGGGAAGTCCGGGCTCGGTCCGCAGCTGCGGCCCGGGAGATCCCGTCCCTCGATCCGGATCTGCATCTCAGGCCGCTCCGGGCGGGCCCGCGGGACGGCTGGCGACCCGGCGCCGACGGCGCGGAGCGGGCGTGTCCTCGGACGATTCGTCGCGGGCGGTCTCGGACTCGGCACTCTCGACTTCGCCAGGCTCGGCTATGGCGGCCTGCGGCTCGGTCGCCGACACCGGCTCCGGTTCGGGGTGCACGCCCTCGCTGCTCTCGGCCGCGGAGGCTGCCTCGACCAGGTCGAGCGCGAGTTCGTGCACGACCCCGTCCTCGTCGTCGCGCTCCCCCGCCGCGGCCCGATGGATCGCGGCGATCGCCGCGCTGGCCGCCTTGCGCTGTTCGTCCGACGCCGGCGGCTCGACCGGCTCGGTCGTGCCGCCGCCGCCCTTGCCGCCGCGCTTGCGCTTGCCCTTGCCGGCCGGTCGCTCCTCCTCGTGCCCGCCGCTGGGCCGGTCGACCGGTTCGGTGTGGATGATCACGCCACGGCCCTTGCAGACCTCGCAGGTGTCGCTGAACGCCTCGAGCAGTCCCTCGCCGACGCGCTTGCGCGTCATCTGCACCAGGCCGAGCGAGGTGACCTCGGCGACCTGGTGCTTCGTGCGGTCGCGGCCCAGGCACTCGGTGAGCCGCCGCAGGACGAGATCGCGGTTCGACTCGAGCACCATGTCGATGAAGTCGATGACGACGATGCCGCCCACGTCGCGCAGCCGCAGCTGCCGGACGATCTCCTCCGCGGCCTCGAGGTTGTTGCGGGTGACGGTCTGCTCGAGGTTGCCGCCGGCGCCGACGAACTTGCCGGTGTT
>JAICKR010000235.1 GCA_025927835.1 Jatrophihabitans sp. | reverse complement strand
TCGGCGGCGAGGACACCCTGGGCGTGGCCACCCGGCTGCACGAGCTGGGCGTGCACGTGGTCGGCGTCCCGAAGACGATCGACAACGACCTGAACGCCACCGACTTCACCTTCGGCTTCGACACCGCGGTGAACATCGCGATGGAGGCGATCGATCGGCTGCACACCACCGCCGAGTCGCACCACCGCGCGCTGATCGTCGAGGTGATGGGCCGGCACGCCGGCTGGATCGCCCTGCACGCTGGCCTGGCCGGCGGGGCCAACGTCATCCTCATCCCGGAGCTGCACTTCTCCATCGACAAGGTGTGCGCCTACGTCGAGAGCCGGTTCCAGTCGCACTACGCGCCGATCATCGTGGTGGCCGAGGGCGCGACCCCGGACGGCGGCGACGTGGCCGTGCTGGAGAAGGGCCTGGACGCGTTCGGCCACGTGCGGCTCGGGGGCATCGGCGAGTGGCTGGCCGCCGAGATCGAGAAGCGCACCGGCAAGGAGGCGCGCACCACCGTGCTCGGCCACATCCAGCGCGGCGGCACCCCGTCGGCGTTCGACCGGGTGCTGGCGACGCGGTTCGGGCTCAACGCAGTGGACGCCGTGCAGGACGGGGACTGGGGCACGATGGTCGCGCTGCGCGGTACGGACATCGTCCGGGTGCCGCTCGCCGACGCGACCACCGAGCTCAAGGTCGTCGACCCCAAGCGGTACGCCGAGGCAGAGGTGTTCTTCGGGTGACGGTCCTCTTCGGCTGACGGCCCGCGCCACGCCGGTTCTGCCCGCCGCCTAGGCTTGTCCGGTGACCACCGCGCCTGACGCCGCAACACCCACCGCCGCCGAACTCGGGCTGGACGCGTGGCGCGAGTTGCCCGCGGCGCAGCAGCCGAACTGGCCGGACCGCGACGTGCTGCGAGCCGTGGCGGACACCCTGTCCGGCGCGCCGCCGCTCGTCGTCGCATCCGAGGTGGACCAGTTGCGCGAACGGCTCGGTGCGGTCGCGCGCGGCGAGGCTTTCCTGCTCCAGGGCGGCGATTGCGCGGAGACGTTCACGACGTCCTCGCAGGCCGATATCGCCGGCAAGGTGCGCGTGCTGCTGCAGATGGCCGTCGTGCTCACCTACGGCGCGTCGGTTCCGGTGGTCAAGCTCGGGCGCATCGCCGGCCAGTACGCCAAGCCGCGCTCGTCGGACCTGGACGCCAGCGGGCTGCCGTCGTACCGCGGCGACATGGTGAACGACCTGAACGGTGAGCGGACGCCCGACCCGCAGCGCATCCTGCGCGCCTACTCGACCGCGGCCTCGACGCTGAACCTGCTTCGGGCGTACGCCGGCGGCGGACTGGCCGCGCTGGATCGAGTCCACGCGTGGAACACCGCGTTCGCGCGCAGCACCGAGACCGGCTACCGCTACGAGAAGCTGGCCGCCGAGATCGACCGCGCGGTGCGCTTCATGCGCGCGTGTGGGGTGCACGACGCGGCGCTCGAGGGCGTGGAGCTGTACGCCGGTCACGAGGCGCTGATCCTCGATTACGAGCGCGCGCTGACCCGGATCGACACCGACGCCGGCGGCCGGGCCGCCGCCTACGACCTGTCCGGCCACTTCGTCTGGGTCGGCGAGCGCACCCGGCAGATGGACGGCGCGCACCTGGACTTCGTCTCGCGCATCGCGAACCCGATCGGCGTCAAGCTCGGGCCGACGACGACGCCGGAGTTCGCGGCCGAACTCGTCGAGCGGCTCGACCCGCACAACACCCCCGGCCGGCTCACGCTGATCAGCCGGATGTCGAACTCGAAGGTCCGCGACGTGCTCCCGGCGATCGTGGAGAAGGTGAGCTCGACCGGGCACCTGGTGGTCTGGCAGTGCGACCCGATGCACGGCAACACCGAGGAGACCGCCGACGGCGTGAAGACCCGGCACCTGGACCGGATCATCGATGAGGTGGACGGATTCTTCGACGTGCACGCCGAGCTCGGGACGCATCCGGGCGGGCTGCACGTCGAGCTGACCGGTGACGACGTGACCGAGTGCATCGGCGGTACCGCCGACCTCACCGCCGCGGACCTGGGCCGCCGCTACGAGACCGCGTGTGATCCGCGGCTGAACATCGAGCAGTCGCTGGAGCTGGCGTTCCGGGTCGCCGAACGCCTCGTCGCCGATCGCCGCCGCCGGGAGAACTCGTGATCGTGGACCTGCGTTCGGACACTGTCACGCGGCCGACTCCCGCGATGCGTGCCGCGATGGCCGACGCCGAAGTCGGCGACGACGTCTACGGCGAGGACCCGACGGTCACCGCGCTCGAGACCGAGGTCGCTGCGCTGCTCGGTCACGAAGCCGCGCTGTTCGTGCCGTCCGGCTCGCTCGGCAACCAACTCGGCATCCGGTTGCTGGTGCAGCCCGGCCAGGAGCTGATCTGCGACACGCTCGCGCACATCGCGCGCGCCGAGCTCGGCGCCGCCGCGGTGTTCTCCGGCATCACCTTCCGTACCTGGCGAGCGCAGCGCGGTCTGCTGGACGTGGACGCGATCACCGACCTGGCCGCCCCGGACGCCGGGCCGTACCAGGTGTCCACCGCCGCGATCGCCGTCGAGAACACGCACAACTTCGGCGGCGGGACGGTGCAACCGGCCGAGCAGGTGGCGGCGGTCGTCGCGCTGGCTCGCGAGCACGGCCTCGGCCTGCACCTGGACGGCGCCCGGCTGTGGAACGCGCACGTCGCCACCGGCACGCCGCTCGCCGAGCTGGCCGCGCCGTTCGACACCGTGTCCGTCTGCCTGTCCAAGGGACTGGGCGCGCCCGTTGGTTCGGTGCTCGCCTCGACTGCTGAGCGCATCGCCGAGGCCCGGATGTGGCGCAAGCGTTACGGCGCCGGGATGCGGCAGGTGGGCATCATCGCCGCGGCCGGCCTGTACGCGTTGCAGCACCACGTGACGCGGCTGGCCGACGATCACGAACGGGCCCGCCGGCTCGCCGAGGCGCTCGGCGCCGACCCGACCGCGGTGCCGACCAACATCGTCGTGCTGGACGTCGCCGACGCCGCCGGGGTCGCGGTGAAGGCGGCGGCCGACGGCGTGTTGGTGTCGGCGCTCGGACCGCGCTTCCTGCGTCTGGTCACGCATCTGGACGTCGACGACGACGGCGTCGACCGGGCCATCGACGTGCTACGTCCCCTGGTCGCCCCATGAAATTTCCCTAGGTCACGGTGCCTGCAGCAGATCACCGATGCTGACGATGTCGAAT
>JAICKR010000122.1 GCA_025927835.1 Jatrophihabitans sp. | reverse complement strand
ATGAAGACCGGCAGCGCGTTCACGAAGGCGACCTTCGCGTCGATGGCGCACTGTGCGTAGAACTTGGCGGCCTGCTCCGAGCCGACGGGCAGGTAGCAGATGAGCACGTCGACGGCAGCGTCCTTGAGTGTCTTGACGACGTCGACCGGCTCGTCGTGCGACTCCTCGATCGTCTCGCGGTAGTACTTGCCGAGACCGTCGAGCGTGTGGCCGCGCAGCACCGGGACGTCGAGCTGCGGGACGTCGCAGATCTTGATGGTGTTGTTCTCGCTGGCGAGGATCGCCTGCGACAGGTCGAGACCGACCTTCTTCGCGTCCACGTCGAACGCGGCGACGAACTCGATGTCGCTGACGTGGTACGGACCGAAGTTGACGTGCATGAGACCCGGAACCTTCTGGTTCGGGTCGGCGTCGCGGTAGAAGTGGACGCCCTGGACCAGGGACGCGGCGCAGTTGCCCACGCCCACGATTGCGACGCGGATCTTGCCGGACGCGGACTGCGAACCCATCAGGGCTCCTCCTTCTTGTTGGTGCATCGGGTAATTCACGCTTCGGCGCCGTTGTCGGCGCTGGATCGTTCGCTTTCGATCAACTCGGTCAGCCACCGCACCTCGCGGTCGACCGACTCGAGGCCGTGCTCGTGCAGTTCGCGCGTGTAGCGGTCGAGCCGCTGCCCGGTGCGGGCCAGCGAGCTGCGCATGCCGTCGCGCTGTTCCTCGACCCGGCGCCGCCGGCCTTCGAGGATCTGCAGGCGGATGTCAGAACGCGTCTGCGCGAAGAACGCGAGGCGCGCGCCGAACCCTTCCTCGTCGAACGCGTCCGGGCCGACGTCGGCGAGCAACTCGGCGAGGTGTTCCTTGCCGTCGGCGGTGAGCTTGTAGACGCGCTTGCCGCGGCGCGACCGGGTGGCGCTCGCCGCGGGCCCGTCGAGCGGGCTCTCCTCGGTGATCCAGCCGGCCTCGGACAGCCGCCGCAGGGTCGGGTAGAGCGACCCGTAGGAGAATGCCCGAAATGCGCCCAGCAGGTTCGAGAGGCGCTTGCGGATCTCGTAGCCGTGCAGGGGGCTCTCGTTGAGCAACCCGAGAACGGCGATCTCCAACACGCGGCCTGGCTCCCTATCTCGTAGTGATGTATCAGCACGATACATCAGCGGAGCACGCGGGTGCCAATCACAGGTGGACCTGAGCGGTGCGTCCGCAATAAGGTTTCCGTCCGGATACGGGGGAGGCTGAAGTGAGCACTCGGCGCATGTCGGCACGGTTGGTCGCGCTCGGCGGCATCGGTGCACTCGCCACCGGGCTCGCCCTGTTCGCGCCGAATGCGGCGGCGGCGGGCAGCATCCGGCTCGTCTCGACCAGCGGGGAGGACACCGGGAGCTGCGTGAGCAGCCCGTGCGCGACGCTGCAGTACGCGGTGGATCAGGCGGAGCCCGGAGACACGGTCTCCGTCGGGCTCGGCACCTATGCCCAGTCGGTGCACATCTTTACGTCCTTGACACTGATCGGCGCCGGCGCGACCGGGTCCGGGAAGACCACGATCTCGGGCGACACCGAATCCGGGGCCGCGAGTATCGAGGTCGATGCGATCGACACACCCCCCACCGTCACCATCTCCGACGTCGACGTGTCGGGGAACGCGGACAACGACGGCATTCGCGTGACGGGTGGCAACGTCACGGTCAAGGACTCGCGCGCATCGGACAACGACCGGAACGGCATCAGGGTCCTGGGCGAAAGCGCTGTCATCGTCACGGGAACATCGGTGACCGGCAACGGCGCCAACGGCGTCCTGCTCGCATCGCCGCCGCGCTTGACGACTACGGACGCGCCTGCCGACGCGCCCGTACTTCCCGTCGCGACGATCAGCAACAGCAGCATCGACAACAACAACGACGCCGGGGTGCTCGTCGACGCCGGCGAGGCATCGATCGATCACTCGACCGTCTCGAACAACGCGTTCATCGGGGTCGCGGTCGACGGCGGCACGGCGACCATCGACACGACAACGCTCGACGCCAACGTGGGCGAGGGCGTGGCCGTCGACAGCGGTAGCGGTGCGACGATGACCAACAGCACCGTCTCGAACACCGCTCCGTTCGTGGACGGAGGGGTCGACACGCTCGGCACCGGCGTCCGCGCCATCGCAGGCGCGCATGTCCAGGTGGGCAACTCGACGATCTTCAACAACTACGGCCGGGGTGTGCTGTCCGAGAACGCATTCCTCGCCGTGGACAACTCGACGATCTCCGGCACCCGGCCGAGCACGGAGGATGGCATCGCGCAAGGTGGCGCGGTGCTGCTCCTTCCCGTTGAGCCCGCGGCGATCCGGCAGGCGCGACAGGCCGACGGCAACGCGGACTCGACCAGCTCCGTCTCGCCGGACGCCGCGGTGACGCCGAACCTCACGCTGACCGGCACGATCGTCGCGGCCAACACGACGGTGGCCGACTGCAACGGCGCGGTCACTGACGGCGGCTACAACCTGGCGAGTGATGCGAGCTGTTCGTTCAGCACGACCGGCAGCAAGAACAGCGGCGACGCGAAGCTCGGTCCGCTCGCGGACAACGGGGGCCCGACGCTGACGTTGAAGCCGGCCAAGGGCAGCGACGCGATCGACGCCATCCCGAGCGGGTCGGCGAACTGCAGCTCCGGCGCGACCGATCAGCGTGGCGTGGCGCGTCCGCAGGGCACGAACTGTGACATCGGCGCGGTCGAGGTCGAGCAGACACCCGTCGTGATCTCGCCCGACTCGCTACCGGACGGCACGGCGGGCACGCCGTACAACGCGCAGCTCTCGGCGACCGGCGGTCTGGGCGCGCCGTACGAGTTCTCGTTGGTGTCGGGAGACACCCTCCCACCGGGCCTGACCCTTGCGTCCGACGGCACGATCAGCGGGACGCCGACAACGCCCGGCACCTTCCCGTTCACGGTGAGTGTCGACGATCCGACGCTCAAGGACTACACGATCGTCATCGCCGCGCCGGCGACGTCGTCCGTGCCGCCGTCGTCCTCGGCGCCGGGCTCCACCACGCCGGCCCCGACCTCCTCGCTGCCGTCCTCGGCGAGTCCGACGACGACGACCGTGCCGGTCGCGAACACCGGCGCACCCGTCGGGCAGATGACGGCGCTCGGAACCGTGGCGTTCCTGCTCGGCGCGCTACTGCTGCTCGGCACCGTCTACAGCGGCCGCCGCCGCCACCGCCGGACACACTGAGAGTCGATCAAGCTGACGTAGCAGCGTCTTCGGGCCAGGCGATCGGCGCCGAAATCGCCGCATCCGGTACCTCGAACGCGTCGACGAGGGTGCGCGCGTGCGGGCGCAGTGCCGCGCACAGCCCGTTCACCGCCGCGATCAGCGACTTCGAACGCGCCGCGGTCAGTCGGCCGTGCTCCCAGATCCAGCCGCGGTCGGCCTCGATCGTGGACAGCGCGAACAGGTCACACAGCGCGACGAGAAGCTCGTGCTCCGGACCGGCCGGCATGTTCTCGATGCCATGGACGAACGCGGCGAGCAGCACGTTGTCGATATGCGCCCGCGCCGCCGCGAGCAGGTGGTCCTGCGCCGCGTTGAACACCGCGAACGGGTCGTCCGCCGAAGCGGCCCGGCGCAGCCGCTTGGCCAGCGTCTCCAGCAGGTGCTTCTCGCGCCAGGTGAAGATGTCGATCTGCCAGTCGTGATCGAAGATCGTCCCGTCCTCGCTGTTGGACGGAGCCGCGTCGCGCAGCCGCTGCAACAGCCGCCGGCCACCGACGCGCTCGACGACCGTCTCGACGGCCTGGTCGGCGACGAAGCGCGCGGTGCCCATCATGTCGAGTTCGCCGAAGTGGTCGCGGTAGCCGGTGAGCAGCTCCTTCGCGACGAGCTGCAGCAGCACCGTGTTGTCGCCCTCGAACGTGGTGAACACGTCGGTGTCCGCCTTCAGGCCGGGCAGCCGGTTGACCGCGAGGTAGCCGGCACCGCCGCACGCCTCGCGGCAGGTCTGGATCGTCGAGGTCGCATGCCACGTGGCGATCGCCTTGACGCCGGCCGCGCGCGCTTCGAGCTCGCGCCGGTCGGGATGCTCGGCGGGCAGCTCGTCGAGCGGCGCATCCAGATCCGGCGTCGTCTCGTGCAGGCCGGCGACGAGTTCGAGCTGGGCGAAGTGCAGCGCGTACGACTTCGCGAGCGCGGGCAGCAGCTTGCGCTGGTGCGCGAGGTAGTCGAGCACCGGGATCTCGGCGCCGTCCGGCCCGGCGAACTGCCGGCGCGAGTCGCCGTAGCGGATGGCGATCGTCAACGCGACCTTGGTCGCGCTGCCCGCCCCACCGGCCACGCTGATGCGACCCTGCACGAGCGTGCCGAGCATGGTGAAGAAGCGCTTGGTCTGATTGTCGATCAGCGTCGTGTACGTGCCATCGCGCGCGACGTCGGAGTAGCGGTTGAGCAGGTTGTCGCGCGGGATGCGCACGTGGTCGAACGACAACCGCCCGTTGTCCACGCCGTTGAGTC
Source organism: Jatrophihabitans sp. (assembly GCA_025927835.1). Lineage (GTDB taxonomy): Bacteria > Actinomycetota > Actinomycetes > Mycobacteriales > Jatrophihabitantaceae > Jatrophihabitans. The sequence continues at coordinate 5,923 of JAICKR010000122.1, read as the reverse complement.
CGGCCTTGAGCCCGCAGTCCTCGATGCGCACGCCGGGCAGCGCCGCCCCGGTCGCGTCGCGGATCGGCACGACGAACGCGTGCACGCCCTGCGATTCGGCGCCGGTCATCAACTGCGCGAACACGACGGCCAGCCGTCCGTCGCGCGCAGCGTTGCCGATGTACTCCTTGCGGGCGGAGACGCCCGGGGTGTTGATCACGAACTCGTCCGCGTCCTGGTCGAACGTCGCGGTCGTGCGCAGGTTCGCGACGTCTGACCCATGACCGGACTCGGTCATCGCGAAGCAGCCCAGGAGCTCGAGCTTCACCACCGCCGGCAGGTACGCCGCGTGGTGCCGCTCGGTGCCCAGGTGCAGGATCGCGCCCCCGAACAGCCCCCACTGCACGCCGGCCTTCACGAGCAGCGACAGGTCGCCCATCGCAAGCATCTCGAAGCCGGTGATCGACGCTCCGATGTCATTGCTGCCGCCGTAGCGGGTCGGGAAGCCGAGCTTGGAGTAGCCGAGTTCGGCGAGTGCGCCCATGCGCTCGAGCACTCGCGCACGCTGCGTCTCGGTGCCCTCGCCCACCTCGACCGCGAAGCGCGGGTCCTTCGCCAGCTCGCGCGCACGTTCCCGGGTCTCGCGCCAGCGTCCGTCCAAGACCTCACGGATGATGCCGGCGTCAGCCGGCTCGAGCGGCGTCGGTGAACTCATGCAGTGGGTATACCGCGTCCGGGGTCAGCGGGGCAGGGTGGCGAACACTCCGGGCCGCGGCCGCGGGTCGACCTCGCGGCCGGCGAGCTGGAAGACGCCGGCGCCACCACCCCAGAGCAGCGCGGCGAGGTATTCGCGCAGCTCGACGCGCGTCATCGAGCCGGGATTGTCCAGCCACCACAGACTGGCGGCGCTGATGAACCCGACGACGGCCTCGCCCCACGGCCGAGCGCCGGCCGGGTCGAGCCCGATCGCGTCGAGCTGTGCGCCGAGCGCCTGGGTCAGCACCTCGGCGACGGGGCGGCTGAATTCCGCGTCGGCCGGCATCCGGTGCTGGGTGACGAACCGGAACAGTTGCGGGTTCTCCTCGAGCAGATGCAGGTAGGCGTCGATGCTGGCTCGCAGCAGGGCCTGTGGCTCCGAGTCGTGCGGTACGCGGCGCAGCGCGGTCACGATCACCGCGATGACCCGCTCGCCGACCGCACGGTAGAGGTCGTTCTTGTCGGCGAAGTAGCGGTAGATGACGGGCTTGCTGGTCCGGGCCGCGGCGGCGATCTGGTCCATGCCCACGTCGCTGCCGAACTCCTTGACCGCGGCCACCGCCGCATCGATCAGCTCCTCGCGGCGGGTGACCCGATGCGCCGCCCAGCGCGACGAGCGGCCGTCCACGCGCGCCGCCTGGTCCGTGCCGCGGGCGGTGCGCGCGATCGCCTCTATGGCCTCGGTCACCCGCGACACCGGCTTCTTCACGAGACACAAAGTAGCCGATACCGTGGTTTGCGTGAACACGCGCCGCGCCGCCATCGTCGGCGGAAACCGAATTCCGTTCGCCCGCTCCAACGGCCCGTACGCGCACGCCTCGAACCAGGACATGCTGACCGCCACGCTCGACGGCCTGGTCGCCCGGTTCGGGCTGCAGAACGAGCGCCTGGGTGAGGTCGCCGCCGGGGCGGTGCTCAAGCACAGCCGCGACTTCAACCTCACCCGCGAGTCGGTGCTCGGTTCCCGGCTGTCCGCCGAGACGCCGGCCTACGACGTGCAGCAGGCCTGCGGCACCGGCCTCGAGACGACGATCCTCGTTGCGAACAAGATCGAGCTCGGCCAGATCGAGTCGGGCGTCGCCGCAGGCGTCGACACGACGTCGGACGCGCCGATCGCAGTGAATGAGGACCTGCGCGCGGTGCTGCTCGAAGCCAACCGTGCGAAGTCGGTGGGTGCCCGGCTCAAGGCGCTGGCCAAGATCCGTCCGCAGCAGCTCGTCCCCTCCATCCCGGTCAACTCCGAACCGCGTACCGGCATGTCGATGGGCGAGCACCAGGCGATCACCACGATCGAGTGGGGCATCACCCGCGAGGCGCAGGACGAGCTCGCCGCGGCCTCGCACCAGCACCTGGCCGCCGCGTACGACCGCGGCTTCCTCGACGATCTGATCACGCCCTACCTCGGCCTGAGCCGCGACCAGAACCTGCGCGCCGACTCGAGCGTCGAGAAGCTCGGCAAGCTGTCGCCCGCGTTCGGCAAGGCATTCGGTGACGAGGCGACGATGACGGCGGGCAACTCGACGCCGCTCACCGACGGCGCCGCCGCCGTGCTGCTCGCCAGCGATGAGTGGGCCGCGCAGCACAAGCTGCCGGTGCTCGCGTACTTCGTGGACGCCGAGACCGCCGCAGTCGACTACGTGCACGGCGACCGCAAGGAGGACGGCCTGCTGATGGCGCCGGTGTACGCGATGCCGCGCCTGCTGCAGCGCAACAAGCTGTCCTTCGACGACTTCGATTTCATCGAGATCCACGAGGCGTTCGCGGGCACCGTGCTGGCGACGCTCAACGCGTGGGAGGACGACGACTTCTGCCGCCGCCGGCTCGGCCTGGACGGGGCGCTCGGCAGCGTCGACCGCGCGAAGCTGAACGTCAACGGCTCGTCGCTCGCGGCGGGCCACCCGTTCGCGGCAACCGGTGGGCGCATCGTCGCGTCGCTGGCCAAGATGCTGCACGACAACGGCGGCGGGCGCGGCCTGATCTCGATCTGCGCCGCCGGCGGCCAGGGCGTCGTCGCCATCCTCGAAGCCTGATCGCCACGAGTTGTCCGCCTTCATTACGTGCCTGCGTCCCCCAGGGCGGACAACGTGCAAGGTAGGGAGCGAAATCCGTGTCTGACCGTTACCTGAACCTCGTCAACTCGCCGCTCGGCTCGGCCGTCGCCTCGCGCGTCGGGCTGCCACAGCCGGCGAAGTTGCGCCGCTACGCGGGGGGCGACCCGCTGCTGCCCGGCCCGGCGCTGCTCGGTGCGACCGGCGGCAAGCCGGCGGCGGCGCTGCGCAAGCTGCTGACCGGCGCCGGAGCCGAGGTCGTCGACACGCTCGGTGAGGGCGAGCGGGTCGCGGCCGCGGTGCTCGACGCGCGCTCGGTTGCCGCGCCGGCCGACCTCGGTGCGCTGCGCGACTTCCTCGCGCCCGCGGTGAAGGGGCTGCAGGCCAACGGCCGGGTACTGGTGCTCGGCCGGCTGCCCGACGGCAAGTCGGTGACCGCCGACGCGACACGGCAGGCGCTCGACGGCATCGTCCGCTCGCTGGCCAAGGAGCTGCGCCGCGGTGCGACCGCGAACCTGCTCTGGGTCGAGAACGAGGCCTCGCTCGGTGCGGCGCTGCGCTTCTTCCTGTCCGGCAAGTCCGCCTACGTCGATGGTCAGCCCGTTGTGCTCGGCGCCGGCACCGCGCCGGACCCGACGGACTGGGACCAGCCGCTCGCCGGCAAGACGGCGCTGGTCACCGGCGCGGCCCGCGGCATCGGCGCGGCCATCGCCGGCGTGCTCGCCCGCGACGGCGCGAAGGTGATTGCGGCCGACCTCACGCAGGCCGGCGAGACGCTCGCCAAGGTCGCGAACCGGCTCGGCGGCAGCGCATTGCACCTCGACGTAGCGGCTGCGGACGCACCACCGCGGCTGCTCGACCACTTGGCCGCGCACACCGACGGGCTCGACATCTTGATCCACAACGCCGGCATCACCCGCGACAAGCTGATGGCGAACATGAAGCCGGAGCAGTGGGACTCGGTGCTCGCGGTCAACCTCGAGTCGCAGCTGCGCATCAACGACGCGCTGCTCGGCAGCGACCAGCTGAACCCGCAGGCGCGCGTGGTCTGCCTGTCGTCGACGACCGGGCTGTCGGGCAACCGCGGGCAGACGAACTACGGCGCGACGAAGGCGGGCGTGATCGGGCTCGTCCGCTCGTCGGCCGCCGCGTTCGCCAAGCACGGTGCGTCCACGATCAACGCCATCGCGCCGGGCTTCATCGACACCGAGATGACGGCGAAGATGCCGCTCGCGACCCGCGAGGTCGCGCGCCGGCTGTCGTCGCTGCAGCAGGCCGGCCTGCCCATCGACGTCGCCGAGGCGACCGCCTGGCTCGCTTCGCCCGGTGCCGGCGGGGTCAACGGCCAGGTGCTGCGGGTTTGCGGGCAGAACCTGGTCGGCGCATAGCGATGCCGAGCCTGACCGCGCCGCCGTCGTTGCTGCCCCTCTACCTGAAGGCGGCCGCGACCGGGCCGTTGCACCGTGGCGGCGACTCGCTGCCCGACTCGGTGTACACGCTGTCCGACCAGCGGATCGACCCGGCGCATCTCGCCGCGTTCCAGCAGGTGTGCGGCTATCGGACGAGCGACGTGCTGCCGCCGACCTATCTGCACATCCTGGCTTTCCCGCTGTCGGTGGCCCTGATGACCGAGCGCGAGTTCCCGTTCCCGATGGTCGGCATGGTGCACGTCGCGAACTCGATCACGCTGGCACGCGCAGTGCGTTCGGCAGAGCAGGTGTCGTTCACCGTGCGCGCCGCCGACCTGCGCCCCCACCCGGCCGGCCGCCAGTTCGACCTGCTCGCCGAGGCGACGGTCGACGGCGAAGTCGTGTGGACGAGCCGTTCGACCTACCTGCGCCGCGGCAAGTCGACGGAGAAGAAGGACGATGCGAAGCGCGCCGAGCTCGAGCCGCAGCAGGGCGCGGTCTCGGTCCTGCGCGTGCCCGGGGACATCGGCCGCCGCTACGGCGGGGTCTCCGGCGACCGCAACCCGATCCACCTGCACAACCTGACCGCGAAGGCCTTCGGGTTCCCGTCCGCGATCGCGCACGGCATGTGGCTCAAGGCGCGCACGCTTGCCGCGCTCGAGGGCCGGCTGCCCGACGCGTACACCGCCGAGGTCGCGTTCAAGCTACCGGTGCTGCTCCCCGCGACGCTGTCGGTCAGCGCCGCGCAGCAGGACGACGGCTGGTCGCTCGACGTGCGCGGCGCGAAGTCCGGCAAGCCGCACCTCGCCGGCTCGGTGACCGTCCCCGCCGCGCCGACGTCAACGCCGAAGGACAAGGCAGCAGCGACCAAGAAGGCGCCGGCCAAGCGCGCGCCGCGCAAGAAGACCGCCTAGTCAATCAGGTCGGGGGCGGCTGAGTCCCGTCGTCGCTGTTCGGTGGCTGTTCGCTGCCCGGGTCGTCGCCGGTCGTGTCGTCGGTCGGGGACGTGGTGTCCTGGACGCCGCCGCGGGCGCGCTTGTTGAGCCAGTCGAAGACCGAATCCGCCGCGTTGCCGACGGTGCTGCCGAAGCCGCGCAGCGCACCGACGAGCGGGTCGGTCGAGTCGTCGATGCGCTTCTTGTACGTCCGGGCCGCTTCGCGCGCGTTGTCGGAGAAGCTCGCAGAGTGGTCGTCGGTGCGGCTCGGGTAGGTGCCGTCGAGGATCGTGCGGTACTCCTCACCGGCCGCCCACCTGTTGATCTCCGCAGCGCGCACGACGGCGAACGGGTGCGTGGTGCGTTCGGTGTTGAGCAGCTTGAGCACGCCGTCGCGCAGGTCGCCGGCGCCCTCGTAGTCGTCGGCCTGCTTCAGGAAGGCGGTGACGTCGATGCGGTCCAGATGGCTGCCGCCGGCCAGCTTCATCGTCACGCGCAGCGCCGCGTCGAGATCCTGCGTGGCGAGCAGGCCGGCCCGGTCACCGGACAGCTCTGCCTTGCGCTGCCATTCGCGCAGCGCGGCGATCAGGGCACGCAGCCCGAGCCCGCCGGCCGGGATCCAGCCGAACGCGCCGACGAGATTGAGCAGGTGCAGCAACAGCGACTGGTACAGCGCGTGGCCGGACATCGCATGGCCGAGTTCGTGACCGAGCACGAAGCGGCGTTCGTCGGTGTCGAGCAGCTCGTAGAGCCCGCTGCTCATCGCGATGAACGGCTTGTCCACGCCGAGCGTGAT
>JAICKR010000089.1 GCA_025927835.1 Jatrophihabitans sp. | reverse complement strand
CGGACATCGGCGATAGCGTGCGGTTCGGCCGGCACTTGACCGCGTCGGCTGTCCCGTCACCGGGGCGCGAGACGAACCGGTCGCGTGCTGACCGGGCCGGTGGGGGCCGGGTGGCAGAAGCGTCACTCCGAATCCGAAAGTGTCCAGTCCAATTGGTTGATGGGCTGCTGTATCAACTTGCTGAAATTGTCCGGTACATTTAGGTGACAAACTGCTGTATCAAATTTCCGGAGGTAGCTGTGGCGCCGACGCGCGGCCGGCCGAGTCGCGAGACGATCTTCGAGCGATTCGCCGCGGCGCTCGCCGAACTAGCACAGTTCGGTGGCCTGCCGACGCCCGTAGAGGCAAGCAGCATCTGGGATGACTTGTGGCATCTGGAAGCGCACAACTCGACCGCGATCGAGGGCAACACGTTGGTGCTGCGTGAGGTCGAGCGGCTGCTCGAGGACGGCAAGGCTGTTGGCGCGAAACCGCTGAAGGACTACCTGGAGGTGCGCGGCTACGGCGACGCATCCCGGTGGGTGTACGCGCAAGCGCGAGGCGAGCGAGGGCCGCGCAGCGACAAGCTCGTCACGATCGCCGAAATCCGCGAGATTCATCGGCTGGCCATGAGCGCGGTGTGGGAGGTCGAGCCGCACCCAGACGCGACTCCCGCTGAAGCCCCCGGCGGATTCCGCGAACACGCCATCCGCGCCTTCGCCGGCGGGATGACACCGCCGCCCTGGACTGACGTGAACGCGCAACTCACCAGTTGGGTCGACCGCGTGGACACCGTCGGTGCCGACGTCGCGGCCGGAGCGGTCGCACCTAGAGAGCTCGCGGTCGCGCTCGGCGAGGCGCACGCGGCGTTCGAGCGGATCCACCCCTTCCTCGACGGCAACGGCCGCGCCGGTCGATTGGTGTTGAACCTGCTGCTCGTGCGGCTGGGGTTCCCGCCCGCGATCATCTTCAAGCGCGATCGGGACCGGTATCTGCAAGCTCTGGACCAGGCCGATAGGGGTGACGCGGGGCGGCTTGCCGAGCTGGTTGCGCGCTCAGTGATCGACAACCTGCACCGCTTCGTGGTGCCGAGCATCGCAGGCCCAGCGAGGCTCGTCCCGTTGCGCTCCCTCGAGGACGAGGAGCTCAGTTTCGAGGCATTGCGGCAGGCGGCACGCCGTGGCCGGCTGGAGGCGCATCAGGGCTCGGACGGTGTGTGGCGGGCGAGCCGCCGCGCGGTCGACAAGTACAAGAAGGAGCGGTACCAGCGCTCCGGATGAACGCCCAACGCGTTGGCCGGACGAGCGATAAATCGAACGCCAAAGATGATCTTGGTTCGGTCCGCAGAAAGTCCGCAAGCAGTCCGCAAACCATCCAGCACGAGCCGTCACTGGCCGACACCAGCCAACACGATCTAGCTCAGGAAATACCGGGCCGCCAGCGTCCTGAGCGAGCGTTCGCGGAAAAGATCAAGATCGTTTGAAATGGACTACGGATCAAGAGGTTAGGGGTTCGAGTCCCTTCGGGCGCGCTTTCTCGCGAATCCACGACCGGCTGGACGGACGCGTCGCATCCGCCCAGCCGGGGACGTCAGGCCTCATGAACGGGCGACTGGCACGACTGCGTCGTTCTGGCCGTCCGCAGCGATGACCGTCCTGCCGACATCGCTGAGGTAGATGCCGTAGTCCTCGTCGTGGCTGATCACGTTGCTCGCGATGACCGTCCCGCTGAGGTCTCCCGCCGGCGAGGACGCCGTGGCCAGGATGATGGCGACCCGGGCGTCGGGCCCGTTCACCTGGCCCCAGTCGTCCGCGGACAACCGGTTGTGCACGATGACGTTGCCGTCGACCTCGGTGTCCGGCCGGCTGCTGTGCATGATGATGCCCGGCATGAAGCTGCCGTGGACCGTGTTGTTCGAGATCACGTTGTGATCGACCCGCAGGCCGGCGAGCACGATCCCGCTCAGCGCCGGCGGGAAGACACCTGGGGTGTCGCTGAGGACGTTGCCTTCGACTGTGTTGGCGAACGCGCCGGTGCCGTAGTTCTTCGCCGTCACGACGATGCCGCAGTCGTTGAGATTCCCGGACACGGTGTTGCCGAGGATCTGGTTGAACGCGGACGCGCGCAGTGCGCCCGGGTGGCCTGGCACCGCGCCGGGGTCGAGCGGGCCGTCGTCGGCCAGGCCGATGCCGCCGCCGTCGTTGCCGACGACCCGGTTGTGCGTCACCAACGCCGCCCAGGTTCCGGCGAGTTCGACCGCCTTGTCCTCGGGCACCGTGTTGTTTCGGTCGACACCGTTGCCGCTGATGGTGCTGTCGGCGATCACGACGTCGGTCGCATCCTGGACGAAGATCCCGTGATCGTTCGCGCCGCTGACGGTCGCGTCGACAACCCGCGCCGCGGACGCGCCCGGACCGATGTAGACGCCGATGTCGCACCCGGCGGCGTCCACCGTGCCGCTGATCCGCTGGCCGGCCGTGGCGACGACCGCCGCGGTCAATCCGGTCGTACCGGCAGCCGTGCAGCCCGCCGGTTGTGCCTGCGCCGGTGCTGCCGCGGCCAACCCGGCCGTCCCCCCGGCAAGCACGGTGATCGTGGCTGCGAGCAGCCGACTACCTCTTCGCATCCTGGTCCCTCCCCGCTGGTTGGTCGCGGCACAGCATCCAGGCGGGCGGTATAGCTGCGGTTTAGCGCGGGGTCAGCGGTGCGACACTGCTGCCGTGGGTGATCATGAGCCCGAGGTGCGAGTGCTCGGTCCGCTCGCCGTCGCCGTCGGCGGCGCCGAGATCGCCCTCTCGGCGCCCAAGCTGCGTCGCCTGCTCGCGGCACTCGTGCTCGGCGCCGGCACGCGCCGGTCGGCCGACTCACTGATCGACACCCTCTGGGACGAGACGCCACCGGCGTCGGCCGACAAGCTCGTGCAGGTGTACGTGTCGCAGCTGCGCAAACTGTTGCCGGACGGCATGACCATCACCACCGACGCGGGCGGCTACGCCATCAGGCCTGACGGGTGGCAACTGGACGCACGCCGTTTCGAGGAACTGCTCGGCGAGGCGCGCGCCGAGCGGGCCGGCAATCCGCAGCTTGCTGCTTCCCTGCTGCACCGCGCGCTCGGACTGTGGCGCGGCGTTCCGGCCTACGCCGAAATCGCGACGGTCGACCTCGGCCGGTTCGAATCCGAACGACTCGACGAGCTGCGCCGCCAGGCTCTCGAAGAGCGCATCGAGCTGGAGTTGCGGTCGGGTCGGCACGCGGAGGTTCTGCCCGAGGCTCGCGCCGCCGCCGACGCCGATCCGTTGCGTGAACGGTTACAGGGACATCTGATGTCCGCGCTCTACCGGAGTGGTCAGCAGGCCGCGGCCCTCGAGCACTACCGGTCCGTCCGGACGCGGCTCGTCGCGGAGTTGGGCGTCGAACCCGGTGACGAACTACGCCGGCTGCATCAGCAGATGCTGCGCCAGGAACTCATGATCGAGGCCGCGCAGCCTGCGGCGGTGTCGACCCGGACGGTCGACCTGCCGAGTTCGCCGAACGCCTTGCGCGGCAGGAATCGTGAACTCGCCGAGCTCGCAGGATTGCTGCGCAGCCCGAACGTGCGGCTTCTGGTCCTCACCGGCGCGGGAGGCTCGGGCAAGACCAGGCTGGCGATCGAGGCCGGACGGCAAGCAGCCCCGGAGTTCGCGAACGGAGCGCGATTCGTGTCGCTGGCCGCGATCCGCGACCCGGAGGCATTGCCCGCTGCCATCGCGGCTGCGCTCGATGTGCCGTTGTCGGCCGGCCGGCCGCTCGATGCGCTGCTCGCCGAGCTCGCCAACCGCGAGGTGTTGCTCATCCTCGACAACGTCGAACACCTGCGTGCCGCGGCGCCTCAGCTCGTCACGTTGCTCGCCGGTGCGCCTCGACTGACACTGCTGGTCACCAGCCGAGTCGTCCTGCACGTATCGGGCGAGCATGTGTATCCGGTCGACCCGCTTTCGGATGCCGCCGCCGCGGCGGTCTTCGTAGAACGGGCCGTCACCTCGAACGCCCGACTGGCCCGCGACGAACTCGACGGCGGCACCGTCGAGCTGATGTGCCGCCGTCTCGACCGGCTGCCGCTCGCGATCGAACTCGCTGCGAGCCATCTGCGGGCGCTCACTCCGGCCGAGTTGCTCGCCCAGCTCGACACGCGGCTCCCGATGCTGGTCGGCGGCCCGGCCGACCTGCCTAGTCGGCAACGAACGTTGCGCGCGACGCTGGCATGGAGCTTCGACCAGTTGGAGCCGCAAGCGCAGCGGGATCTGGCCGCGCTGTCCGTCTTCGTCGACGGCTTCAGCCTGGCGGCGGCCGCCGCCGTCCTCCGCTCCGGCGAGGAGACGCCGAACCGGCTGCTCGGGCTCATCGACCACAGCCTGCTGACGCACGCTGCGACCACCCACGGCTCGCGGTACGCGATGCTCGAGACAGTGCGCGAGTTCGCCGCCGAGCGGCTCGTCGACGGAGATGAGCAGCAGCGGGTTCGGCGCGGGCACGCCGAGTACATGCTCGAATTCGCCCAGGCGTTGGGGTTGTCCGTCGACGCGCTGGTTGCCGGCCGGCCGAAACGCAACGACCTGGCCGTGGCCGAGCAGGCCAACCTGCGGGCCGCCCTCGACTGGTCGCAGGACGCCGAACCGCTGCTCGGACTGGAGTTGATGGCCGCGCTCGAACAGTTCTGGATCGCGGCGAACCCGCCGGAGGCCGCCGGCCGGCTCCAGCTCCTGCTCGACCGGGCGGTCGACGCGCCTCCCGGCGTCCGCGCCCGTGCCCTTAGGGACCTCGGCGGCGCCGTCGAGTTCACCGGCGACCAGGCCCGGGCGGTGCGCTGTTACGAGGCGAGCCTCGAGCTCTACCGGCGGCTCGGGGACGAGGCCGGCGAACTCCAGCTCGTGCACCGCATGGTCCAGCAGGCCATCTATGCCGGCGACCACGCCCGGGCGCGCACGCTCGTCGACGACGCCTTGCGTCGCGCGACAGCGGGCGGTCACCGCTTCGCCGAGTGCCAGCTGCGGTTGACCGCGGGCTGGCTCGCTATCGATAAGGACGATTACGACGCCGCCTTCCGAGAGGTGCAGACCGCCCTGCGCATCATGCGCGAGATCGGCGAATGGCCGTGGGGCGAGACCGGCGCGGTGCGCACCCTCGCCGAGATCTGCAGTGCGACGGGTCGGCATGTCGAAGCCCTTGCGTACGCCCGCGAGGCGCTCTCGCTGATCGCGCCGACGGGCGACCGCATCAAGACCGTGACGGTGTTGAGCAGCCTTGCCGTGGTACACCTGCGGGCCGGAGACGTCGACACCGCAGGAATGGTCTGGGGCGTTGTCGAAGCCGAGCAACAGCGATCGTTCCTAGGCTTCTGGGTACAGCGGTCCGAACGCTATGCGGTCGAGTTGAACAGCTGCACCGACGAGGTCTTCCAGCGTGCCCGTGTGGCGGGGCACGGCAGAGCCTTCGCCGACCTCATCGCCGAGCTGCTCGTCCCGCGCACGTGAGGTCTCACGGCGCGGTGCCGGCGCCAACCTGAGAGCCGGCTACAACACAACCGGGATTGCGGCCCCATCCGGCAGGATTGTGCACATGACCGCAGCCGCGTGGGGACTGCTCGTCGCCACGTTCGCGGCGTGCTTCGTCGAGATGGTCGAAGCGACCACGATCGTCATGGCGATGGGCTTCACCCGTGGTTGGCGCTCGGCCATGATCGGCACCGCAGCGGCGATCGGTGCGCTGGCCGTGGTCACCGCGGCCGCCGGCTACGCCATCACCAGCTGGGTACCCAAGACCGCACTGCAGCTCGCGATCGGCGCGCTGCTGCTCATCTTCGGGCTGCAGTGGCTGCGCAAGGCGATCCTGCGCGCCTCGGGCCGCAAAGCGATGCACGACGAGGACGCGATCTTCCGCGAGGAGGTCGAGTCCGCCCGCGCGGCCGCCGGCACCGCGACCGACGACGGTCTCGACATGTTCGCCTTCATCGTGTCCTTCAAGGGCGTCTTCCTCGAAGGGATGGAGGTCGTCTTCATCGTCATCACGTTCGGGTTGAACGCGAAGAACGTCCCGCTCGCCGTGGTCGGCGCGGTGGCCGCCGTCATCGTCGTCGTCGCGCTCGGTTTCGCGGTGCGCCGCCCGCTGGCGATGATCCCGGAGAACACCCTGAAATACGGCGTCGGGCTGATGCTTGCCACGTTCGGCACGTTCTGGTCGGTCGAGGGCCTCGGCGTCTTCCGGGCCGGCCGCGCGGGCCTGGATTGGCCGGGCGGTGACGTCGCGCTGCTGGTCGTGCTCGCCGCCTGGTTCCTGCTCACCAGGGCGCTGATCGCGCTGCTGCGCCCGGCCCGCGTGCCACGGGAGCCGCAACGGGCGGCGCGGACGGATCTCGAGGTCGCGACATGAGGTATCTGAAGTCCTTCGGCCACTTCCTCTACGACTTCATCATCGGCGACGACTGGAAGATCGCGGCCGGCGTCGCCGTCGCGCTCGCCACGCTGGCCGTCCTCGTCGGTGAGCACGCGCTCAGCGATCGCACGCTGGCCGTCGTCGGCGGCCTGCTGATCGCCGCGCTGTTCGTCGTGAGCCTGCTCGTGGACGTGCGTCTCGCCGACCGGCGCGCGGCACGGCGCGAGGAGTAGCGCTCAGTCGCCGTCCGTCGCGGCGACGTAGGCGCGCAGCCGGTCCAGGTCCGACAGCGCCATGCTGCGTCGTCCGGTGACGACGTGTCCCGACCGGCGGAAGTCGGCCAGGGCGCGGGCCACCGCGGGCCGCGACAGCCCGGTCCAGTCGGCCAGCTCGTCCTGCGTGATCGGTAGCTGGATGTGCACGCCGCCGTCGCCGGGATGCCCGTAACGCTCGCCCAGCTCGAGCAGGCGTACCGCCACGCGGGCGTTGCCGGTGAGGGCGGCCATCTGGACCCGGCCGCTGTCGGACTCGCGCAGCCGTCGGGCCAGCGACTGGCAGAGGACGAGCATCGGCCCCGGCCGCTCCATCACGAGCCGGCGCAGCACGTCCGCGGTGCCGATGCCGACGCGCGCCGGCTCGACGGCGATCACGTCCGCACCGCGCGGTGCGTCGTCGAGCACGGCCAGCTCGCCCACGAGCTCGCCCGGCCCGCGCAGGCCGACCAACACGCTGCGGCCGCGGCCGGAGTGGGTGACGATCTTGACGCGACCACTGAGCAGTACGGCGAAGGTCGAGCCCAACTCGCCGTGCCGGAACAACACGTCGCCGGTGCCGAGCGCGCGGTTGCGTGTGGCGGCGAGGAGTGCCTCGCGGTCGGACGGAGCCAACGCCTCGAGGAAGGTCTCCGCCACGGGCAGATCCTTACTGAAGAACGGCACCGCCGCGAATCGTGCCGACGGGTGCCCGGACGGATACCCTCGTGCGTCGTCACGCGGGCGAAAGGTGCGACATGGGCGTCTGGCACTGGTTCCTCACCGTTACCGGCACGAACAACGAGAGCGGCTACTGGTACGGCTGGTGGTCGGGCTTCGCGAGCGACCTCCCGGAGTTCGCGATTCTCGCCCTCGTCTGGCGCAAGGTGAACTGCCATGCGAAGGGCTGTTTCCGCATCGGGCTGCATCACGTCGAGGGCACGCCGTACGTGACGTGCCGCAAGCACCACCCGGTTCACCCGGGCAGTGCGCCGGCAACCGCCGAGGAGATCGCCGCCGCACACCGGCGCCATCTCGCCGTGGCCGACCAGGCACCGGACGGGGCGGGCGAGCCGTGAGCGTGCTCGTCCCGCTGCCGGATCAGGACTTCGACACCACCGAGGTCGCGGTGCCCTGGCAACTGCTCACCGAGGCGGGGCACGACGTCGTATTCGCCACGGAGGGCGGCGACCGCGCGCCGCGCTGCGACCAGCGGCTGCTCACCGGCGTGCTGTTCGGCCGGCTCGGCGCCGAGCCCGAACCGATCTCCTTCTACCGCCGGCTGGAGCGCGATCGGCGCTTCACCGAACCGGTGAGCTGGCGAGACGCTGACGTCACCGGCTACGACGGCCTGCTGCTGCCCGGGGGGCACGCGCCGGGCATGCGCCAATACCTCGGCTCGGCCGAGTTGCAACAACAGATCGCGGCCTTCTGGGCAACCGGCAAGCCGGTGGCGGCGATCTGTCACGGCGTCCTCGTCCTGGCGCGCAGCACCGACCGCGGCACCGGGCGCAGCGTGCTCGCCGACAAACGCACCACCTGCCTGCCGAAGTACATGGAGCGCAGCGCCTATCTCGCCACCGGGTGGCGACTGGGCCGCTACTACCGCACGTATCCGGCCTACGTCGAGGACGAAGTCCGCGCGGTGCTCGCCGCGCCGGAGCAGTTCGAGCGCGGACCACGCACATTGCGCCGGCGCGGTTCGCGGAACGAGCACAGTGCCGCATTCGTGGTCGAGGACGGCAACTACGTGTCGGCGCGCTGGCCCGGCGACAGCTATCTGTTCGCCCAGCGGTTCATCGAACGGCTGTCTCAGCCCGCGGCGTAGTGCGCCTCGATCTCACGCCGCAACGCCTCGTCGCTGTGCCGCACGCTGATCGCGACGATCGGCTCGAGCGCCTTGCCCATCGCCTTGCCGGCGAAGCCGCCGGGCAGCTCGTAACTGAACACCACCTTGATCTTGGTGCGGGTAGGCCCGTCGGCGAAGAACTGCCACGTCGACCAGTTGCGGAATCCCTTGATCGACTCGAAGGCGATGACCTTGTCCTGCTCCCACTCGGTGATCTTGATCGTGGAGTGCAGCTTGACCGGCTTCACCTGGAACGTGCCCGCGAACTCGGCACCGAGACCTTGGTCCTTCGCGCCCACCGGCGTGAACCCCGCCAGCCCGAACATCCATTTCGTAGCGTTGCGGTAGTCGTCGAGATAGGCGAACGCGACGTCGAGCGGGGCCTCGCAGGATCCTTCGTGGTGAATGTCGACCATGGGCGGAAACTCTAGCGGGCGGGCTCACCGCCGCCGGTGCTCAGATGAGCTGGCGATCGTCCTGCGGCAGTACGGGATCGGTCTCGTCGACCTCGGCGCCGCCGCCGCCCTCGCTGCACCAGGGGCACCACGGCTGGAGCTTGCGATGCGTCGACTGGGACATGATCAGGTAGACCATCGAGAGCTGCATGACCGCCCAGCCGATGCGCCCGATCGTCGTCGTGGTGGCGAAGTTCGAGGCGAGCAGGACCACGACGTAGGGGATCAGGAAGCGCGGCTCGGAGCCGGTGTGCGCCATCCAGAAGCGCCGCTTGAGCCGCACCGCGCGCTCGGACGGGTTGAGCGGCATCGAGAGCAGGCACTGCTCGCACAGCCGGCGGTCGTGCTGGCGCATCGCTACCCAGCTGAGCAGGACCACGCCGAAGAGCGCGATCGGGACCGTCAGCGCGAACAGGCCGGGCAGTCCGATGAGACCGACGGCGACGACTGCGACGATCGAGACGATGAGAATCTCGTTCGCGTGATGACCGAGGACCTCGGACATCCGGCTCCGCCAGGAAACGCCTGCTGACTCCGTCACGTCTCAACTCCCAACAGTCGGCGCAGGTCCGCGTCGCGATCACCTGCTGCCAGCGCCGCGGGACCGGCCTGGCCCGTCGTCACTGTTACCGATGCTAACGAGAAGAGCCCGCCATCCGATACGGATGGCGGGCTCCTCTGCGCTCGTGCCTAGTGCTTGTTCAGGGCGCCCCGCATGCGGTAGGACACCACACCGCCGGCCGCGAAGATCAGGCCGAGGCTGAGCAGGATCGCCGGCAGCAGTGGGCTGCCACCTGTCAGGGCCTGCCCGGCCGGGACTCCGGTCGGCACGGCGGTCGGCGGCGCCGTGGTCGGCGGCGTCGTCGGCGGCGTGGCCGGGTTGCTCGGGCCGGCTGCGGAGTTCGCCAACGCCAGGTTCACGCCGCTGTCACCGAGCAGCTTGACCTCGATGGCGCGCACCGTGTGCTCGTACGGAACCGGCGGCGGGTCCATGCCCTGCTTCGGGTTCGTGTCGAACGCGGACTGGAAGTCACCCGACGACACCTGCGGCTGGACGTTGATGCCGATGTCCAGCAGCGGCTTGAGGGCGTTGGCCAGCGGCAGCAGCGGGTTCGGGCCGGCGGCGGTCGCCAGCTTGTCCAGCAGGCCGTTGATCGCGGTCTCCAGCGTCGTCTGGCCGTTGATGAGGGTGTTGATCAGCGTGGTCAGCACCGGGCCGAGCAGCGGAATCGCCTTGATCGCGTCCTCGCAGCCCTTGAACTGCGCAACCAGGATGTCCGTGACGCCGTTGATGACGCCTTCGAGGCCCTTGGCCAGCCCGTTCACGCTGGTGATGTAGTTCAAGAGCTTGGTGACGAGGTCGGTGTTGGCGGGCAGCGCGTTGAGGTCCAGACCCAGCGTCTGGAGCAACTTCTCGAGGTGGAACTCGAGGGCGGCGTTCGTCGGGTCGAGCACGACGGCGCCGTTGTCGATCGAGATCGGCTTGGTGATCACGTCGGGCGCCGTCAGCGCACACGTCGTGAGCGAGGCCGGGTCGAGGATGTTGCCGATCCCGTTCGCCAGCCCGGTGACGACCGTGTTCAGGGTGGTCGTGATGGTTGTCAGCAGACCGCTGAGCAGCTGGCCGAGGGCCGGTGAGTCGAGGGTCAGGTCGATGCCGGCAATGTCGTAGCAGGTGGCACTGGCCTGGGTGCAGACCGAAGGCCAGCCCGAGCCCAGCGGCGGGCCGAAGTCCGGCGTCCGGGCGATCGAGGAGACGCCGTTGATGCCCAGCTTGATCTCACCGAGGGCGTCGGCAGGGCCACTGCCGCACTGGCCACCGTTGAGCGCCGAGGCGCACAGGTCGATGCTGGCGCCGGCCGGCGGGGCGTTGTTGTCGCCGCCGACCGAGACGCCGCCGGAGTTGAGGACGGCACCAGCGGCGCCGTAGGACTCGCCGTCGCTCTTGGCGAGCGCCACCTGGTTGACCGCACCGAGGTTGATGCCGGCCAGCTTCGGCAGCTGGAGCGCGCCGGTGAGCGGCAGGTTGATGGCGTTGAGCAGCGTGACGTCGAGCGGGTTCTGGTCGGTGACCGAGCCCGGGTTCTGTGCACGGGCGAAGGCGAGCTTCGCGATGCTGTCGATCGGGTTGCCACCGATGGTGGCATCGAGGAAGTTGCCGGCGGACTGGGCGTTCGGCGCTTCTGCGGCGCCCGCGCTCCCACCGCCCGCGGTGGCGATGGCCGCCGCGGTGAGGGCGGCGGCTGTGGCAGCGGCAGCGAACGGGACCCAGCCGCGGCGGCCGGCGCGGCGGCCGGTTCCGCCCGGAGTCGTGCTGTCGGTGGCGGTCATGCGGGCCTCTCAGGTCGTGCGACGAGGTGGCAGGACCGGCGGCCCCCCACACGGTTGAGCGTCGAACCAACCTGCCGACCCGACGGCACCGGAAAACCCGGTACGGCCGGCTCGTCGAGCCGATCCGACGCTTCCTAGGCGGTGCGCCCCTTGGGCAGGCCAAGTGGCACCGCGCCATACCGTAGCGCGCCGGGAGCGCTTTCCGGAACCGCGGGGTGTACCGGAATCACCGGATTGATCCGCTTATATGCCGATCCGAGTGCTGGGCGATTGTCCACTTCGCCACGGTTCGGCCACAGCGACATCGCCCGCTCGGCCTGTGCGGTGATCGACAACGACGGGTTCACGCCGAGGTTCGCCGACAGCGTCGAGCCGTCGACGACGTGCAGTCCGGGGTGCCCGTAGAGGCGTTGGTAGGGGTCCACTACGCCCGTCGCTGGTGAGTCGCCGATGGCACAGCCGCCGATGAAATGGGCCGTCATCGGGATGTTCATGAGGTCGCCCCAGGTGCCCCCGGCGATGCCGCCGACGTTGTCGGCGAGCTGGCGGGCGGCCTCGTTGGCGACCGGGATCCAGGTCGGGTTCGGCTCGCCCTCGCCCTGCTCGGAGGTGAGCTTCTTCAGCCCGAGCCTGGTGCGGACGCGCTTGACCCGGATCGAGTTGTTCAGGGTCTGCATCACCAGCAGGATGATCACTCGCTCGGACCACTTGCGGGGGATCAGCAGGCGCAGCCGCAGCGGGTTGCGCAGCAGCGCGAGAGCGAACTGCCACCACCGGTGCCGGCGCGTGCCGCCGTCGGTCATGATCGTGTTCAGCAGCCCCATCGCATTGCTGCCCTTGCCGTAGCGGACCGGTTCGATGTGCGTGTTCTCGTCCGGGTGCCACGACGAGGTGATCGCGACGCCCTGCGTGTAGTCGTGCTGCGGCCTGGCCAGCCGCACGCCGAGCAGCGACTCGGAGTTCGTACGGGTGAGGTGGCCCAGCCTGTCGCTGATGTTCGGCAGGCTCGACTCGCGCAACCGGTGCAGCAATTTCTGCGTGTTGTACGTGCCCGCGGAGAACACGACCTCGTCCGCGGTGAAGGTCCGGTCGGTGCGCGCGAACCAGCGCCCGGTGCGGCTCGTGCGCACCTCGTAGCCGCCTTCCTTGCGTGGCCGCACGTCGGTCACCGTGGTCAGCGGGTGGATCTCGGCGCCGTTGCGCTCGGCCAGGAACAGGTAGTTCGTCGTGAGCATGTTCTTCGCGCCGCGCCGACAGCCGGTCATGCACTCGCCGCACTGCACGCAGCCGGTGCGCTCGGGTCCGGCGCCGCCGAAGTACGGGTCGGGGACCGTCGTGCCCGGCTCGAGCGCACCGTCGCGGCCGAAGAACACACCGACGGGCGTCGCGTGGTACGTGTCCGACTTGCCGAACTGGCCGGCGAGCCGCTGCATCTCCAGATCGCTGGGCGTGACGGTCGGGTTGGTGACCACGCCGAGCATCCGCTTGGCTTGGTCGTAGTGCGGTGCGAGTTCGGCGCGCCAGTCGGTGATGTGCGCCCACTGGGCGTCGTCGTAGAAGGGTTGCGGCGGCTCGTAGAGGGTGTTCGCGTAGTTGAGCGACCCGCCACCCACCCCGGCGCCGGCGAGGATCACGCAGTCCTTGAGCAGGTGGATGCGCTGGATGCCGGTACAGCCCAGCTTCGGCGCCCAGACGAACCGACGCAGGTGCCAGGAGTTCTCGGGCAGGGTGTCCGCGCTGAAGCGCCGTCCGGCCTCGAGGACCCCGACGCGATAGCCCTTCTCGGTCAGCCGCAGCGCCGAGACGCTGCCCCCGAACCCCGACCCGATGACGACGACGTCATAGTCCGCCATGGGCGCACGGTACGCCCATTGCGCGCTCTCACCCGAAGCGCCCGCTGATGTAGTCCTCGGTGCGGCGGTCGGACGGGTTGGAGAAGATCTTCTGGGTGTCGTCCATCTCGATCAGCTCGCCCGGACGGCCCACCGCGGACAGGTTGAAGAACGCGGTCTTCTCCGAGACGCGCGCGGCCTGCTGCATGTTGTGGGTGACGATGATGATCGTGTACTGCTGCTTCAGCGACTGGATCAGGTCCTCGATGGCCAGCGTGGAGATCGGATCCAGCGCCGAGCACGGCTCGTCCATCAGCAGTACCTGCGGCTGCACCGCGATCGCG
>JAICKR010000151.1 GCA_025927835.1 Jatrophihabitans sp. | reverse complement strand
TAGCCGCCGATGCCGGCGACTACACCGGGCAGCACCCGCGCGGTGTCGGATGCGGTGATCGGCCCGAAGCGCAGGCTGTCCATGACCGCGACCGGCCGCGCGCCCATGGTGAGGATGTCGCGCACGATGCCGCCGACCCCGGTAGCGGCACCCTGATGCGGCTCGACGTAGGACGGGTGGTTGTGCGACTCGATCTTGAACGTGACCGCCCAGCCGTCACCGACGTCGACGACGCCGGCGTTCTCGCCCATGCCGACGAGCAAGGCGTCGGTGGGCGGCGCCTTCTCGCCGAACTGGCGCAGGTGCATCTTGCTGGACTTGTACGAGCAGTGCTCGCTCCACATCACCGAGTAGATCGCGAGCTCGGCGCTGGTGGGGCGGCGGCCCAAGATAGTGCGTACTCGGCTGTACTCCTCGTCGGCCAGGCCGAGCTCCTTGTAGGGCTGCGGCTGCTCGGGCGTGCCTTCGGCGTGGTCGACGGTGTCGAGGTTCATGCCGCGACGCCCAGGAGGGAGGCGAAGAAACCGAGCCCGTCGGTGCCCGGTCCGGTGAGCGCCTCGACCGCGTGCTCGGGATGCGGCATGAGCCCGACCACGTTGCCGGCCTCGTTGCTGATGCCGGCGATGTCGCGGTAGCTGCCGTTCGGGTTGCCGCCGGCGTAGCGGACGACGACCCGGCCGCTGGCCTCTAGCTCGTCGAGCGTGCGCTTGTCGGCGACGTAACCGCCCTCACCGTTCTTGATCGGGATCAGGATCTCCTGGCCCTGGCGGTAGTGCGCCGTCCACCGCGTGCCGGTGTTCTCGACGGCGAGCAGTTGATCGCGGCAGACGAACCTGCGCGAGTCGTTGCGGATCAGCGCGCCGGGCAGCAGGTGCGCCTCGCAGAGCACCTGGAAGCCGTTGCAGATGCCGAGGACGGGCAGCCCGTCGTGCGCGGCGAGCACGATCGAGTCCATGACCGGCGCGAAGCGGGCGATCGCGCCGCAACGCAGGTAGTCACCGTAGGAGAACCCCCCGGGCAGGATGACCGCGTCGACGTCGTGCAGTGACGGGTCCGCGTGCCAGAGCGGTACCGCCTCGCCGCCGGCCACCCGCACGGCGCGGGCGGCATCGCGGTCGTCCAGGCTGCCTGGGAAGGTCACAACGCCAACACGCATCGCGGTCAGGTTACCGGGGGCGTGTGGGCGGTCGGGCTCAGGCGCGGCGGATCGAGAAGTTCTCGATCACCGGGTTGGCGAGCAGGGTGTCGGCGAGCCGGGCGACGGTCGCGTCGTCGACCGCGTCGTCGACGTCGAGTTCGAAGTGCTTGCCCTGCCGGACGTCATGTACGCCGTGGATGCCGAGCCGGCCGAGCGCGCCCACGATCGCCTGCCCCTGGGGATCGAGGATCTCCGGTTTGAGCACGACATCGACGACCACGCGGGCCACGGTTTCCTCCTGGGCTACTCCCGGCTGAGCGGTCCCGCCACCCTATCCGGGTGCGTCAGGCGGCTCGGCGCGCGGCGTCATGCGCAGGGCTGCGACGACCGGCTTGATCGCCTGGACGGCGCGCAAGCCGCCGGAGACGCCGCCGTAGCTCACGAATCCGACCGGCTTGTAAGCCCACTCGCGGTTGAGGTAGTCGAGCGCGTTCTTCAACGCGGCGTTGTAGCTGTGGTTGTACTCGGGCATGACGAACACGACGGCATCGGCATCGTCGACGATCGCGCTCCACCGCGGTCGAACTCGCTTGAGACGTCAACTATTCCTTCAGGCGAAGCGCTCGCCGGTGAGGCGTTCGTAGGCCTCGACGTAGCGGGCCCTGGTCGCCGCGACCACGTCGTCGGGCAGCGGCGGCGGTGCGTCGCCGGACTTGCGGTCCCACCCGGATTCGGCCGACAGCAGCCAGTTGCGGACGTACTGCTTGTCGAAGCTGGGCTGCGGCTGCCCGGGCCGCCACTCGTCCGCGGGCCAGAAGCGGGACGAGTCGGGGGTGAGCACCTCGTCGCCCAGTACGAGCCGGCCGGTCGCCGGGTCGCGGCCGAACTCGAACTTCGTGTCGGCCAGGATGATGCCCCGCCCGCGTGCGAGTTCAGCGGCGTGCGCGTAGATGCGCAGCGTCAGGTCGCGCACCTCGGCAGCCGTCTGCTCGCCGACCGTGTCGACGATCGCGTCATACGAGACGTTCTCGTCGTGCTCGCCCCGAGGCGCCTTCGTGGCCGGCGTGAAGATCGGCTCCGGTAGCCGGTCGCCGTCGACCAGACCGGCCGGCAGCCGGACGCCGCACACCTCGCCGGTGGCCTGGTAGTCGAGCAGCCCGGAGCCGCTGAGGTAGCCGCGCGCGACCGCCTCGACCGGCACCATCGCCAGCGGCGTGCAGACCACCGCCCGGCCGCGCCATTCGACGGGGATGGCCGCGTCGTCGAGGCTGAGCAGGTGGTTGGGCACGATCGCGTCCAGCTGCTCGAACCACCACACGGTCATCGCGGTGAGGATCCGGCCCTTGTCCGGGATCGTGCTGTCCAGGACGTAGTCGAACGCCGAGATGCGATCGCTGGCCACCATCACCAGGCGGTCGTCGCCGGTGCGGTACAGGTCGCGCACCTTGCCGCTGTGGACATGCGTCAGTCCGGGCGGAGCCGTCACGCGCTCGATCCTTGCAGGGGGCGTTCGTGCGTGCCCAGATTCACGACTTCGGTCCAGGACCGGAAAGCGGCGGTCCCGCTCCCCCCGGCTCGCGGCACCGGGATTCCAGTGCGACGAGCGGGGAGCGGGACCGCTCGGGTTCGTTGCGGCTGCCAGGACTACAGCCGCAACGGGGCTTCGGTTATACGGTCACCACCAGATGTCCGCCATGCGGACCTGATGGTTGGCGGGGGTCGCCGATGCCGGAACGGAGCTTGCTCCCGCTCCGATCCCGACGATCAGCGCCACTACGGCAATGACGCGTCGCCATCCGGTCAAACGCATTACGTACCCTTCACCTCGTTATGCCGGTCCAGCGATCAAGCTACTGCACGCAGGCACATGTGCGGCACCCGGCAGAACTGGCGCACCACGAATAGGATCGATCCCCGACGGTGGGTAACACAAACCCACCGACTGGCAGCTAGCTGCCAGGCACCAACATGCGGACGGCGAACATGGGCGAATTCGGCGAACTGGCCGACCTGGACATCGCCATGTACCGCTCCGTGCTGCGCGGTCCAGGGCAGACGCTGGCCCATATCGCCGAGGGCATGGAGGTCAGCCCGGACGATCTGGACAAGAGCGTCGCGCGGCTTTCGGACATGGGGTTGCTGCGCCAGAGCGCCGACGACACGTTCACCGCGGTGAGCCCGATGCTCGCCGAGGCCACCGTGCTGGGCTCGGAGGATCTCGAGCTCGGCGCGCGGCGTGCGGCGCTCGAGCAGCGTCGCGACGCGATCCGGCGCCTCGTGCCCGACTGGAACGCCGCGTTGAGCGCCAGCACGCGCGACGTGAGCGTCGACGTGGTCTCCGAGCCGGCTGCCATCTCCAACGCCCTCATGCACTACACCGACACCTGCCAGCGCGAAATCCTCTCGGTCGCGCCCGGGCGGCTGCCCACCGCGCGCATCGACGGCCGCACCCGGCTGGCGAACGTCTACGCGGCCCGGCGCGGCATCAAGACCCGCGCGCTCTATCAGCACAGCGCGCTGCGCGACCGCGCCACCCGCTCCTACCTCAAGGACCTCTCCGGTCTGGGCGCACGCATCCGGCTGACGTCGTCGCTGCCCGGGCGCAGCCTCGTGTTCGACCGCAACATCGCGCTGCTGCCCGTCCCCACCGCCGACCCGGCCCGGCCGGCACTCGCGATCGTGCACGAACCCAACGTCATCGCCTGGGTCGTCGCCACGTTCGAGCAGCTGTGGTCCGAGGCCGAGCCGCTCGAGGAGATCGTCGACAGTCCGCACCATGGGGACTACGAGCTCGACCAGACCCGGGCTGCGATCATCAGGCTCATGGCCGAGGGCGAGAAGGACGAGGCGATCTCACGACGGCTCGCGATCTCGGTGCGCACCTGCCGCCGGCACATCGCGGACTACATGATCCAGGTGGGCGCCACCAGCCGGTTCCAGGCCGGCGTCATCGCGGCGCGGGCCGGGCACACGGACAGCTCCGGCAGCCACTGACCGCGTCGTGCTCTTTCTCGTCCTCGCGCTCGTCGCGACGAACCTGCTGTCGCTGGGCGTCCTCGTCCGCTACCTGCTGAAGCCGACCCCGCAGCCGGAGCCGGACGACCTGGTGAAGAAGTACCTCGCCGAGCGGCGGCCCGCCGTGTCGACCTCGGGCGCCCGGCGGGTCATCACCATCGAGATCCTGAACCCGCTCGAGCTCGCCGGGAAGCGCGGCTGGTGGGCCGGCATCGCCGGCTCGCTCGTCCCCGGCATCACCCGCCGCATCGTGCACGACCAGGCCCTGCGCATGGTCCGCCGCCAGCTCGCGCACGAGCGGGTGGTCGCGGACGTGCGGCTGTGCGTGCTGCATCCCGAGCCGGCGCCGGTCGAGATCGTGGCGCCGCCGCCGGCGCCGGTCGATCTCGTCAAGCACCACCCGCAGCGACCTGCGTGACGTGGCCGGCGTCCAGCTCGAGGGCGCCGTCGCACCGCGCCACCACGTCGGGGTCGTGTGAGGCGATCACCACGACAGCGCCCGCGCGTGCGGCGTTCGTCAGCAGGTCGAGGACGCGCTCACGGTTGTCCGCGTCGAGTTCGGCCGTCGGTTCGTCGGCGAGCAGGACGTCCGGTGCCGCGGCGAGTGCCCGCGCGACCGCGACCCGTTGCTGCTGACCGCCGGACAGGTCCTCGATGAGGTGGTCGGCGACATCGGCCAGCCCCACCGCGGTGAGCGTCGCCTCCGTCCGCTGCCGCACCTCGCCGCGTGGTAGCCGGCGCGCCTGCAGCCCGATCGCGACGTTCTCCCGCGCGGTGAGCGCGGTCGCCAGCCCGTAGCCCTGCAGCACCATCGCCACGCGGCGGCGTATCGAGGGATCGCCGACCGCGACCGGCGCCTCGTCGAGCGAGACCGTCCCGCCGCCGGGCTGCAGCAGCCCGCCGAGGATGCTGAGCAGCGACGACTTGCCCGCCCCGGACGGCCCGCACACGGCGAGCAGGTGCCCGGCCGGTGCCAGCACGTCGACGCCGTCGAGGATCACCCGGTCACCGGCCTCGTAGCGCAGCCCCTTCGCCGAGAGCAATCGCGCGGTCACGGCGCCTCCTCGATCCGGCGCACCAGCGAGATGCCGTCGGCCTGACGGCTCACCTCGAGCAGCGTGCCCGGCGGGAACTCCTCGAGGATGTCCGGCGGCAACTGAAGGGCGCCGTCCCGCCCGACGACCGCGAACTCGCGCCCATGCCGGCCTTCGGCGCCCACCCGGCCGTCGCGGATGGTGACCGTGCGGGCCGAGTGCTGGGCCACGTGCGGGTCGTGGGTCACGAGCACGACGGTCGCGCCGAGCTCCCGGTTCACCTGATCGAGCAGCCCGACGACCTCGTCGCGCCCGGCCGTGTCGAGCTGGCTGGTCGGTTCGTCGGCGAGCAGCAGCCGCGCACCGGAGCAGACCGCAGCCGCGATCGCGACACGCTGTTGCTCGCCGCCCGACATCCGGCCGGCCACCTGCGAGCTCAGGTGCGAGAGCTCGAGCCGCTCGAGCAGCTCGTCGGCGCGGTGCCGCGGCGCGCCGGGCGGCGCGCCGAAAGCGACGTTCTGCCGCACGGTGGCGTACGGCAGCAGGTTGCGCGACGGGTTCTGCAACACGGTGGCCACGAGCGAGCCGCGCAGCTTGCCGAGCGCGCGCGGCGGCATCCGGCCGACGTCGTGCTCGCCGATGAGCACGCGGCCCGCGGACGGGCGCAGGACGCCGGCGAGCAGCCCGAGCACGGTCGACTTGCCGGAGCCGGACGGGCCGAGCAGGGACACGAACTCGCCCGCGTCCACATCGAGGTCGACGCCGCGCAGCGCGACGACGTCGTCCATGTCCTTGCCGGAGGCGGGATAGATGTGCACCACGCCTTCGCAGCGGACATCCACTCCCGGCGCCGCGGGCGTCGCGTCGTCCACTGCCGCGCCGCGCTCCTCGACCTGCCACGTCGTGAGTTCCGCGGGCGCCGCGTGCCTGGGCGCCCGCGCGCCGCGCTCCTCCGGTTGCCAGTTGGTCATTGCTGCGCCTCTCGCAGCCGGGCCGCACCGGCCTGTCGCGAGACCAGCCGGGCGACCACCCACGAGGTGACGACGAAGACCACGACGAGCGCGCCGACGAGCATGCCGAGCAGCGCGAGCGGCAGACCGTGCTGGCTCGGCGGGCCGATGGTGTCGTCGACGAAGAACGGCGTGCTGGGCAGCGCCAGCGCGGAGCCGCCGATGCCGGCCACGACGCCGACGAGGAGGCCGATGCCGAGCAGCAGCCCCTGCTCGATCGCGGTGGCGCGACGCAGGGTGCGCGCGGGCACGCCGGCCGCCTCGAGCGCGGCGAGTTCGTAGGCGCGGCGGCGCGCGGTGGTGAGCCCGGCGAGCACGGTTGCCCCGACTGCGAGCAGCGCCGCGGCCGCGGCCGCGACGAGGAACAGCCCGCCGGCGAACGCCGGGCCGGTGTGGTCGAGTTCGGCGCGGAAGGTCGCCGCGTGCACGGCCGACGTCACGATCACACCCTGCTTGGCCAGCCGCGCCTTCATGTCGGCGGGCGCACCGTCGGTGAGCCACACCTGGTACCTCGTCAGGTTGCCGGCGCCCTGGGTCATCGCCTGCTGGGCGAGGCCGAAGTCGACCAGCACGCCGTAGCGGTCGAGTTGGGGCAGCGTGACGGCCTGGAACAGCCCGTCGATCGGTTGCGTGTTGTCGTCCAGCCCGAACGAGGACGCGTCGTGCACGGCCGATCCCGGATACGAGCTCGCGGTGCCGGAGGCGAGCACCGCGGGCAGGTGGGAGGGCACGTCCGCGGAGACGATCGTGGGCCACGGCCCGTCCGCCGAGCTCTGCCCGACCACGACGCCGAGCGTCGTGTCTCCGCTGCGCAGGTCGGCGACGGCCTGGTCGTCGCTGCGCCAACGGTTGGCGTCGGCGAAGCCGGCCACCGGCCGCCACGCGCCGCCGGTCAGCACCTGCGCCGCGATCGTCGCGTGGATCTCCTGCGGATTGGCCGGGGTGTTCACCGGGACGGTGATCGGCGAGAGGTCGATGCGGGTGATGCGGCAGCCGCTCGCACAGATCGGGGCGAGCTGCACCGTGTAACGGTGCGTCCCCGCGCGCACCCTCCCGAAGTCGTACGCGGTCTGCAGGTGGTCGTTGCCGGTGGCGTAGACGGCGAGCCCGATCGGGCCGCGCGGCGCTTTCGTCAGGTTGACATCGACCGCGAGCCTGGTGCCGGTGGCAGTGACCGCCGGGCGCTGCGGTGGAGTGAGGCCGGCGAGGATCGTGCGCAGCGGTGTCACGGAGTAGTTCGCCCGCCACGCGGCGACCCGGGCGAACTGCGCGGTGTCGACGGCGAGCAGTGGCGTCGAACGGTCGGCCTGGACGAAGGCCGCGGCCATCGAGTGCCCGCTCGGATCGGCGTTGTGCACCGCCTGTCGCAGGTCGTGCACCTTCGCGGTCAGCCCGACGTCGAGCACCGTCGACGCGCCCGCCTGGTTGAGCGCGCGCGCCTCGCGGTTGGTCCGCGCCACCGACCAGTTCGTGACCGCGAACGTCGCGAGCGCAAGGGCGACGCCCACGAGCAGCAACACCCGCGCGCCCGCGGGGCGGCGCACGATCTGGCGCACAGCGAGGAAGGACGCGAGGCGGTGCGAGTCGCGGGTCGCGCGCACCAACGCCCGCCCGGCGAAGGGCAGCAGCCGCAGCACCACGATCGCCGCCGCCACCCCGAGCAGCGTCGGGGCGAGCGCGGAGAGCGGATCGGTCTTGCCGCTGTTCAGCACGCCGCCCGCCTTGAGTTCGACGAGCCCGGCGATGGCGAGTGCCACGAGAACGGCATCCGCGACCGCGAGGCCGAGCGAG
>JAICKR010000104.1 GCA_025927835.1 Jatrophihabitans sp. | reverse complement strand
CGCGCTGACGTTGATGACGTCGGCCGAGAGCCACTTGCCGGCGATCTCGAACGACGAGCGGGTCCGGGTCGAATCCTCGAAGAAGAGGTTGACGACCGTGCGGCCGCGCAGCGGCGGCAGCTTCTTGACCTCGCGGGTCTGCACCTCGTGCATGCGGTGCGCGGTGTCGAGGACGGCGATCGCCTCGTCCCGGCTCAGGTCGGCGGCCGACAGCAGATTCTTCACTGGCCCTCCACGATCACTGCGTCGGAGCCGTCGACCTCGGCGAGCAGCACCCGCACGTTCTGGGCCGCCGAGGTCGGGATGTTCTTGCCGACGTAGTCGGCCCGGATCGGCAGCTCGCGATGACCGCGGTCGACGAGCGCCGCGAGCTGGACGACGCGCGGGCGGCCGAGCTCGGTCAGCGCGTCGAGGGCGGCCCGGATGGTGCGCCCGGAGCAGAGCACGTCGTCGACGAGGATCACGGTGCGCCCGTCGATGCCGCCCTCGGGCTCGGCGGTCTGGCCGAGCGGCCGCACCCCGCGCACCCGCAGATCGTCGCGGTAGAGCGTGATGTCGAGGGAGCCGACCGGCAGCGCGACGCCGGCGAAGACCTCGATGCGCGCGGCGAGCCGGTGGGCCAGCGGCACGCCCCGCGTCGGGATCCCGAGCAGCACCGCGTCGAAGCCGATCTTGGCGACGCTCTCGATGACCTGGTGCGCCATCCGGTCGGTGACGCGGGCGACGTCGGCGGCCGGCAGAACCACGGAGGCGTCGGCGGTGCCGCTGGCGACGGCAGAGCCCGGGGCAGGGCGGAACTCACCTGTCATTGCGCCTCCTTGTCCGCCTCACTGGACGGTCCGTTAAAGGAGTGGTTCGGGATCAGGCTACCAGCGCGTGGTGACCTTCACGGGAGGACGTCGTTGTCCCAAGGGACAAGACCATGAGCGACCGGACGGCTGACGGCCGTGCACCGTCGCCCGACGCCTACGCAAAGGCGCTGGGCGTGCGACTGCGCGCCGTGCGCACCCAGCAGCACCTCTCGCTGCACGGCGTCGAGCGCAAGTCCGGTGGCCGGTGGAAAGCCGTCGTCGTCGGGTCGTACGAGCGCGGCGACCGCGCCGTCTCCGTGCAACGGCTCGCCGAGCTGGCCACGTTCTACGGCGTGGCGGTCAGCGACCTGCTGCCGCCCGACGGCGGCGCGCTCAGCGGCGCGAGCAGCACGCCGCCGCTCGCCCGCATCGTGCTCAACGTGGAGCGGGTCGCGGCGCTCGAGGACACGAACGCGGACATCCTGCGCCGGTTCACCGCGGCGATCCAACGCCAGCGCGGCGAGGTCGGCAACCACAGCATGCCGGTGCGGCACGGCGATCTGGGCACGCTCGCGCTGATGTACGACACGAGCGTCGAGGCGTTGACCGAGCGGCTCGTCCGCTGGCAGGTGCTCGCGCCCGAGTCGGTCATCGTCGACAGCGCCCCCTGACAAGTTGTCCGCGCCTGGGTACGCGTACCCGTGACGAGGGGCGGACGACTCGGTCAACGCTCCGGGCGGTCGCGCAGCACCCGGGCGAGCACGCCGTTGACGAAGCGTGGCGACTCGTCGGTCGACAGCGTCTTGGCGAGCTCCACGGCCTCGTCGATGGCGACCGCGTCCGGCACCTCGTCGCGCCACAGCAGCTCGTACACGCCGAGGCGCAGGATCGCCCGGTCGACGTCCGGCATCCGGGCGACCGTCCAGCCCTCGGCGTAGTCGGACAGGATCGCGTCGATGCGCTCCCGGTTGCCCTGCACGCCCTCGACGAGCTCGATCGTGTAGTCGTTGACCGGCGGCTCGGCGAGTGCGACGCGCTCGGCAAGCGTCGTCAGCGGGTCGTTCGAGCGGACGTCGGATTCGTAGAGCACGTCCAGCGCACGCTTGCGCGCCTTCGACCGGGCGGCCACCGAAGAGTCAGTTCACGCGGCCGAGATAGCGGCCGTCGCGGGTGTCGACCTTGACCTTCTCGCCGGTCGTGACGAACAGCGGCACCTGGATCTCGACGCCCGTCTCGAGCGTCGCCGGCTTGGTGCCGCCGGTGGAGCGGTCGCCCTGCACGCCGGGGTCGGTGTGGCTGATCACCAGCTCGACGCTGGTCGGCAGCTCGACGTAGAGCGCGGTGCTGTCGTGCATCGCGACGACGACCTCGGCGTTGTCGAGCAGGTAGCCCGCATTGTCGCCGACGGTCTCGGCCGGGACGTGCACCTGGTCGTAGGTGTCACTGTCCATGAAGACGAAGTCGTTGCCCTCTTTGTAGAGGTAGCTCATCCCGCGCTTGTCGACATTCGCCGTCTCGACCTTCGTGCCGGCGTTGAAAGTGCGGTCGACGACCTTGCCGGACAGCACGTTCTTGAGCGTGGTGCGCACGAAGGCGCCGCCCTTGCCGGGCTTGACGTGCTGGAACTCGACAACGGTCCACAGCTGGCCGTCGATGTTGAGGACGAGCCCGTTCTTCAGATCATTGGTCGTAGCCACGAGGCGCCAGTCTACTGGCGCGCGGAGGGCACGCTTACCGCGCGCTCGCGCTCGGTTCGTTGGTCACCGAGACCGCGCGCTTGCGCTCGGTGACGTGCAGCCGGATCACGCCCCGGACGACGACCGTGCCGTCCTCGCGGGTGGCCTGCACGCGGACGTCGACCTCGCCCGGCTGCTCCCAGTCGGCGGGGTCGGTGTCGGCGGTGGCGAGCAGTGTCGAGTCGGCCAGCGCGAGGTAGTCGAGCTGCATGCCCTTCGGGAGCCAGCGCAGGTGCGCCGGGATGCTCGCCTCCGCGAGCGCGCCCATCGCCATCTCCAGGCCGTTGGCGACGGCGATGACGTGCACGGTGCCGATGTGGTTGTGCACGCCCCACCATTTGCGTACCCGCACCGCGGCGTGGTTCGGCCGCAGCTCGACGAGGGTCGGCGCGATCGTGAGGAAGTAGGGCGCCTTCAGCGCGAACGCCAGCGAGAACGCGCCCTTGCCGACCCCGGGCACCCGGGTCGCCCGCTGATAGAGGTCCAGGACCTTCATCGGGTGTCTCCTGCCTCGTTACCGACGAGTAACAAGAGCGTACGCGGAAACCGAATGGTCCGCGGCCGTTACCGTGGTCACGTGGAGTTCTGAGGTCTGACACCGCCTGCGGTGTCGCGCTGCCCGCCGACCGCCCGCATCGCGCCCTGTTCGGGAGACCTCATGACCACCCCCTCCTCCGTCGTCTGCGCCGGCCTGTCCTTCGTCTGGCCCGACGGCACACCGGTCCTCGACCGGCTCGACCTCGCCTTCAGCTCCGGCCGCACCGGCCTGGTGGGCCGCAACGGCGGCGGCAAGTCGACGCTGCTCCGGCTCGTGGCCGGACAGCTGCGCCCGAACGACGGCACGATCCGGACGTCCGGTGAAGTCGCGTGGCTGCCCCAGCAACTGCCACTCGACACGCACCGGACGGTTGCGGACCTGCTCGGCATCAGCGCCCGGCGCGCCGCACTGCACGCGATCACCGCCGGTGACGCCGACCCGGCGCATTTCGCCACGCTCGGCGACGACTGGGACGTCGAAGCGCGCGCCGTCGAGACGCTGGACCGGCTCGCCGTGCTGCGCGCGGTACCCGACGCCCTCGACCGGCCGGTCGGCACGCTGTCCGGCGGCGAGGCGATGCTCACCGCGGTCGCCGGCCTGCTCGTGCGCCGCGCACCGATCAGCCTGCTCGACGAGCCGACCAACAATCTCGACGCCCGCGCGCGCGGACTGCTCTACGCCGCGGTCGCCGAGTGGCCGGGCGTGCTCGTCGTGGTGAGCCATGACCGCGACCTGCTCGAGCGGATGGACCAGATCGTCGAGCTGCGCGACCGGCGGGCCCGCACCTTCGGCGGCCCGTACTCCGTCTACGCGGACACCATCGCCGCGGAGCAGGAGACCGCGGCCCGGCAGGTGCGCGCCGCGGAGGGCGAGCTCGCGCGGGAGACGCGGGACGCGACCGACGCACGCACCAGGCTGGAGAAGCGCGCGCAGTACGGCAAACAGGCCGCGCGCGACCTACGTGTCGACCGCTCCACCGCGCAGTTCCTCAAGCGCCGCGCCCAACAGACGGCCGGCAAGTCCGGGGTCATCCACGCCGACCGCACGGAGGCGGCGCGCACCGCGTTGGCCACTGCCGAGCAGGCCGTCCGGGCCGACGACCGGATCCGGGTCGACCTGCCGTCGACGGCCGTCCCGGGCGGGCGCGACGTGCTGCAGGTCGGCCGGCTCACCGTCCGCGGGCCGGAACGGATCGCGGTGATCGGCGACAACGGCTCGGGCAAGACGACCCTGCTCGAGGCGATCGCCGGGCTCCGCGCGCACCCGGTCGCCGGCGTAGGCGCGCCTGCGGTACCGACCGCGTACCTGCCGCAGCGCCTGGACGTGCTCGACGACGAGCTCAGCGTGCTCGACAACGTCCGGACGAAGGCGCCTCGCGCGAGCGCCCACGAGGTGCGGGCGCGCCTCGCCCGCTTCCTCGTCCGGGGTGAACGCGTCGACCAGCCGGCGGGGTCGCTGTCCGGCGGCGAGCGGTTCCGGGTCAGCCTCGCCTGCCTGCTGCTCGCCGATCCGGCGCCGCAGCTGCTGCTGCTCGACGAGCCGACGAACAACCTCGACCTGGACAGCGTGGCGCAACTCACCGATGCGCTCGCCGGCTACCGCGGCGCGCTCGTCGTCGCCAGCCACGACCGGCACTTCCTCGCCGACATCCGGGTCGAGCACTGGTGGCTGACGGCGGGAATGCAGTTGCCGCACGAGGTGGCTGCCCCGGCATGATGCTGGCGTGCAGGACAGGCAGACGCTGATCTTCGACGCCGACGACACGCTCTGGGAGAACAACGTCATCTTCGAGCGGGTCGTCGCGGATTTCATCGACTGGCTCGCGCACCCGACGCTCGACCCGGCCGCGATCCGGGCGATCCTCGCCGAGATCGAGGAGGCGAACGTCGTCGCGCACGGCTACGGCAGCACGGTGTTCCTGCGCTCGCTGCGCGAGTGCTTCACCCACCTCACGGAGCGCCCGATGGGCGCCGCCGAGGAGATGCGGATGGCCGAGTTCACCGCGGCGTTCACGTCCGGCCGGGTCGAGCTGATCCCGTCCGTCATCGACGTGCTCGACGAACTGAGCGCCCGCCACGACCTGTTCCTCATGACCAAGGGCGCGCCCGACGAACAGCAGCGCAAGATCGACGCCTCGGGCCTCGCGGAACACTTCGCCGGCGTCGACATAGTTCCCACCAAGGAGCCCGCAACCTACCGCCGGGTGCTCGCCGAGCGCGCCCTCGACGCCGGCCGCACGTGGATGATCGGCAACTCGCCGAAGTCCGACATCATCGCCGCACGCGCCGCCGGGCTGCGGGCTGTGTTCATCCCGAACGCGAATACCTGGGCGCACGAGCACGCCGAACTCGACCCGGCCGACGGCGGCATCCTGCACCTGCAGGTCTTCGGCGAGCTGATCAAGCACTTCTAGCGATATACATTCCGAATGCCATTGCCACGGTGGTTCGCCCGCTTCCAGCGCCGCTTCGTCCATCCGTTTGTGCGCCGAGTGGCGGCGTTCGCGCCGGGTTACGGCCTGCTCGAGCACACCGGGCGCAAGAGCGGGCGCACGTTCCGCACGCCGCTGAACGTCTTCGCCGCACCTCCGGACGGGTTCGCCATCGTGCTCGCCTATGGGCACGACGTCGACTGGCTGCGCAACCTGCGCGCGGCCGGTGGCGCCGACGTCATCAAGAACCGTAAGCGATACGCGCTGTCCAACCCGCGCATCGTGTCCGGCCCGGAGGCGCGCGCCGAGCTGCCGTTCTACGGGCGGCTGGCGAGCGTGGCGACCCGCTCCCCCGAGATCCTGCTGGTCGACGCGCGGCGCTGCTAGGACGGCACCGAGCCGGCGGCCTCCTCGGCCGTCTGCCGTTCATGGGCGGGCAGCGCCGGGAAGCCGTGCGCGCGGCGCAGCAGCATCCAGATCGGGCCGGCGAGCACCAGCAGCGCGGCGAGGATCACCAGCGTCAGCGTGGTGGTCGCGCCGAGCAGCTTGAGCGCGGACGCAAGCAGCACGAAGGCGAGCGCACGCCGGATGAGCGCGCCGGGCAGCCGGGTGGAGAGCTGCGCGCCGACGTAGGCGCCGGGGATCGAGCCGACGAGCAGCGCACCGGTGACGCCCAGTTCGGCGTCGCCGAAGATGAGATGGCCGATCGCGGCCGAGAACACCAAGGGCACCGACTGCACGAGGTCGGTACCCACCAGCTCGCTGGCCCGCAGCGTCGGGTACAGCAGCATCAGCGCGATGATGATCAGCGAGCCGCTGCCGACCGAGGTGAGGCCGACGACCAGGCCGCCGAGCGCGCCGATGATCAGGGTCGGGATCGGCCGGACGCTCACCTGCGGTGGCCCGGCAGGGTCGCGGTCACGGCGGCCGTCCCGATGCCGGGCGCGCTCGGCCAGGCGCAGGTAGGCGCGCACGAACAGGCCCGCCGCGGCCACCACCAGCGCGACGCCGAGCGCGGTCTTGATCGCGTTCTCGACGCTCGTGCCGTGGCCGAGCGCGTGCCCGACGAGCACGCCGCAGAAGGCGGTCGGCACCGAACCGATGCACAGCCAGCGCACGAGATCCATCCGGACCGTGCCGGCTCGGATGTGCACGATCGACCCGACCGGCTTCATGACCGCGCTCGCGACGAGATCGCTCGATACGGCCGCGGGCGCGGACACGCCGAAGAAGAGCACGAGGACGGGGGTCATCAACGCGCCGCCGCCCATCCCGGTGAGTCCGACGACGATGCCGATGCCCAGCGCCGCGAGCGCGAGCGTCCAGTCCACGACACTCCTCGTAGCTCGTGCAGGGAACTTCCGGTGAAGTCTACGGGATTGCTATGAAAGCTCTGGCCTGCGCCTTGCCTATGCGCGAGCGACCGACGGTCTCGGTGTGCTCCAGTTCGAGGCCGGCGCGCTCGAGCGCGTAGGCGATGTCCTTGTCGCCGTGCAGCCGGCCCTTGCCCTTGGCGTCGCCGCCGGTCGACTCGACGAGCACGACCTTGCCGTTGCGCGCGACCACCCGGGCGAGCTCGCCGATGCCCTTGCGCTGGTCCTTCCAGTACGCGAACGACATCGACGCGATCACGAGGTCGAAGGACGCGTTCGGGAACGGCAGCGACTCGGCCGCGGCGCGCACCAGGCACAGCCGCGGGTCGGAGTCGAGCTGCACGTCGGGCATGAGGCCGGGGATCGGGTCGACGCCGACATACAGCTCGGCGTAGGGCACCCGCAGGATGAGTTCGGCCAGCAGCTGTCCGTCGCCGCACCCCACGTCGAGCACCCGAAGCGGGATCGGCATCGCGGCCACCGCGACGTCCGCGGCCCGCTCGACGAGCTTGGGGTGGTCATCGCCGACGCTGCCCTGCTCATAGCCGACCCGGGCCCGGCGCGGCTGCATCGGGGGGACCGGGACCGACCTCCGCGCGGGCGGTGGCGGGGGACGCAGTGGTGCGGCCTCCCACTGCTGCACCGGCTCCGGCTCGGGCTGATACTCGGGCTCTGGCTGGTATTCGGGTTCCGGCTGGTACTCGGGTTCGGGTTCCGACTCGCGCTCGGGCTCCGGCTGGGGTTCCGGCTCGGACTGGTACTCCGGCTCGGACTGGTAGTCCGGCTCCGGCGCGGTCTGCTGCTCGGCACCCGGTGCCGGCTCTGGCCGGTACGGGATCAGGTCCGGCGGCAGTTGCTCGAGCGGCGGCGGGGGCGCGTCCACCTGGTGCGCCTGCGCCTGCACGGGCACCGGCGCAGCGTTCTCGAACGGCAGCTGCGCGGGCGCGCGGTGCTCGTCGGCCGGCTGGTGCTGCACGATCGTCGGCTCCGACCAGTCCGAGTCGGACGGGGGCCGGCTCGCGAACCGCGGCGGGGCCGGGTCGGTGAAGTGCGTGTACTCCGGCGATCCCTGCTCGCCGTCTTCGTCACTCATCGCTGCCCGCTTCGCTCGCTGCGGCCTGCGCGGACAGCCACGACAGAGCCAGCACGTAACCCTCCACCCCGAGCCCCACGATCACACCTGACGCGTGCGCCGAGACGTAACTCGTATGACGGTACGACTCGCGGGCGTAAACGTTGCTGATGTGCACCTCGACGAGCGGGGCGCTCAACATCGCGCACGCGTCGCCCAGCCCCACCGACGTGTGCGTGAGAGCACCGGCGTTGAGCACGACCGGCACTGCCGCGTCGGCCGCCTCGTGCAACCACTGCAACAACTCGCCCTCGTGGTCGGTCTGGCGCACCTCGACCTCGAGCCCGAGCTCGGCGCCGCCGCGCACGCACAGGGCGGCCAGCTCGGCGTGGCTCGTCGAGCCGTAGATCACGGGCTGGCGGCTGCCGAGCCGGCCGAGGTTGGGTCCGTTGAGGACGAGAACTCGGCTCACGCCGACACCTCCCCGTACGCGGTGGCCAGTACCGCCGGATCGGGGTCGTCCACGGCAACCGGCCGGGCCAGCCCGTCCAGCACGATGAAGCGCAGCCGGTGCGCGCGGGCCTTCTTGTCGACCCGCATGGTGTCCAGCAACGCCGCAAACGCGTCCGGACGGTACCCGATCGGCAGCCCGAGGGCCCGCAGGATCGCGCTGTGGCGCTGCGCGGTCGGCGCGTCGAGGCGGCCCAGCAGCCGGCCGAGCGCCGCGGCGTAGACCAGCCCGACCGAGACCGCGTCGCCGTGCCGCCACCGGTAGCCCTCGGCCCGCTCGATCGCATGCCCGAGCGTGTGCCCGTAGTTGAGGATCTCGCGCCTGCCCTGCTCGGTGAGGTCCTCGCTCACCACCTCGGCCTTGACCCGCACCGTGCGCTCGACGAGCTCACGCTCCACCCCGCTGCCGGCCTGTGCGGCGGCGTGCGGGTCGGCCTCGACGAGTTCGAGGATGCGCGGGTCGGCGATGAAGCCGCACTTCACCACCTCGGCGAGCCCGGCGCGGTAGTCGGCCGCGGGCAGCGTGGTGAGGAAGCCCAGGTCGCACAGCACCGCGGCTGGTGGGTGGAACGCGCCGACGAGGTTCTTGCCGCGGGCGGTGTTGATGCCGGTCTTGCCGCCCACGGCGGCGTCGACCATGCCGGCCAGGGTGGTGGCGACGTGCACGACCCGCACCCCGCGCAGCCACGCCGCGGCGACCCAGCCGGCGAGGTCGGTGGTGGCACCGCCGCCCAGGCCGACGATCGCGTCCGAGCGGGTGAACCCGGCCTCCCCCAGCGCGTCCCAGCACTCACCGGCGACGCGCAGCTGCTTGGCATCCTCGCCATCGGGCACCTCGAGGAGCAGCACCTCGTGTCCGGCGTCGGCCAGGATCGTGCGCGCCTGCTCGGCCGCCTTGGTGAGCACCCCGGGGTGCACCACCGCCACCCGCGCCGCGCCGGCGACCGGCCCGGGCAGCGCGCCGAGCAGGTCGGTGCCCACGAGGACGGGGTACGGGGCGAGTCCACCGACCTCGATGCGCGTCGGTCCGGTCATCGGTGGACCTGCTGCTCGTGCAGCCGGGCGGCGATCGTGGCCGCGACCTGCCCCGGAGTGCGCCCGTCGGTGTCGACGGTCATCGTGGCCAGGGCCGCGTAGGTGGCGCCGCGCTCCGCAGCGAGTACCGCGAGCCTGCCCTGCGGGTCGCCGGCGAGCAGCGGGCGGGTGCGCCCGTCGCCCACCCGGGCGCCCAACGTGTCCAGCCGGGCGCGCAGCTGGACCACCGGCACCGCCGCCGCGGCGAGCGCGGCCCGGGTGTCGGCGCTGCCGAGCGCGCCGCCGCCGAGGGCCAGCACTCCCTCGAAGTCGTCCAGCGCCTGCACTATCGCGGCCTGCTCGGCGGCGCGGAACCGCGCCTCGCCCGCCTCGGCGAACAGCGCCGGCACCGGGGTGCCGGTGGCGGCCTCGACCAGCTCGTCGGTATCGGCGAACGGCACCGCGAGGATCTTCGCGAGGCGGCGGCCCGTGGTGCTCTTGCCGGTGCCGGGCAGGCCGACGAGCACCACCTTCGGCGTCATGGCCGGGCCGGCGGGCTCGCGGACAGCCCGCGCTCGGCGAGCCGGGCGAGGTAGGCCTGCACGTTGCGGCGTGTCTCACCGAGGGCGTCGCCACCGAACTTCTCGAGCGCAACCTCGGCGAGCACGAGCGCGACCATGGCCTCGGCCACCACGCCGGCAGCCGGCACCGCGACGACGTCGGAGCGCTGGTTGATCGCCTGGGCGGCCTCGCCGGTCGCAGTGTCGACGGTCTGCAGCGCGCGGGGCACCGTCGAGATCGGCTTCATGGCGGCGCGCACCCGCAGCACCTCGCCGGTCGTCATGCCGCCCTCGGTGCCGCCGGAGCGCCCCGAAGTGCGCCGGATCGCGCCGTCGACGTTCACGATCTCGTCGTGCGCCCGCGAGCCGCGGCTGCGGGCCAGCTCGAACCCGTCGCCCATCTCGACGCCCTTGATGGCCTGGATGCCCATCAGCGCCGCGGCCAGCCGGGCGTCGAGGCGGCGGTCGCCGTGCGTGTGGCTGCCCAGCCCGGGCGGCAGCCCGTAGGCAAGCACCTCGACGACGCCGCCCAGCGTGTCGCCGTCCCGGCGGGCCGCGTCGATCTCGGCGATCATCGCCGCGTCGGTGCTGGAATCGAAGCAGCGGACCTCGGACTTGTCGACCCGATCGGCGTCGTCGGGCCCGGGCAGCACCCCTGCCGGCGCCTCGACCGAGCCGATGCGCACCACGTGGCTGACGACCTCGACGCCCAGGGCCTGGCGCAGGAACGCCTTGACCACCGCCCCGAGCGCGACCCGGGCCGCTGTCTCGCGGGCGCTGGCCCGCTCGAGGATCGGCCGGGCGTCCTCGACGTCGAACTTCTGCATGCCCGCGAGGTCGGCGTGCCCCGGGCGCGGGCGGGTCAGCGGCGCGTTGCGGGCCTGCTCGGCCAGCACCGCCGGGTCGACG
Source organism: Jatrophihabitans sp. (assembly GCA_025927835.1). GTDB lineage: Bacteria > Actinomycetota > Actinomycetes > Mycobacteriales > Jatrophihabitantaceae > Jatrophihabitans. Next base: position 828 of record JAICKR010000104.1, on the reverse strand, counting down.
GGGTCGGCGGACATGACCGTCTCCCACTTCGGCCACTCGGTGTTGCCGATGCGCACGGCGATCGGGCCGCCCATCGTGAGGCCGTGCCGGACGCCGCCGGTGAGCTCGACCTCGTCCTGCTCGAACTTCATCCGCGCCCCGCGGCCGTAGCCCAGCCGACGCCGGCCGAGGTCGCGGGCCAGGTCGGTGGTGGTCACCGCGACGCCGGCGGGCAGCCCGTCGAGCACGGCGACCAGTGCGGGGCCGTGCGACTCGCCAGCGGTGATCCAGCGCAGCACGGTGGAATTCTTTCAGACCCTGCACGCGAACTCTGTCGCTTCCTCCCCGGCGCGGCCTGAATCCGGGCCGCAGAACGAGCCATACGAGGGAGGAAGACGGCTAGCGTCGACGGAGTGTTCGACGCGATCGTGCTGGCCGGCGGCCGGGCGACCCGGCTCGGCGGTGTTGCCAAGCCGCAGCTGCGCCTGAGCGGGACGACCCTGCTCGACCGCGCGGTAGCCGCTGTCGCGGCGGCCGAGCGGATCGTCGTCGTGGGTCCGGCGCAGCCGGTGCACGGCCCGGCCGTGTTCTGCCGCGAGGAGCCGCCGGGCGCCGGCCCGGTCGCGGCCGTCGCGGCCGCGCTGCCGCACACCACCGCGCAGGTCGTCGTGCTGCTGGCCGCCGACCTGCCCGAGATCGCCCCGGCCGTCCCGGTGCTCGTCGCGGCGCTGCAGGACGCCGGCGCCGCCACGCTGGTGGACGCGTCCGGGCGGGCGAACTACCTCGCGTCGGCGTGGCGGCGACACGACCTCGCGGTCGCGCTCGGCACGATCGGCGACCCGGCCGGTG
>JAICKR010000078.1 GCA_025927835.1 Jatrophihabitans sp. | reverse complement strand
TGCCGCCGTCTACCTCGAGGAACTCGGTCATGCCAGCCTCCTTGACTAAGTAAGTTAGCTATAAAGCTAATCTGATTAGCCAAGGGTGTCAAGCGCTAAGGCGGTCAGCCTCCCAGGTAACGGAGCACGGCCAGGACGCGGCGGTTGTCGCTCTCCCCCGGGGGCAGGCCGAGCTTGGCGAAGATGCTGGCCACGTGCTTCTCCACCGCGCCGCCCGAGACCACGAGCTCGGCGGCGATGCCGGCGTTGGACCGGCCCTCGGCCATCCGCTCCAGCACCTCCCGCTCGCGGGGCGTGAGCCGGCCCGGACCGTCGCGCCGGCTCGCGCCGAGCAGTTGGGACACGACCTCTGGGTCGAGCGCGGTGCCGCCGTCGGCCACCCGCGTGAGCGCGTCCATGAAGTCGCGGACGTCGGCGACCCGGTCCTTGAGCAGGTAGCCGACACCGCGTGCGGAGCCGGCGAGCAGCTCGGCTGCATACCTCGTCTCGACGTACTGCGAGAACACGAGGACGCCGATGTCGGGTTGTTCGTGCCGCATCGCGATCGCGGCGCGCAGCCCCTCGTCGGTGAACGACGGCGGCATCCGGATGTCCACGACGCACACGTCGGGGCGGTGCTCGGCCGCAGCCGCGCGTAGCGCGTCGCCGTCACCCACCGCGGCGACCACGTGGTGACCGCGGTCGGTGAGCAGGCCGGCCAGCCCGTCGCGCAGGATTGCGCTGTCCTCGGCGATGACCACCCTCATGACACACCCCCGCTGCGGGTCGGTAGCTCGACGCGCACCACGGTCGGGCCGCCGATCGGGCTGTCGACCTGCAGCCGGCCGTCGACGGCGGCGATGCGTTCGGTCAGGCCGGTGAGCCCGGTGCCGGCGCCGAGGCGCGCGCCACCGCGGCCGTCGTCGCGCACCGTCACCACCAGCCGTCCCGAGCCGCTGAACAGGTCGAGTTCGGCGCGGCTCGCGCCGCCGTGCTTGGCGACGTTGGTCAGCAGTTCGGCCGCGCAGAAGTAGGCCATCGTCTCGATCGCGGGGTCCGGGCGTTCGGTGAGCCTCGAGGAGATCCGTACCGGCACCGGGCTGTGCGCGGCCAGCGTCTCGACGGCGGCGTCGAGACCGGCGTCCAGCACCGGCGGGTGGATGCCGCGCGCAAGATCGCGCAGCTCGGCGAGTGCCTGCTTCGCGGTCGTGTGCGCGCTGTCGAGCAGCCGCGTCGCCTCGGCCGGATCACCGCCCTCGGCCAATTTCTCCCGTGCGAGCCCCACGTTCATCGCCAGCGCCACCAGCCGCGCCTGCGCTCCGTCGTGCAGGTCACGCTCGATGCGGCGCAGGGTGGCTGCCGAGTCGTCCACTGCTGCGGCGCGGCTGCGCTCCAACTGCGCGACCCGCTGCGCGTCCCCGGTCGGGCCCAGCAAGGACGATACGAGAGCCCGGTCGATCGAGACGAAGCCGCGCACCACCCACGGCGCGGCGAGGAACAGCAGCAGCCCGCCGATCGTCATCAGCAGGATGCGACCCGGCGTGTCGGCCTGCCAGCTGTCGGTGAAGCCGATGGAGTGATGGCACACGCCGTCCGACGTGGTGTTGCAGGGCAGCGCCCAGCGCCAGGTCGCATAGGTGAGGCCGCCGAAGCCGTAGACCCAGCAGACCGTGGCGGCGACGAACATCGCGATGCCCACCGGGAGCTTGAGCAGCAGGTAGAGCCGGGCCCGCCACGCGGTGCCGTCCTTGAGGCAGGAACCGATCCAGCCGAGGAGTCCCGGGTTGGCGTGGAAGCGCTGCGCCTCAGGCACGTTCGTGCCGATGAGCCGGTTCGCGAAGCGCCGCAGCTTGGAAGCCGCGTAGCGCGAGATCAGCCCGGTGACGGCGAGCAGTGGCAGCCCCACGAAGGTCACCAGCAGGCCACCGCTGACCGACAGCGTGGTGACCGTGAAGACGAAGCCGGCCACGCCGATGGGCAGGCCGAGTACGGAGTAGAGCAGTTCGGCCCAGCTGCGGCGGCGGAACGGTTCGGCGATCGCTGCAGGCATCATGAGTCGATCCTCGACGCCACGGCCGGCGCCATCGATGGAGCAACCCCTTCGATCATCAGTGGGGTTTACCGCACCCTAGGCCTTCGCGCTCGCCTCGGCGATCGCCTTGATCCGTTCGAGCGTCTGCTGCATGCCACGCTCGTTGGTCCGTCCGCGCAGCTTGCCGAGCACCGTCCAGTAGACCCGCAGCAGTGGCAGCGGGGTGAGCTTGAACGACTCGGTGACCTCGGTGCCGCCGTCCTTCGGGGTGAGCTGGTAGCGCCAGGTGTTCGTCCCGGAGCCGAGTGCGTAGACGAGGAAGCCGAAGTCACGCTCCGGCTCGCAGTGGATGACCTTGCACTTGGTCCAGTAGATCGGGCCGATGCCGTTGCGCTTGACGTGGCCGCGGAAGTGAGCGCCGACCTCGGGCCCGGTCGCGCCGTCCACCCACTCGGCCTCGAACGTCTCGGGGCTGAACTCCCCGATCCTGGTGACGTCGCTGACGAGGTCCCACACCACGCGCGGCGGTGCGGCCATGTGGACGGTCACTGAGCCCTGCATGGGCGAAGCGTAGGGGCATACCATCTGCGACGTACGCTCGGGTATGTGAGTTCGACGTCGCCCGCTCTGGGCACACCACCAGCCCGGCGACGTGGGCCGTTCGCGTGGGTCGGTGCGTTCACCGGCTTCTATCCCGCGCAGGCGTCCGAGTTCGCGCACCTCGACCCGGTGACCCGGTTCCTCTACGCAGCGCGCAGCGTCATCCTCGTCATCTCCGCGCAGTCGGCGGCGATGGCCGGGCTGCTCGCCGCAACCGACCGGCGCTTCGAGGTTGCGCCGTTCATCCTCGTGTTCGTCGGCTACGTGGTGCTGCACGCGATCAGCAACCTGTCGAACGACTACTTCGGCTACCGCCGCGGGCACGACACGGCTGATTCGCCGCGGCGCCGCTACACGCTGCACCCGATCGCGTCCGGCGCGGTCACGCCGCGGCTGCTCGCGAGCGGGCTGGTCGTGCTCGGCGCGGTGGCGTTCGGCATCGCTGCCTACTTCGTCGCGCTGCGTGGTTGGCCCGCACTGCTGCTAGCGGTGGTCGGCTTCGTGCTGCTCTACGCGTACGACGCGGCACCGCGCGCGCTGAAGGAGCTCGGGCTCGGCGAACTCGCCGCGTTCGTCGTGTGGGGCCCGCTGATGATCGGCGGCGGCTACTACGTCATCACCGGCCGCTGGTCGGGTGCGGCGTTCGCCGCGTCCGTCCCGCCGGGTCTCGGTGTCATGTCGATCCTCGTCGGCAAGCACATCGACCAGCGCGGCTTCGACCGTGAGCATCACCAGCGCACGCTGCCGGTCGTGCTCGGCGAACGCGCCGCGCGCGTGCTCAATCAGGTCTCGGTCGCGGGCATGTACCTGGCGAGTGCGGTCGCGATCGCGGCGGGCGCGCTGACCCCGTTCGCCGGACTCGTCCTGCTCGCCGCGCCGCGCGGCCTGCGCGCGCTGAGCATCATGAGCAGGCCGGCGCCGACCGAGCCGCCGCCCGGGTACGTGGGCTGGCCGCTCTGGTATCACCGGGTTTGTCTGATACATAACCGTGCGTTCGGGTGGCTCTTCATCACAGGCCTCGCGTTGGGCGCGATCTGGCCGCAGGTCTCCGCCTAGCATCACCGGGTCAAGGCCGCCTGCGCGCAGCCGCGCGCCTAACATTCCGGACGTGGACGCGCCCGAGGCCCGCTACCTCGAACGTGACGGCGCGCTGCTCGCCTACCAGGTGGTGGGCAACGGTGCTGCGGACGTGCTCTGGGTGGGCGAGGCGGCCCAGCACTGGGACCTGGCCTGGACCGACCCGGACATCCACGCGCTGTACGAACGCGCCGCGCCCTGGTCGCGCACCGTGCAGATGCAGATGCGTGGGCTCGGGCTTTCCGAGGCGATCTCGTACTTCCCCACCTTCGAGCAGCAGGCCGACGACGTGCTCGCCGTGCTGGACGCTGCGGGCATGCAACGTGCCACTCTCGTCGGTTCGCTGACCACGTGCGGTGCGATCTGCGTCGCCGCGGCCAAGGCGCCGGAGCGGGTTTCCGGGGTCGTGCTGTTCAAGCCCATCCCCTGCGGACCGTTGCACCCGAACGCGCTCGAGCACGGCTGGACCGCCGAGGCGGCGGCCGAGTACGCAGCCGGCTGGCGCGCCGCGGTGGCCGCGTGGGGGACCGGCGCCAGCTTCGACATGTGGGACCCGATGTGTGCGACGCCCTACAACCGTCGTCTCATCGGCCTGCTCGAACGTTGCTCCAGCACGCCGGCCTACGCCCGCGGGTACGTCGAGAACGCGCTGGGCCTGGACTACACCGGTTTCCTGCCGTCCGTCCAGGCGCCGACCCGCGTCCTGTACCCGCCCACCGGCAACGAGCCCGAGGCCGTCACCCGGCGCGCCGCGGAACTGATCCCGGGCGCGACGTTCCACACGCTCACGCCGACACCGCGGGGTGCCTCGGTCGGCGAGGCATACCTCGAGGTGTGGCTGCACCTCCAAGAGGCCGTCACCGGTGTCCGGCAGGTCGGTGGGTCCGACCGGTTCCTGGGCACGGTGCTGTTCACCGACATCGTCGGATCCACCGAGTTGCTGGCCCGCGTAGGCGACGCGCGCTACCGCGAATTGCGCGACGGACACGAGCGCGAGGTCCGGTTGCAGGTGGAGGAGAGCGGGGGGCGGCTGTTGAACGTCACCGGCGACGGCACCCTCAGCCTGTTCGACGGTCCGACGAAGGCGGTGCGCTGTGCTGATGCCATCTGCAGATCCGCACGCGGTGCCGGCGTGGACGTACGCGCGGGCGTGCACACCGGTGAGGTGGAGCGGACGAGCCACGACGTCACCGGCCTCAGCGTGCACATCGGCGCCCGAATCAGCGCGCTGGCCGGTCCGGGCGAGGTGTTCGTCTCCAGCACCGTTCGCGAGCTCGTCGCCGGGTCGGGCCTCGAGTTCGAACAGCGGGGCAGCCGGGTGCTGAAGGGCGTGCCCGGCACCTGGACGGTGTACGCGTTGGCCGGCGTCACGGATCACCCCGCCCGGTTGCCCGCGGAGCCATCGCTGGAGACCGCGCTCGATCGCGTCACGCTGCGCACTGCACGCGTCGCGCCGTGGGCCATGCGTACCGCGATGCGCGCGGGCAACGCAGTGCAGCGTTACCGTGCACGCTCGCGTTCGGGCTTGGCTTGATCGACCGGCGGTGACGCCGGCGCAGCCCTACCATCTGGACGATGGAGGCCCCGCAGGCGCGCTACCTCGAGCGCGACGGCGCGGTGTTCGCCTACCAGGTCGTCGGGACCGGCGCGGCGAACGTCCTGTTCGCCGGCGAGGCGGCGCAGCACTGGGATCTCGCCTGGACCGACCCACACCTGCACGAACTGTACGAACGCGGCGCGGCGTTCTCCCGCACCGCGTACGTGCAGATGCGCGGCCTCGGCCTGTCCGAACCGATCCGGTACTGGCCCACCCTCGAGCAGCAGGCGGACGACCTGATCGCGGTGCTGGACGACGTCGGCATGCCCACCGCGACGCTGGTCGGCTCGCTGACGACCGCCGGCGCGGTGGTGGTCGCCGCGGCCAAGGCGCCGGACCGGGTTGCCTCCATCGTCCTGTTCAAGGGCATTGCGTGCGGGCCGGTCGCCGACGATGCGACGAAGCACGGCTGGACCCCGAGCGAGGCCGAACGCAACGCCGAGGGCTGGCGTTCGGTGATGGGGCGCTGGGGGACCGGCGCCTCGGTCGAGATGTGGGACCCGGTCCTGGCGACGCCGTACAACCGGCGGCTGATGGCGATGCTCGAACGCTGCTCGATGACCCCAGCGTTCGCGCAGCTCTATTGCGAGGCCTCGCTCGCCATGGACTTGACGCCGTACCTCCCGGCGGTGCAGGCGCCGACCAGGGTGCTGTACAGCCCGCAGGGTCCCGAGCCGGAGGCGGTGCTGCGCCGCACTGTCGAGTTGCTGCCGAACGCGACGTTCCACACCCTGGCGCCGACGGCACCCGGTTCCTCGATCGGCGAGTCCTACATCGAGATCGGGAACCACATCGAGGAGGTCGCGACCGGCGGTGTGCATCATCCCGACGCCGGGCGCTTCCTCGCGACCGTGCTGTTCACCGACGTCGTGGCCTCGACCGAACTGCTCGCCCGGGTCGGCGACGCGGCTTACCGGGACACCCCTCGCCGCCCACGAGCGGCAGGTGCGGCTGATCGTCGAGGAGGCGGGCGGCGCCCTGGGCGGTGCGCGCCGCGATGCGGATGGGCAATGCGACGGAGCGTTTCCGCGCGCGCAGGGCGCGCGGGCGGGCGACTTTGCTCCGTGAAGCCGATTAGACGAGACTTGCGGTAACACTTCGGCGGCGGGAACACGCGGAGGACTCACCATGGCCTACTTCGTCACGGGCGCGACCGGCTTCATCGGCCGCTTCCTCGTCGCCGAGCTGCTCGAGAATCGGGAAGGCCCGATCTACTGCCTGTGCCGGGCGGGTTCGATCGACAAGCTGGACGCGCTCAAGGCGCGGCTGGGTGACGAGGATCGCGTGGTGCCCGTCGTAGGCGATCTGTCGAAGCCGCGGCTCGGTGTCGACGAGGCCGAGATCGAGAAGCTTTCCGGCACGATCGAGCACTTCTTCCACCTCGCCGCCATCTACGACCTCACCGCGGACGCCGACAGCCAGCGTGCCGCGAACGTCGACGGCACCCGGCACGCGCTGCAGCTGGCCGAGGCGGTCGACGCGAAGCACTTCCACCAGGTGAGCTCGATCGCCGCCGCCGGCCTCTATCGCGGCGTGTTCACCGAGGACATGTTCGACGAGGCGCAGGACGTCGAGCACAACCCGTACTACCTCACCAAGCACGAGTCGGAGAAGGTCGTGCGCACCGAGGCGAAGGTGCCGTGGCGCGTCTACCGGCCCGGTGTGGTCGTCGGGCACTCGAAGACCGGCGAGATCGACAAGATCGACGGTCCCTACTACTTCTTCAAGACCATGCAGCGGGTGCGCGGTGTGCTGCCGGCGTGGCTGCGCGGTATCGGCGTCGAGGGCGGCGAGATCAACATCGTGCCGGTCGACTACGTCGCGAAGGCGATGGACTACATCGCGCACCAGCCCGGGCTCGACGGCCGCGCATTCCACCTCACCGACCCCGAGCCGCTCACCGTCGGCGGGTTGTTCAAGGCGATCGCCAAGGCGGCGAAGGCGCCGCAGCCGACGGTGAACGTCGACGCGCGCGCACTCGACGCGCTGCCACTGCGGTTCGCGACCACCGTGTCCAGGCTGCCCGGAGCGCGCCAACTCACCGACCTCGCGCTTGCCGAGCTCGGCATCCCGCGCGAGTCGTTCGCGTACCTGACCTACCCGACGCACTTCGACTCGTCCAAGACGCGTGCCGTGCTGCACGGCTCGGGTATCGAGGTGCCGCCGCTCAACAGCTACATCCAGGCCCTCTGGGACTACTGGGAGCGTGCCTACAGCCCGGACCGGCGCAAGGACAAGCAACTCGCCCGCGCCATCAAGGGCAAGACCGTGATGATCACCGGCGCGTCGTCGGGCATCGGCCGGGCCACCGCGCTGCGCGTGGGTGCCGCCGGTGGACGGGTGCTGCTCGTCGCGCGCGGCGTCGAGGCGCTGGAAGAGACCAGGCACGAGATCGAGGACCTCGGCGGCGTTGCGTTCGTGCACCGCTGCGATCTCGCGGACATGAGCGACATCGAACGCATGGCGAAGGAGGTCCTGCAGGAGCACGGCCGGGTGGACGTGCTGGTGAACAACGCGGGCCGCTCGATCCGCCGCTCGATCGCGCTGTCCTACGACCGCTTCCACGACTTCGAGCGCACGATGCAGCTCAACTACTTCGGCCCGGTGCGGCTCATCCTGTCCGTGCTGCCGATCATGCGGCAGGTGAGCCCGGACGGGCGCAAGGGCGGGCACATCATCAACGTCAGCTCGATCGGCGTGCAGACGAACATCCCGCGCTTCTCCGCCTACGTCGCCTCCAAGGCCGCGCTCGACGCCTTCTCGCGCTGCATCTCCTCCGAGATCATCGACGACGGCGTGCACATCACGACCATCTACATGCCGCTCGTGCGCACGCCGATGATCGCGCCGACGAAGATGTACGACCGGTTCCCGACGATGAGCCCGGCCGAGGCCGCCGACATGATCTGCAAGGCCATGATCCGCAAGCCGAAGTCGGTCGGCACCACCATGGGCAACGCGGGCGCGCTCGCCTACCAGGTCGCGCCGCGCGGCGTCGACGTCATCCTCAACGCCGGATACAAGCTCTTCCCCGACTCGCATGCGGCGCGTGGTGGCAAGGACACCAAGAAGGACGAGCCGTCGACCGAGAGCGTCGCATTCGCGCACATCCTGCGCGGCGTCCACTGGTAACCGCCGAACCGGCGTAGCGTCCCGTCCCAATAGCGCAAGCGGGTTCCCTCACGGGAGGACGCACCATGACGGCTGCTACGCAATCTCGCGACACCGGGCTGCGCAACGACGCGATCGGCCTGCGTGAGGTTCTCTTCCAGAGCATCACGGACATGGCGCCCGCCGCCGCGGTCGCCGCCTCGATCCCCACCGGTGTCGCGTTCGCCGGCGGCGCGCTGCCGCTGTCGGTGCTCATCGCGATGGTGGCGTGCCTGCTGACCGCCTTCGCGATCGGCGAGCTGGCCCGGCACATCCCCGCCGCGGGTTCGCTCGGTACGTACGCCGCGAAGGGGTTGCATCCCAGCCTCGGCTTCCTCGTCGCATGGTCCTACCTCGGCATCGGCCTGCTGATTCCGCCGCTCGTGTTGCTGCAACTGGGGTTCACGACCGCGGCCACGATCCACGGCGAGTGGTCCGACTACCCGGCCGACCTCTGGTGGCCGTGGACGATCGCCGGCGTGGTGATCGTGGTGCTCGCCGGGCTCTACGGGGTGCGTACATCGGCGATCCTGGGCACGATCCTCGGACTGTTCGAGATCGTGGTGATCCTGATCCTGGCGGCCCTGTTCATCGGGCATGCACGCGGCGGCAACACCATCGACGTGTTCGGCACGAAGTACACCCCCGAGGGCCACAAGGGCATGAGCGGAGTGATCGCCGGCTCGGTGTTCTCGATCCTCGCATTCGGCGGGTTCGAGGGCGCAGCACCGCTGGCCGAGGAGGCGCGCAACCCGCGGCGGACGATCCGGCGCGCGGTGATCGGCGCGGTGCTCATCGTCGGGCTGTTCTACGTGCTCACCACCTATGCCGTCGACGTCGCCTTCGGCCCGGCGCAGTTCTCCACGTTCCAGACGTCCGGCCCGGATTCGTGGCAGGGCATGGCGCGCACGCTCTACGGCTTCTTCTGGTGGTTCGTCTTCGCGGCGATCGTGAACTCGACGATCGCGAACTCGAACGCCGGGGTGAACGTCGCCAGCCGTACCTCGTTCGCGCTGGGCCGCATCGGCGCGTTCCCGCGTGTGTTCGCCGCGGTCAGTCTGCGGCACCGCTCGCCGTACGTCTCGATCATCGTGACCGCGCTGGTCGCGCTCGCAGTGTCGCTGTCGCTCGGCTTCCACTACGACCCGGTGACCGCGTTCGGCATCGTGGCCACCGCGTTGGTCATCCTGCTGGTGTCGGTCTACATCATCGCCAACATCTCGTGCATCGGGTTCTTCGCACGCGGCGGCGGCTTCAACGTGTTCACGCACCTGTTGATCCCGCTCGCCGGTGTCGCCGCCTTCTTCCCCGCCTGGCTCACCGCGGTGGGGTGGAACCCGTTCGACTGGTCGTTCATCTCCTCGCTCACCGCGCCGATCTCCTACGGCGTGCGCGGCGTCGTGGTCTGGGTCATCGTCGGCGTGGTGTATCTCGTCGTGCTCTACCTCGTCGACTCGAGACGGGTCGACGAGGTCGCGCGCGTGCACCTCGACGAGGAGCCGGCCGCAGCCGTACCCGCGCCAGGGGCAACCGCCGGATGAGTGATCCGAGGGTGCAAACCTTCCGTCCTGATCCCAGCGAGTATGTGTGGACGTTCGGCGGCGTGCCGCCGCTCGCCCGCATCGCGCCGGGGACGATCCTCGAGCTGTTCACCGAGGACTGCTTCGCCGGCCGCGTGCGCGGTGTCGATGATCTGGTCTCCGAGGTGTGCGAGTTTCCGTATGTGAACCCGCAGACCGGGCCGTTCTACGTCGAGGGTGCCGAGCCGGGGGACACCCTGGCCGTCCACTTCATCTCGGTGCAGCCGGCCCGCGACTGGGCTGTGTCGACGACGGTGCCGTTGTTCGGAGCGCTCACCTCGACGCACGCGACCGCCACCCTGCAGGACCCGCTGCCCGAGGTCATCTGGATGTGGCAGCTCGACCGCGACAAGCAGCTGTGCCGGTTCGAGGCGCGCTTCGGTGACTGGCAGGTCGACCTGCCGATGGTGCCGATGCACGGCACGGTCGGCGTGGCTCCGGCCAATCTCGAGGTGCGCTCGTCGCTCGTGCCTGATGCGCACGGCGGCAACCTCGACACCCCGGAGATGCGCGCCGGCGTCACCTGCTACCTCGGCGTGAACGTCGAAGGCGCGATGCTTTCCATCGGTGACGGTCATGCGCGGCAGGGCGAGGGCGAGACCTGCGGCGTTGCCGCCGAGTGCGCGATGGACACGGTCCTCGTCGTCGACCTGGTCAAGGGCGTGCCCTGCCCGTGGCCACGGCTCGAGTCGGATACGCACCTGATCACCACCGGCTCGGCGCGTCCGCTCGAGGACGCGTTCCGGGTCGCGCAGACCGAGCTCGTGCGCTGGCTCGAGACGGAGTTCGGGCTGGCGATGTTGGACGCCTACCAGCTCGTGTCGCAGGCCGTCGAGTCGCCGCTGGCCAACGTCGTCGACACGAACTACACGTCGGTCGCAAAGATCGCGAAGCAGTATCTCCCCCCGATGCCCGCGATGCGCGACACGCACGCCCGGCTCACGGAACTCGCCCGCGCGTACCGCAGCTGACTGTCAGCGGCCGACGAGACCGTTCTCGTAGGCGTGGATCACGATCTGCACGCGGTCGCGCAGCCCGAGTTTTGCGAGCACCCGCGCGATGTGGCTCTTCACGGTCGCCTCCCCGAGGAAGAGCTGAGCCGCGATCTCGGAGTTCGACTTCCCGGACGCGAGCGCGCGCACCACCTCGAGCTCGCGCGCGGACAGGGTCGAGGCCGACGCCGCGCCGTCGGGCGCCGGCCGGCGGCAGTAGTCCTCGATGAGTCGGCGGGTGATCGCCGGCGCCAGGATGGTCTCGCCCGCGGTCACCGTGCGCACGGCCGCGACGAGATGCTCGCGGGTCGCGTCCTTGAGCATGAAACCGGCGGCTCCCGCGCGCAGTGCGCGATAGACGTACTCGTCCAGGTCGAAGGTCGTCAGCACGAGCACGCGGGCGCGTGCGCCGGACTGCGCGAGCCGCGCGGTCGTCTCGATGCCGTCCAGCTCGGGCATCCGGATATCCATGACGACGACATCCGGGTCGAGTGTCGGCGTCTGGGCGAGTACCTCGCGGCCGTTGCCGGCTTCGCCGACGACCTCGAAGTCCGGCTCCGCCTCGAGCATCATCCGCAGGCCCTCGCGGACGAGCTCCTGGTCGTCGGCGAGCAGGATGCGGATCACGCGCCCGCCGCGAGCGGCAGCGTTGCGGCGACCCGGAAGCCGCCCTCCGGACCCGGGCCGGCGACCACCTCACCGTGCAGCAGCGCCGCCCGTTCGCGCATGCCGATCAGGCCGTGCCCGGAGCTCGCCTGTTCGGCCGTGGGTGCGGCGCGCCCGTCGTCACACACCTCGACCCGCACGGAGTCCGCCATCGCGGCGATGGTCACCGTGGCGTGGGCCGGACCGGCATGCTTGACGATGTTGGTGAGCGCCTCCTGCACGATGCGGAACACGGACAACTCGATCGCGGGTGGCAGCGCGGCAGTGTCACCGGTGACCGAGAGCTCGACCGGGATCCCCGAGTCGCGTACGTGCTGCACGAGTTCGTCCAGGTCGGAGATGCCCGGCTGCGGCACGAGCGTGGCCTGCTCGTCGTCGGCGCGCAGCACGCCGAGCAGGCGGCGCATCTCGACGAGTGACGCGCGCCCGCTGCGTTCGATCTTCTCCAGGGTGCCCGCGTCGGAACTGCCCCGCGCACGGGCACCCGCCGCCTGCACGACCATGACGCTGAGGTTGTGCGACACGATGTCGTGCAGGTCGCGGGCGAGCCGCGTCCTCTCCTCGGCCACCGCGTGCGCCGCCTCGATCTCGAGCTGGCTCGTCCGGTCGGCGAGCACCCGGCGTTCGCGCTGCTGGCGCAGCAGGGTGCCGACGAGCCAGCAGGCGACCATGCCCGCGCCGAAGAAGGCGGCGGCCCACATGTCACTCGTCCGGCCGCTGCGAACGTTGCGATCGCACACCGCGTACACGGGGTAGACGATCAGGATCGCGGCGATGCCGTGCCATGCGGTGCGCCGGCGCGCGTAGGCCCCGGCGCTGTACGCGGCGCAGCCGACCACGAAGATCATCTCGAGGCCTTCGGGAGAGTTGCGGGTGACGAGACCCTGCAGCGCAACACCGGCCAGTACGGCATACAGCACCGGCACGGCATGCGTGCGCCGCCACCACAAGGGCAGCACCCAGAAGATCGGGAGCGCGGCGCGCAGCCAGACCGCGCCGGCGATCTGCGGCCCGACGATGTCGCGGGAGACCCAGCACGTGATCTCGACGAGCGCCAGCGCGAGCGCCACGACGGCGCCGTCGACGGCCTGCCGCGGCAGTGGGCCCAGGCCTCGCATGATCGAGAAGATAGCCGCCGGCGAGCCGCTGGGACATCCGCCGAACGGACTAATCGCGTTCCGCCGATCGACAGCGGGAAACCATCCCGCGACGGCAGCGCCGGGTCGCGTCCGATTCCTAGCGTGAACCCGCCGCCGGACGAGCCGGCGCTGTGACCGTGAGGAGTTCCCATGGAACCCGTCCGACTTCGCCGCGTGTTGCTGTCGGCCTCGTGCATCGCGGCCCCGCTGGTCGGCGTCGCCGCCGCCGTCGCGGTGCCCGGGCTGCAGGACAGCCGGGGCGCGGAACTGAAGGCCATCGCTGCGCACCAGCACCGCTTCTACGTCTACGCGCTGTGCATCCTGCTCAGCTCCTACCTTCTTGTTCCGGCGGTGCTCGCCGTCACCGGGTTGCTGCGCGAGTCGAGCAGCCGGGTGCTCGCGGGAGTGCTGACCCAGCTCGGGCTCGTTGTCGCGATCGGTGACGCCGCCGTCGAGTTGATGTATTGGAAGATGGGCCGGGCCGGCGCCGACCGGGCGCAGATGACCGCGCTCGCCAAGGCCTACGAGGACGCGCCGGGGTCGGGGCTGATCTACAGCATCGGCGGCATCGTGGTGCTGATCGGGATGGTGTGGCTCGGCGTGCTGCTGTGGCGCGGCGGCACGGTGCCGCGCTGGAGCGCCGTCGCGCTGCCGCTCGGGACATTCGCCAACATCGCCGGCTTCGCGTCCGCCGGCCGGCCGATCCTGGTGGCGAGCTACGTCGTCCTCGCCATCGGTTTCGTCCCGGTCGCCCGCGCGGTGCTCGCCGCACCCGCCCGCTCGACCGCCCGCGCCACCGAGGTCGCTGCTCTCGCATAGGAGCGGCGCCTACGGTGTCGGGATGGTCCCGTTGCGCCGCCCGCCCCTGCTGCTCGAGCTCGATCTGACGACCGCGCCGATCGAGCTCGAGCCGGACGATCTCGTCGGCAAGCTGCGCAGCCGGAATCGGCCCCGGCTGCGCAGCGTGCTGCGTGCCCTGCACGAGGCCGGTGACGACGCACACGTGCTCGGCGTCGTGGTGAAGATCGGCGGCGGCGGGTTGGGATTCGCTACCGCGCAGGAGCTGCGGGCTGGCCTGCAGGCGTTCGCCAAGAGCGGCAAGCCGGTCGTGGCCTGGGCCGAGACGTTCGGCGAGGGCGGCAACGGGACCGCCGGCTACCTGCTGGCCAGCGGCTGCACCGAGGTCTGGCTGCAGCCGACGGGCGAGCTCGGGCTGCACGGTGTCGCCGCCGAGGTCACGTTCCTGCGCGGCGCGCTCGACAAGCTCGGTATCGAGCCGCAACTGGACAAGCGCTACGAGTACAAGAGCGCGGCCGACCGGGTGATGAACAAGGAGTTCACCGAGGCGCACCGCGAGGCCGTCGACCGGGTCGTGGCCTCGACGTGGGAGAGCGCGGTCTCGGCGATCGCGGACGCGCGCGGGCTCGACGAGGACTCGGTGCGGGAGCTGGCGGCCCGCGCGCCGCTGTCCGCCGCCGACGCGCAGCAGGCCGGGCTCATCGACCGGCTCGGCTACCGCGACGAGGTCTATGCCGATCTGCGCGGCCGGGTGGGTGCCGACGCCGAGCTGCTGTTCGCCGACCAGTGGTCGCCGCGTCGCGGGGCCGCCGCGCTGATCAAGCGACGGCGGGAGACCGTCGCGCTCGTCGAGGGGCACGGCGAGATCGTGATCGGCCGCTCCCGCAACACGCCGCGCGGCCAGCAGCTCGGCAGCAACACCGTGGCCGCCGCGCTGCGCGCCGCCCGCGAGAACGAGCACGTCCGCGCCGTGCTGTTCCGCGTCGACTCACCCGGCGGCTCCGCCGTCGCGTCCGACACGATCTGGCGCGAGGTCGTGCTCACCCGGGATGCCGGCAAACCGATCGTCGTCTCGATGGGCGAGCTCGCCGGTTCGGGCGGCTACTACATCGCGTGCCCGGCGGACGTGATCGTGGCGCAGCCGGCCACGATCACCGGCTCGATCGGCGTGGTCGGTGGCAAGGCGGTGATCTCGGGTCTGCTCGAGGAGCATCTCGGGCTCACGACCGGCGCGGTCGACAGCGGCGGCAGCGCGCGCATGTTCTCCGCCCGCCGCGGCTTCACCGACGACGAACGCGAGCGGCTGGGCGAGATGCTCGACCGCATCTACCGCGACTTCGTGCAGAAGGTGGCCGACGCCCGGCGAATGGCCTACGACGACGTGCACGCGGTTGCGCGCGGACGCATCTGGTCCGGCGCCGATGCGTCGCGCAACGGCCTCGTCGACGCGCTCGGCGGCCTGCGGGACGCGGCCGACATCGCCCGGCAACGGGCCGGCCTGGCGCCTGATGCGCCGGTGCGCCCAGCCGTGCACGTCCCACCGC
>JAICKR010000145.1 GCA_025927835.1 Jatrophihabitans sp. | reverse complement strand
GCCAGCAGCGAACGGTGACGAGCGAGCCGTCCGGGTTGTGCAGGAAGTCGTAGGCGAGCGTCGGCATCAGGTCGACGACGTCCGGGTAGTGGGCGCGGAAGAAGTCGATGATCTCGCGGTCGGTGTGCAGCCCGGCGAGTTCGTCGCGCGGCCAGAACAAGGTGCAGGTGAAGGACCGGTCGAGGTTCGGCAGCGCGATCATCATCGACGAGCCGCGCGGCCAGATGTGCAGCGCGTCCGGGTCGAGCGCGAAGTCACCGTTGCACGCCGGGATCGTCAGCTCGCGGTAGCCGTGCTCGAGATAGTCCTGGCTGAAGTCGAAGCCCTGCCGGAACGTGACGGCGCGCCGGGCCGCGCTGTAGGAGCCGTCGCTGGCCAGCACCACCCGCGCCCGCTCGTCCGCGTGCCCGGCGGGCGTCTCGAAGCGCAGTCGGCCCTTGTCCAGCTCGAGTTTGGTGAGGCGATGCTCGAAGCGCAGCGAGACGCCCTCGGTCGCCGCGGCGGCGTCGAGCAGCGCGGCGTTCAGTTCCGCGCGGCTGATCGAGTTGATCGCGCGGGTGCGGTCTGCGCTGTACGGACGGAAGCTCTGCCGGCCCTCGACCGGGTGCACCATCCGGCCGTGCATGGGCAGCGCGCGCTCCAGCGCGGCCTCGCGCAGCCCGACCCGCTCCAGCGCGTCCAGACCCCGTGCGGACACGGCGAGGTTGATCGAGCGGCCGCGTTCGGCACCGGTCAGCCGCGGATCCGGGCGCCGCTCGTACACGGTGACCGGAATGCCGCGCCGGCCGAGCAGGGTGGCGAGCAGGCAGCCGGCGAGCCCGGCGCCGACGATGGCTACCTCGTCAGGCATCCAGGACCTCGGCGAGCGCGCGCGCCGCACGCCAGCAGTCGTGGAACGTGCAGTACAGCGGGGCAGGCGCGAGGCGGATCACGTCGGGCCGGCGGCTGTCGGCATAGACGCCGTGGTCGCGCCGCAACGCCGCCGACACCTTCCCCGCGTCGTGACCGGACAGCCGCACCGACAGCTGCGCGCCGCGCCGCTGGGCGTCGCGCGGCGTGATGACCTCGAACGGCCGGCCGTCCGCCGCGTCGTCCAGCAACTCCTCGAGGTAGCCGGTGAGCCGGATGCTCTTGGCCCGCAGCGCATCCATGCCGACCTCGTCGAAGATCTCCAGCGAGACGAGCACCGGGGCCATCGCCAGGATCGGCGGGTTCGACAGCTGCCACGAGTCGGCCGTGTCGACCGGCGTCACCACCGGCCCCATGTCGAACCGGATCGCCGGGTCGGTCGACCACCACCCGGCCAGCTTCGGCAGCGAGCGGTCGGCGAGGTGGCGTTCGTGGACGAAGGCGCCGGCGAGCGAGCCCGGCCCACTGTTCAGGTACTTGTACGAGCACCACGCCGCCCAATCGACCTCCCAGTCGTGCAACCGGGTGATCACGTTGCCCGCAGCGTGCGCGAGGTCCCAGCCGACCTGTGCCCCGGCGGCATGCCCCGCGGCGGTGATCGCCTCGATGTCGAGGTACTCGCCGCTGTAATAGTTGACCGCGCCGAGCAGCACCATCGCGATGTCCGCGCCGCCGCGCTCCAGCTGCTCGACGACGTCCTCGCTGCGCAACGCAGCCTCACCCGGGCGCGGCTTGAGCCGCACCACCGCCTCGTCCGGGTCGTAGCCGTGGAACGCCACCTGACTGCGCACCGCATAGCTGTCGGACGGGAACGCGGAATCCTCGATGAGGATCTTGAACCGCTGCGCGGCCGGCCGGTAGAAGCTGATCATCAGCACGTGCAGGTTGACGGTCAGCGAGTTCATCACCACGACCTCGGCCGGCAGCGCCCCGACCAGCCGGGCCGTCGGTTCGCGCAGCAATTCGTGGTACGACACCCACGGCCGCGCCGCCTCGAGGTGACCCTCCACGCCGACCCGGGCCCAGTCGTCGAGCTCCTGGCCGAGCCGCGCGCGCAGCGCCTTCGGCTGCAGGCCGAGCGAGTTGCCGGCGAAGTACGCGGCCTCGCCGGCGCCGAAGGGCGGGACGTGGAACCGCTCGCGCAGTGTCGCCAGTTCGTCGGCGGCATCTCGCGCCCGCGCGTCATCCTCGGAGATCGGCCGCGCGCTCACCCCGCCAGCGTAGGTTCTCGGCGACCACGAACGCGATGAGCGCTCGCGCGAAGAGCCCGCCGTTCGCGCGAGCGAGGGACGAGCGAGCTTGCGTGCGGAGCGCCGATCGGCCCCGAAGCGGAGCGAGTGGGCCAGGAGGCGATCCGCCTACGGCGGATCAGCCGGCCTTCAGCTTGTCCAGGCGTTCGGGCTTCGGCCAGCGGACATCGGTGGCCCAGCCGAGCTTCTCGAAGATCCAGATGATGCGCGCGGACGCGTCCACCTGACCGCGCAGTACGCCGTGCCGCGCCGCCGTCGGGTCGGCGTGGTGCATGTTGTGCCAGCTCTCGCCCAGGCTCAGGATCGCCAGCGGCCAGAAGTTCGTGCTCTTGTCGCGCGCCTGGAACGGCCGCTCACCGACGGTGTGGCAGATCGAGTTGATCGACCAGGTGACGTGGTGCACGACGAACGTGCGGACCAGCGAGCCCCAGAAGAACGCGGTGAGCGCTCCCGTCCACGACATCGTGACGAGCCCACCGATCAGCGGCGGCAGCAGCAGCGAGACTGCTGTCCACATCCCGAACGTCCTGGAGATGAAGTTCAGGTCGCGGTCGGCCAGCAGGTCGGGCGCGTACTTCTCGCGGTTCGTGTGCTGCTCGTCGAACATCCAGCCGATGTGGGCATAGAACAGGCCTTTGGCCAGCGCCCGGGTCGAGGTGCCGTAGCGCCACGGCGAGTGCGGGTCGCCGTCCCGGTCGCTGTGCGCGTGGTGGCGGCGGTGGTCGGCGACCCAGCGGATGACCGGGCCCTCGATCGCAAGACTGCCGGCAATCGCGAGCGCGTCGCGCAGCGGTCGATTCGCCTTGAACGAGCCGTGCGTGAAGAGCCGGTGGAAGCCGACCGTGACACCTGCGACGCCGATGAAGTAGAAGACGACCATCAGGGCGACGTCGGTCCAGCCCATCCCCCAACCCCACACGATCGGAATTGCCGCGACGAAGGCAAGGAACGGCACGATGACGAAGGCGTAGAGCATGAACTGCTCGCCGGGGCGCTTCGTGCCTTCGAAGACAGGCTTCGGGCCGTCGGCAACGGGACGGTCGTCGATAAGCGTCATGGATGGATACGTCTTCCGCGTCGGTTGGCTACGGTGGCGTAACTTACGTCAGCGTAGCCAACGTGGGCGTCCAACACGAAACCGGCCATCAAATACTCTTACCCAGGAACGAGGGCTCGGCGCGTGAGCATCGCAGCGAGCCCTGCGAGCGAGGAGCGGAGCGCGCATAGGGATGAGCGCTTGCGCGAAGACCCATCGATTGGGGGATGGGGTAATCGGCAGCCCGCAGGCCTTTGGAGCCTTGCAGTCTCGGTTCGAGTCCGAGTCCCCCAGCAACCGGACGCGGAACGGAAGGTGTCGTGCCTGACCCGATGGTGCCGCCCACGGCAGTGATCGTGCTCGCCGCGGGCGAGGGCACGCGGATGAACTCGCGTGCCGTGCCGAAGGTCCTGCACGGCTTCGCGGGCCGTACGCTGCTGGCCCACGTGCTGGCGGCCGCCGCACCGCTGGCGGCCAAGCAGACGGCCGTCGTGGTCGGGCACCGCCGCGAGCAGGTGGTCGCGCATCTCGACGCGGTCCGCGACCTCGCCGGTCCGGCGCAGCCGGTCGTGCAGGACGAGCAACACGGCACCGGGCACGCGGTGCGCATCGCGCTCGACGCGGTGCCGGCCGAGACCGGCGGCGCTGTGCTCGTGCTACCGGGCGACGCGCCGCTGCTCACCACCGCGACGCTGGCCGCGCTGGTCGCCGAGCATGCCGCCACCGGCGCCGCGGCCACGATCCTGAGCAGCGTCGTCGCCGACCCCACGGGTTACGGCCGGGTCCTCCGCGACGCCGCCGGCGCGGTCACGCGCATCGTCGAGCACAAGGACGCCACCGAGGCCGAGCTGACCGTCACCGAGATCGGCACCAGCGTGTACGTGTTCGACCACGTGCTGCTGCGCAGTGCGCTCGCCCGGCTGTCGCGCGACAACGCCCAGGGCGAGGAGTACCTCCCGGACGTGGTCGGCATCCTGGCCGGTGACGGGCAGCGCATCAGCGCTGTCGTGGCACCGGCGGACGAGACCGCCGGGGTCAACGACCGGGTCCAGCTCGCCGCTGCGCACCGGCTCTACAACACCCGCCTGCTCGAGGCGCACATGCGCGCCGGCGTCACCGTCGTCGACCCGCTCACCACCTGGGTGGACGCCGAGGTGACGATCGAGCCCGACGCGGTGCTGCTGCCGTCCACCGAGCTGACCGGCGCCACGACGATCGGCGCGGGCGCGATGGTCGGGCCGCAGGTCACGCTCACCGACACCAGCGTCGGCGCGGGGGCGCGGCTCGACCGGTGCGTGGCGACGCAGGCCGCCATCGGCGCCGAGGTGACGATCGGGCCGTACGCGTACCTGCGTCCCGGCACCGTGCTGGCCGACGGCGTGCACATCGGCACCTACGTCGAGCTGAAGAACGCCGACGTCGGGGAGGGGACGAAAATCCCGCATCTGAGCTATGTCGGTGACGCAACGATCGGCGAGCACACGAACATCGGTGCGGCGACGGTGTTCGTGAACTACGACGGTGTCGACAAGCACCACACGACGATCGGCAGCCACGCCCGCACCGGCGCCGACAACATGTTCGTGGCGCCGGTCGAGGTGGGCGACGGGGCCTATACCGCGGCCGGCTCGGTCATCACGCACGATGTGCCGCCGGGCGCGATGGGAGTGGCACGCGCACCGCAACGAAACGTGGCACGCTGGGTACTGAGGAAGCGGGCCGGCACCGCCGCCGCTGAAGCCGCCACACAAGCTCTCGGTGACGACGACAAGAAGGACGAGGCCTGATGCCGAACCTCGAGGTGGCAGGGCGCAAGAGCCTCGTGCTGCTCTCCGGTGGCGCGTTCCCCGAACTCGCCACCGAGATCGCCCAGCACATCGGCACCCACGTCACACCGACGACGCGTCGGGTGTTCGCGAACGGCGAGCTGTTCATCAAGCCCGACGAGTCGGTGCGCGGCAGCGACGCCTTCGTGATCCAGTCGCACACCACGCCGATCAACGAGTGGCTGATGGAGAGCCTGATCCTCGTCGACGCGCTCAAGCGCGCGTCCGCAAAGCGCATCACCGTGGTGGCGCCGTTCTATCCGTACGCGCGGCAGGACAAGAAGCACCGCGGCCGGGAGCCGATCTCGGCGCGGCTGATCGCCGACCTGTTCAAGACCGCGGGCGCCGACCGCCTGATGGCCGTCGACCTGCACACCGCGCAGATCCAGGGCTTCTTCGACGGGCCCGTGGACCACCTGTTCGCGCTGCCGCTGCTCGCCGACCACGTCCGCAAGCGCTACGGCACCGAGGACATGGTCGTGGTGTCCCCCGACACCGGCCGGGTGCGCACCGCCGAGCAATGGGCCGACGCGCTCGGCGGGCTGGACATCGCCTTCGTGCACAAGACGCACAACATCGACGCCGCGAACGAGGTCGTCGCGAACCGTGTCGTCGGTGAGATCGGTGGCCGGATGTGCCTGCTGATCGACGACATGATCGACACCGCCGGCTCGATCACGAAGGCGGCCGATCTGCTGTTCGCCGAAGGTGCGACCGACGTGATCGTCGCTGCGACGCACGGCATCTTCTCCGGGTCCGCGACCGACCGGCTCAAGAACAGCCGGGTGGCCGAGGTCATCGTCACCAACACGCTGCCGATCCGTCCCGAGCAGGAGTTCGACAAGCTCACCGTGCTCTCGATCGCTCCGCTGCTGGGCATGGCGATCAAGGAAGTCTTCGAGGACGGCTCGGTGACGAGCCTCTTCGCCGGACGGAGCTGATTTATCCGGCCAGGTGGATCGCTCGTCCTCGCTCGCGCGTGGCCGGGCTCGGACCGAACCACTCGTCGCCCAGGGGCTCCTCGGGTTGATCCTCGCTCGCGCGAGCGCTCATCGCGTTCGTGGTCGGTTCTCAGCCAGCCTCGCGAACTGGTTGACGTCGAGCGTCTCACCGCGGGCTTGTGGGTCGATGCCGGCGGCGTGCAACGCCTGCTCGGCCGCAGCGGCCGACCCGGCCCAGCCGGCCAACGCCGCGCGCAGCGTCTTGCGCCGCTGGGCGAACGCGGCGTCGACGGCCGCGAACACCTGTGCCCGGCTCGCGGACGTGACCGGCGGCGGCCGGCGCAGCAGCCGGACCAGCCCCGACTCGACGTTGGGTGCCGGCCAGAACACGCTCGCGGGCACCGCACCGGCGCGGGTCGCCGCCGCGTACCAGGCGACCTTCACGCTGGGTACTCCGTAGACCTTCGAGCCGGGCGCTGCGGCCAGCCGGTCGGCGACCTCGGCCTGCACCATGACGAGCCCGCGCTGCAGCGACGGCACGACCTCGAGCAGGTGGAGCACGACCGGGACCGCGACGTTGTAGGGCAGGTTCGCGACCAGCGCGCTCGGTGCGCCGGGCACCTCGGCCAGCCGCAACGCGTCCGCGTTCAGCACCGTGAGCTGAGCCGCGGGCAGCCGCTCCGCGATCGTCGCGGGCAGCGCGTCCGCGAGCGTCGCGTCGACCTCGACGGCGACGACCGGATGGCCCGCGGCGAGCAGGCCGAGGGTCAGTGAGCCGAGTCCGGGACCGATCTCGAGGACGGTCTCACCCGGTTCGAGCTCGGCCGCCCGGACGATGCGCCGGATCGTGTTGGCGTCGTGCAGGAAGTTCTGCCCCAGCGCCTTCGTCGGCCGCACGTTCAACTGCGCGGCAAGCTGACGAATCTCCGCCGGCCCGAGAAGCGTCATGGCCTAACCCAACCACCACGCGAGGATCAACCCGAGGAGTTCCCGGCGGGAGGCGTTACCTCAATACCAACCCTGTTGCTGCCAGAGCGACCACGCACCGCACGGCGTGTTGTACCGCGAGGCGATGTAGCCCAGCCCCCACTTGATCTGGGTGGTGGCGTTGTCCTGCCAGTCGGGGCCGGCCGTGGACATCTTGTAGCCCGGAAGCGCCTGCGGGATGCCGTAGGCCCCGCTGGGGTTCGCCGCATGCACGTTCCAGCTGCTCTCGTGATCCCACAGCGTGACCAGGCAGTCGTACTGCACGCCGCCCCAGCCGCGGGCGGCGAGCAGGTCGCGCGCGATCGCCTTCGCAGTGCCCGGCGAGGGTGCGGGCTGGCTCGGCGCATTGAGCGCCGTGGTCGTCTGCGTCTCCTTCGTGCCGATCGACAGGACCTGCCTGCGCGGCGCGGCGACGACGACGGAGCTGACCTTCGTCCTGGCGACCATCTTGCCGTCGATGAACACGAGCGCGTACGTGATCTTCGCCTGGCCGGCCTTGCCCTGCGCGAGCACCTTCGTGGTGCCGGCCGACAGCGTTGCGGTGTAGTGCTTGCGCACCGGGTACGGCAGTGCGGTCATCCTGGTGACGAGCCTGCGGTCGACACGCTGCACGCGGATGACCTGCCCGGCGACGATGGCGTCCGTCGGCTTCGCCGAGAGCCGGTAGGCCGAGCTGAGATCGATGCCGAGGTCGGCGAGCATCTGCCCGACGGTCGTGTCGGTGGTGCTCACCTGTTCGCTCGTGCCGCTACGGATCAGGGTCACCGTGCGTGGCGTGCGGATCGCGATGTCGGTGGTGCCGAGCGGCAGCCGCTGGGCGCGCGACACGGAAACGAAGTCGGTGCTCGAGTAGCCGAGTTCGGCGAGCGCCTCGGACACGGTGGGTGCCGTCGTCCAGACGCGCGTGGTCTGCCCGTCGACGGTGAGCTCGAGCAGCCGCCCGCGGCGCAGCACGATGCGGGTGCCGTTCGCGATGTGTGCGGACGCCGCCGGCGCGAGCAGGTCGTGCGACGAGACGCGGTAGCCCTTCGTGTGCAGTACCTGGCCGACGCTCTGCGCGGTGGTCTGGATCGTCTGCCCCTTGCCGTCGACGACGAGATGGACGCTCTTGTCGACGGTGCTCCAGATTGCGGGGACTGCGACGAGTCCGGCGAGTACGGCTCCGTTGATGCCGTACTTCACGCTGCGCAGCACTGATCAAGCTCCTCGGGGTACCCGGGTGGGCTTCACGTTCGATTGGTCACGGAACAATAACGGATGCACCGGCCGGGTGTGAAACCCGGGGCCGAAATGGGCACTCATTGACCCGCTGAAAACAGTCGTGGGGGCGGCGGGCGCGCATAAAAGGACGAAGCCCCGGCGGGGTGATGGGGGAGGGGCCGGGTTTGTGGGTGGGCCCGCCCACCCGCCCGGG
>JAICKR010000244.1 GCA_025927835.1 Jatrophihabitans sp. | reverse complement strand
GGCACCCGCACCGGTTCCCGCGCCGGCCGCAGCTGCCGCCGCACCCACGCCCGCGCCCGCACCGGCGTCGCCGACCAAGCAGCCCGACGCCACCGGACCGATCCGGGTCGAGCCGAGCACGCCCGCCGAGCCGCCGCCGCGACCGCAGCCGGCACCCGTGCTGCCCGAGCCGGTGGTGCTGCCGCTGCAGCCCAGCCCGCATCCTGACGACTTCGCCGATCTGCCGCGGATCCGTCCGTTCACCGACTTCGAGCTCGACCCGATCGCGGCGCCCGCCAAGGACGCACCCGCCTACACCGGCCGGCGCCGCCGCCCGGACGACGAGGACGAGGCGAGCTCCGGACGGCATGCGAGCCCGGGCGACGGCGCCACCCGCCGGCATCGGCGGGCCGAGGAAGGCGGCGACGACTTGCTCGCCCGGCTGCTCGCCCGCGAAGGGCACTAGCGCAGGGTCGCGTCCAGAACCTCGGCCCACTGCTGCGCGATGCGGGTGCGCCGGTGGCTGTCGTCGGTGAGCAGGTTCGCCAGCCCGAGACCGCGCGCGAGGTCGAGCGTGGCCTGCACCGTCTCGCGCACGCCGGGCACGTGCTCGTCCACGCCGAGCAGGTCGACGACGACCCGGTGAATCTCGCGGCCGATGCGCGCCTCGAGCGGCACGACCTGGTCACGCAGCTGCGGCTCGGACGCGGCCGCGACCCACAGCATCAACGCGGCGCGGAAGAACGTCCCACTGAACAGGTCGAACACGAGGTCGACGATCGCGCGGGTGTCCATCTCGCTGCGCCGCTCGCCGAGCTCGCGGCGCATCTCCTCGCCACGCTGGCGGGTGACGTGCTCGAGCGCGGCCATGAACAGCGCCTCGCGGGTGGGGAAGTGGTGCTGCGCGGCGCCGCGCGAGACGCCGGCGTGCTCGGCGACGACCGCGACCGTGCTGGCGCTCCAGCCCAGGTCGGCGAGGCAGGTGATCGCCGATTCCAGCAGCCGCGCGCGGGTGGCCCGCGAGCGGTCCTGCTGCGGTTCGCGTGCCTCGACGGCCGTGCTCATTCGCCTTCCCGCCAGCGGTGGTTGATTTCGGCCGCTGCTGTCAACCAACTCAGGCGGGAAGACATCACTCGGCGGCCCATCGAGGTAAGCGCTTCTCGATGAACGAGATGATGCCCTCGCGCGCCTCGTCGGAGCCGAACAGCCGCGCGGACAGCGACTGCATGTCCTCGGCACGGTCGTCGAAGGTCAGCAGCACGTCGTGCGTGGTCACCGACTTGGTCTCGGCGAGGCCCTGCGGTGAGCAGGCGCGCAGCGCGTCCGCGATCTCGGTGACCGCCGCGTCGAGGTCGTCGGTCGCGGCGCTGATCAAGCCGCATTCGGCCGCGACGCGTGCGTCGAACTTCTCGCCGGTGAGGTAGTAGCGCGAGATCGCGCGCTCCGTCATCCGTCCCATCGTGGTGAGCGAGATGATCGCCGGTGCGAGCCCGAGCCGAACCTCGGTGAACGCGAAGGACGTGGCGCTGCTCGCAAGTGCCATGTCGCAGGCGCCGACGATGCCGATGCCGCCGGCCCGCACCGCGCCGTCGAGGCGCGCCACGACCGGTTTGGGCAGTTCGATGATCGACCGCAGCAGCGCGAGCATGCGCTTGGTGCCCGATTCGGGACCGCCCTCGCCGGACTGCTCCTTGAGGTCGGCGCCGGCGCAGAACACCGTGCCGGTGTGCGTGAGGATCACCGCGCGTACGGCGTCGTCGGCGGCGGCGCGGTCGAGGTGCCCGGTCAGCTCGGCGACGAGCCGGCTCGACAGGGCGTTGCGGTTCGCGGGCGAGTCGAGCGTCACCGTGGCGATCGCGCGCTCGACGTCGTAGTGCACGACCTCGTTCATGGTCAGTACGACTTCGGCAGGCCGAGGCTGAACTGCGCGACGAAGTTCAGGATCATCTCCCGGCTCACCGGCGCGATGCGGGCGACGCGGCTGCCGAGGATGAGGTTGCCGACGCCGTATTCGTGCGCGAACCCGTTGCCGCCGTGCGTCTGCAGTGCCTGGTCGGCGCACGCGATCGACGCTTCGGCCGCGGCGTACTTCGCCATGTTCGCGGCCTCGCCTGCACCCATGTCGTCGCCACCGTCGTAGAGCGCTGCGGCCTTCTGCATCATCAGCTTGGCCAGCTCGAGTTCGACCTTCGCCTTCGCGAGCGGGTGCGACAGGCCCTGGTGCGTGCCGATCGGCTTGCCCCACACCTCGCGCTCGTTCGCGTACTTCACCGCGCGGTCGAGCGCGTAGCGACCCAGGCCCACCGAACCGGCTGCCGCCATGATCCGCTCCGGGTTGAGACCGGCGAACAGCTGCGCGAGTGCTGCATCCTCGTCACCGACCAGCGCGTCGGCGGGCAGCCGGACGTCGTCCATGAACAGCAGGAACTGCTTGTCCGGCATCACGACGTCCATGTCGATCGCCTGGTACTCGAAGCCCGGGGTGTCGGTCGGGAAGGCGAACAGTGCCGGCTTGAGGCGCCCGGTCTTGGCGTCCTCGGTGCGGGCCACGATGAGGATGGCCTGCGCGTGGTCGACGCCGGACACGTAGATCTTGCGGCCGTTGAGGATCCAGTCGGCACCATCGCGGCGCGCGGTGGTGGTGATGTTGTGGGAGTTGGAACCGGCGTCCGGTTCGGTGATGCCGAACGCCATGATCGTCTCACCGGAGGCGATACCCGGCAGCCAGC
>JAICKR010000189.1 GCA_025927835.1 Jatrophihabitans sp. | reverse complement strand
TCGGCGACGTCGGTCGCGAGTGCGAACCCGGCGGGCGCGGCCGTGGTGAGCCGGTCGGTGTCGAAGGTGAGCGTCGCGACCAGCCCGGTGACCGCGGGCAGCAGCGTGAGGAGCTGGTCGACGGTGTCGAAGACCGGCTCCTTGTCCTCCTGCAGATCACGGTCGTACGCGAGCGGCAGCCCCTTGAGCGTGGCGAGCAGCCCGGTGAGGTTGCCGATGAACCGCCCCGACTTGCCGCGCGCGAGCTCGGCGATGTCCGGGTTCTTCTTCTGCGGCATGATCGACGACCCGGTCGACCACGCGTCGTCGAGCTTCGCCCAGCCGAACTCGGGAGTGACCCACAGGATGATCTCCTCGCCGATCCGGCTCAGGTGCACGCCGAGCAGTGCCGTCGCAAACAGGAATTCCGCGGCGAAGTCGCGGTCGGCGACGGCGTCGATCGAGTTCGCGGCGGGCCGGTCGAAGCCGAGTTCACGCGCCACTGCCTCGGGGTCGAGCGGCAATGACGAGCCCGCGAGGGCGCCCGAGCCGAGCGGGGAGACCGCGACGCGCCGATCCCAGTCCTGGAGCCGGTCGACGTCGCGCGCCAACGCGTGGACGTGCGCGAGCAGATGATGGGCGAGCAGGACCGGCTGCGCGTGCTGCAGATGCGTCATCCCGGGCATCGGGACTTCGGGATGGGCGTTCGCCTGGCCGATGAGCGCCGTCTCGAGATCGGCCACGGCGTGCACGATGCGGCGCGCGTGATCGCGCAGGTAGAGCCGCAGATCGGTGGCCACCTGGTCGTTGCGGCTCCGCCCCGCACGCAGCTTGCCGCCGAGCGTGCCCAGGCGTTCGAGCAGCGCGCGTTCGAGCGCGGTGTGCACGTCCTCGTCGGCGAGCGTGGGACGGAACTCCCCCGTCCTGACGAGCTCGGCGATCTCGTCGAGGGCGAGCAGCATGCGAGTCGCCTCGTCGTCGGTGAGCAGGCCGGCGCCGTGCAGCACCCGCGCGTGCGCCTTGGACGCACGCAGGTCGTACTGCGCGAGTCGCCAGTCGAAGTGCACGGACAGCGACAGCTTCGCGAGCGCGTCGGACGGGCCACCCGCGAACCGTCCACCCCACAGCCGCGTCGAGTCCTCAGTCAACGCCGGACTCCATCGCGGCACTGTCGAGCACGGTCTCGTCGGGCACGGCGGCGCCTTCCTCGTCGGGGTTCGCGGCGATGCGGTCGGCACCGCCCTCGTGCAGCCCGGCCGCCTCCAATTCACCGAACAGGTGACTGCGACCGAGCAGCACGCCCGAGTGTGCCGCGTACTGCTCGAGCTTGGAGCGTGAGTCGGCGATGTCGAGGTTGCGCATCGTGAGCTGTCCGATGCGGTCGACCGGCCCGAATGCCGCGTTCTCGGTGCGCTCCATCGACAGCTTGTCCGGGTGGTAGGACAGCGCCGGCCCGCGCGTGTCGAGCACCGAGTAGTCGTCGCCGCGGCGCAACCGCAGCCGCACCTGACCGGTGACCAGCGAGGCCACCCAGCGCTGGATCGACTCGCGCAGCATGAGCGACTGCGGGTCGAGCCAGCGGCCCTCGTAGAGCAGCCGGCCCAGTCGGCGTCCCTCGGCGTAGTAGTTGGCCAGCGTGTCCTCGTTGTGGATCGCGTTGAGCAGTCGTTCGTAGCCGATCCAGAGCAACGCCATACCGGGCGCCTCGTAGATACCACGCGACTTCGCCTCGATGATGCGGTTCTCGATCTGGTCGGACATGCCGAGCCCGTGCCGGCCGCCGATCGCGTTCGCCTCGTGCACGAGCTCGACCGGATCGTCGAAGCGGACGCCGTTGAGCGCCACCGGCCGGCCCGACTCGAACTCGAGCGTGACGTCCTCGGCGTCGACCGGCACCGCCGGATCCCAGAACTTCACGCCCATGATGGGTTCCACGGTCTCGAGCGAGACGTCGAGCTGCTCGAGCGTCTTCGCCTCGTGCGTGGCGCCCCAGATGTTGGCGTCGGTGGAGTAGGCCTTCTCGAGGCTGTCGCGATAGGGCAGCTCGTGCTCGGCCAGCCACTGGCTCATCTCGGCGCGCCCGCCGAGCTCGGCGACGAAGTCGGCGTCCAGCCACGGCTTGTAGATGCGCAGGCCTGGGTTCGCGAGCAGCCCGTAGCGGTAGAACCGCTCGATGTCGTTGCCCTTGAACGTCGAACCGTCGCCCCAGATGTGCACGTCGTCGGACTGCATCGCGCGCACCAGCATCGTGCCGGTGACCGCGCGGCCGAGGGGCGTGGTGTTGAAGTACACCCGCCCCGCGGAGCGTATGTGGAACGCGCCGCACGCCAGCGCGGCCAGCCCCTCCTCCACGAGCTCACGGCGGCAGTCGACGGCGCGGGCGAGCTCGGCGCCGTACTGCAGCGCACGTGCGGGCACCCCGGAGATGTCCGGCTCGTCGTACTGGCCGATGTCGGCGGTGTAAGTGCACGGCACCGCACCCTTCGCCCGCATCCAGGCGACGGCGACGGACGTGTCGAGGCCGCCGGAGAAGGCGATGCCGACGCGTTCGCCGACCGGCAGCGCGGTCAACACCTTGCTCATCGAGTTGCTCCGTGGGTGGCGAGGTCGTGGAAGCGGCGTACCAGGTCGGCGCCGTCGGCCGGTGGTCGGCTGATGACCAGGATCGTGTCGTCGCCTGCGACCGTACCGAGCACCTCGGGCAGCCGGGCCCGGTCCAGCGCGCTGGCCAGGAAGTTCGCGGCGCCCGACGGCGTGCGCACCACGACGAGGTTGGCGCTCGCCTCGGCCGACACGAGCAGCTCGCCGAGCAGCCGCGCGAGGCGGTGCGGCGGGTCGTCGTCGGCGGTGCGCGCGGTGAGCAGCGCGTCGTCCTGCGGAACGACGTACACCGGCAGGCCGCCATCCGGGCTGCGCAGCTTCACTGCGCCGAGCTCGTCGAGATCGCGCGACAGCGTGGCCTGCGTGACATGCACGCCGGCCTCCTCGAGCCGGGCCGCGAGTTCGACCTGAGAACGGATCTCGTGCTCGGCGAGCACCGCGACGATGCGGGCGTGGCGCGCCGCGCGGCTCGTCGGTTCGAGTCGGGTGGCCATCACTGGTGCTCCAGCAGCCACGCGAGCAGTGCCTTCTGCGCGTGCAGCCGGTTCTCCGCCTCGTCCCACACGACAGAGTGCGGGCCGTCCAGCACGTCGGCCGCAATCTCCTTGCCGCGATAGGCGGGCAGGCAGTGCAGCACGACGACGTCCGCGGCGGCCTTGGCGACGGCGTCCGCGGTGAGCGCGTACGGCCGGAACGGGGCCTCACGCTCGGCCGCCTCGTCCTCCTGCCCCATCGACACCCAGGTATCGGTCGCCAGGACGTCGGCACCGTCGAGCGCGGCGGCCGGGTCGTCGGTGACCGTGACCGACCCGCCCGTGCCGGCGGCGATGCGCTCGGCGGTCCGCACGATCTCCGGGTCGGGCCGGTAGCCCGCCGGCCCGGCGATCCGCACGTGCAGGCCGGCGGCCGCGCCCCCGAGCAGGTAGGAGTTCGCCATGTTGTTCGCGCCGTCGCCGAGATAGCCGAAGGTGAGCCCGGCGAGGGTGCCCTTGTGCTCACGGATCGTCTGCAGGTCGGCGAGGATCTGACAGGGGTGGAACCGGTCGGTGAGCGCATTGACGACCGGCACCGTACTGACCGCCGCCATATCCTCGATGCGGTCCTGGCCGAAGGTGCGCCACACGATCGCGGCGACCTGCCGGCACAACACCCGGGTGGTGTCCCCGATCGACTCGCGCACGCCGATGCCGGCAAGCCGTCCGTCGACGGTGATCGGGTGCCCCCCGAGTTCGGCCACGCCGACCGAGAACGAAAGCTGGGTGCGCAGCGTCTGCTTGTCGAAGATCAACGCGACGGACCTCGGCCCGGCCAGCGGTCGGCACCGGAACCGGTCGGCCTTCAGCTCCGCGGCGAGATCGAGCACGGCGAGCAACTCGTCCGGCGCCAGGTCGTCGTCGCGCAGGAAGTGTCTAGGCATCGACGTCACCCAGCGCAGCGCTCAGCAGTGGCATCGCCTCGTCGACGTCCGCCTCGGTCAGGATGAGCGGCGGCGCGAGCCGGATCGCGTCCGGCTTCACCGCGTTGACGAGCAGTCCACGGCTGCGCGCAGCCGCCTCGACAGCCTGGGCGTGCGTGCCGGACAGTGCGAGCGCGCGCCACAGTCCGCTGCCGCGCACGCCGGCGACGAGTGGGCTGTCGAGCGCGTCGAGCTGGTGGCTGAGGTGCTCGCCGACCCGCTTCACGTTGTCGAGCAGGTGGTCGTCGGCGATGGTGGCCAGCACCGCAAGTGCGGCGGCGCAGGCGACCGGGTTGCCGCCGAACGTGCTGCCGTGATCGCCCGGCGCGAACAACTCGCCGGCCGTGCCGATGCCGATGCACGCGCCGATCGGCAGCCCGCCGCCGAGGCCCTTCGCGAGCGTGATGATGTCGGGACGAACGCCCTCGGCCTGGCTCGCGAACCAGTGCCCCGTGCGCCCGATGCCGCTCTGCACCTCGTCGACGATCAGCAACGCGCCACTCGCGTCGCAGGCGGCGCGGGCCGCGGCCAGGAAACCCGCCGGCGGCGGCACCACACCGCCCTCGCCCAGCGTCGGCTCGACGATGACCGCGGCGGTCTGCTCGCCGACGGCAGCGCGCAGCGCGGCCAAGTCGCCGTAGTCGACGAAGGTGACCGGCCCGGGCAGCGGTGCGAACGGTTCGCGCTTCGCGGCGTTGCCGGTGACCGACAGCGCACCCATCGTGCGGCCATGGAAGCTGTTGTGGCAGGAGACGATCTCGGTGCGGCCGGTGCCGCGTCCGTGCAGCCGAGCGAGCTTGAGCGCGCACTCGTTCGCCTCGGCACCGCTGTTCGCGAAGAAGACCCTGGCGGGCACGGCGAGCAGGTCGACGAGGCGTTCGGCCAGCGCGACGCCCGAGCTGTGCATGTAGAGGTTCGAGGTGTGCGCGAGCGCCGCAACCTGTGCGGTCACGGCGCGCACGATCGCCGGATGCCCGTGCCCGAGCGAGGACACCGCGATGCCGCCGACGAAATCGAGATAGCGATTCCCGTCGACGTCCCAGACCTCGACGCCCTGACCGTGGTCGAGCGCGACCGGCGGCGTGCCGTAGTTGCGCATCATGACCGCGTCCCAGCGCTCGCCCATGCTCGTCATGTCCGCTCCTTGCCCGGGACGACCATCGTCCCGATGCCCTCGCTCGTGAAGATCTCGAGCAGCAGTGCGTGCGGCACCCGTCCGTCGAGCACGTGCGCGCGAGGCACGCCGCCCTCGACGGCGCGCAGGCACGCCTCCATCTTCGGCACCATGCCGCTGGACAGGCGGGGCAGCATCGTGGCCAGGTCGTCGGTGGTGATCTGGCTGACGACCTCCGAACTGGTCGGCCAGTCGGCGTAGAGGCCCTCGACGTCGGTGAGCACGATGAGCTTCTCCGCGCCGAGCCCGACGGCGACGGCCGCGGCGGCGGTGTCGGCATTCACGTTGTAGGTGAGTCCGTCGCGACCGCGCGCCACGGTGGCCAGCACCGGAATGCGGCCGGCGTCGATGAGCGCGAACATCGCGGACGGGTCGACCGCGACGACGTCACCGACCTGGCCGATGTCGACCTCTTCGCCGTCGACGATCGCGCCACGGCGTTCGGCGGTGAGCAGGCTCGCGTCCTCGCCGGACAAGCCGATCGCGAAGCTGCCGTGGTCGTTGAGCAGGTTCACGATCTCGGCGTTGACGT
>JAICKR010000063.1 GCA_025927835.1 Jatrophihabitans sp. | reverse complement strand
CCGTAGGAGTTGCCGGCCGAGTCGGTGTTGTTCTTGAACAGGTAGATGTCGCCGGCGATGCCCTCGTCGTGCAGCCGCTTCTCCGCATCGACCACGAGGCCCTCGAGCACCCGTTCGCCGGCCTTGTCGTGCGCGACGAGGCTTTCCAGCGAATCGCATTCGGGCGTCGCGTACTCCGGGTGACTGCCCACGTCGAGGTAGAGCCGGGCGCCGTTCTTCAGGAACACGTTGGACGAGCGGCCCCACGAGACCACGCGGCGGAACAGGTAGCGCGCGACCTCGTCCGGCGACAGGCGGCGCTGTCCGTGGAATGTGCACGTGACGCCGTACTCGTTCTCGATCCCGACGATGCGCTTGTGCACTCGATCAGCCTAGCTTCCGGCCGCGCCGAAATCGGGTCTTGCGCGGCTGCTTTACATGATGCATTCTAATGTAAAGAGTGCTGACGCTCTGGCGTTGGCTGTCAAACGCGGTGAGGTGTTGACGATGCGCGAAGGATCGTTGTCCGGCTCCCTGTCCGGCCGGGCCGTCGCCGAGGGCGAACGTCCCGCATGGCGCGACGGCAAGCGCTACCTGTGGCTGCTCGGCACGGTCGTGCCGCTGTTCCTGTTCCTCGGCTGGGGGCTGGTCAACCTCACCGGCCTCGGGGTCTTCTGGTGGATCGGCCCGATGTTCGTCTACGCGATCATCCCGGCACTCGACATGATGATCGGCGACGACGCGAGCAACGCTCCCGAAGAGGTCGTGGCGTGGCTCGAGCAGGACCGCTACTACCGCTGGGTGACCTACCTGTTCCTGCCGCTGCAGTTCTTGAGCTTCTTCGTCGGCTTCTGGCTGATCGCCACACACGGCGGGCTGTCGATCGTCGACAAGATCGGCATCGCGGTGACCGTCGGCATGCTGAACGGCATCGCGATCAACACCGCGCACGAGCTCGGGCACAAGAAGGAACACCACGAACGCTGGTTCGCGCGCATCGCGCTCGCGCCGTGCGGCTACGGCCACTTCTTCATCGAGCACAACCGCGGCCACCACGTACGCGTCGCGACTGCCGACGACCCGGCGTCGAGCCGGCTCGGCGAGACGTTCTGGGGCTTCTGGCCGCGCACCGTCGTGGGCAGCGTGCGCAACGGGTGGCGGCTGGAGAAGAGCCGGCTGCGCCGCATGGGAAGCACCCGCTGGGGGGCATGGTCGCTGCGCAACGACGTCCTCAACGCCTGGTCGATGACGGTCGTGCTCTGGGCCGCCATCGTCGCGCTGTTCGGCTTCGGCATGCTGCCCTACCTGGTGCTGCAGGCGGTGCTCGCGTTCAGCCTGCTCGAGGCGGTCAACTACCTCGAGCACTACGGGCTGCTTCGCCAGACACTGCCCAACGGCCGTTTCGAGCGGGTCACGCCGCGGCACAGTTGGAACAACAACCACCTGACCACCAACCTGTTCCTGTACCACCTGCAGCGGCACAGCGATCACCACGCGAACCCGACGCGGCGCTACCAGGCGCTACGGCACTTCGACGACTCGCCGCAGCTACCCGCCGGCTACGCCGCGATGATCGTGCTCGCGTACTTCCCGCCGCTCTGGCGACGAGTCATGGACAAGCGGGTGCTCGCGCACTACAACGGCGACGTCGCGCTCGCGAACATCCAGCCGCGCAAGCGCGCGAAGATCCTGGCCCGGTACGGCGCGCCTGCCGCGCCCACCGCGTCCGCGGCCTGAGACGATCACGGCGTGGCCCGCTACCGCTGCGAAGTCTGTGACTACGTCTACGACGAGGCCGCCGGCGAGCCGCACGAGGGATTCGCGCCGGGCACACCGTGGACGGACGTCCCCGACGACTGGTGCTGCCCCGACTGCGGGGTCCGGGAGAAGATCGACTTCGTCCCCGTCGAGGGTCAGTGAGGCCGTGATGAGCGCGTCCGCGACGCGGTTGCCGTACCAGACGGCGGCTCGCAACCTGCTGCACGACACCGTCATCAACGCCGTCGACGATCTCGTGCGGGCCCGCGGCTGGTCCGCGACCACGATGTCCGACGTGGCTGCCGCGGCCGGGGTGAGCAGGCAGACGCTCTACAACGAGTTCGGCTCGCGCCAGGCGCTGGTCGAGGCGTACATCACCCGCGAGATCGAGGCGCTCGTCGCGCAGGTCGCCGAGGCGGTGCGCGCCAACGCCGACGACGCACATCGCGCACTGCGCATCGCGTTCGAGATGTTTCTCCAGCTCGCCTCCGACGAGCCGGTCGTACAGGTCATCGTCAACGACGCCGAGGGCGGCGAACTGCATCGGCTGCTCACCGGCCTCGGCCGGGCGTTGGCGAGTGATCGCATCGCGCACCTCATCCCCGAGATGTGGCCTCAGGTGAGCGTCGCAGATGCGCAACTGCTTGCCGAGTCGCTCGTGCGGCTCGCGATCAGCCACGCGCTGCTGCCCAGCGAGGAATCGGGCGTGACGGCGCGCGGCGTCAGCCGGATGTTCGCGCCGTTCGTCGACCAACTGCTCGCCCGCTGAGTCGGGCTACGCGTTCAGCTCCAGGATCGGCGTGCCGTCCGGCTTGGTGATCTCCAACCGTGAGATCTGGTTCAGCGGGACGGACGTGCCGCTGACGAAGTTCGTCTCACCGCCGGGCGCGAGGCTCCAGCTGCCCGCGGAGGTCTGCGTGTCCGCGGCGTCGACGACCACCAGGTTGTAGGCAAGATAGCTCTCGAGCTGCTTCGCGTAGTGGCAGTGCAGCGTGATCTGGGTGCCCCACGCGCGCGAGACGAGTTGCGCCGTCGCGCTGACCGGGCTGGTGGCGACGACCTTGTGGAACGCCTGCGCGGCCGGGCTGACCGGGCCGCCACCGTCCGGGGCGACCACCACGATCAACGCAGCGGCACTTGCGGCGGCGACGGCGGCAAGCCCGCCGATCAGACCGCGACGGCGATTGCGCTCGCGCCGGGCGGCCCGCAGCAGTCCGGGAAGCAGCGTGTCCGGCATCGGTTCCGGCTCGGCCACGTCGGCGATGGTGAGTCCGGCCAGCAGATCGACCGAGGCGCGAGCCTCGGCGACGCGGGAGTGGCAGTCGGGACAGGTCTCCAGGTGTGCCTCGAATGCGCGGCGGTCGGCGTCGTCGAGCGCACCGAGCACATAGGCCGCGTCCGTGTAGCGGAACGGATCCATCGCCGAGGTCATTCGACACCTCCCATCTCATCCACGGCGAGCCGGAGCGCGCGCAGGGCGTAGTGCGTACGTGACTTCACGGTGCCCGGCGGTATGCCCAGGGCTTCGGCGGCCTCGGCCACCGACGAGCCGCGGAAGTAGCACTCGAGCAGCACCGCGCGATGCTCCGCGGACAACGTGCGCAGCGCGGCGACCACCAGGTGGCGGTCGACGGCGAGCTCGGTGGCGTCGGGCACGGATTGTTCGGGCAGCTTCTCGGTTACCCGCTCGCGGCGCGAACGAGCGGTGCGCCACTCATCGATGATGATGCGCTTGGCCACGGTGAACAGCCAACCGCGCGCCGAGCCGGACGTCTGCGCGAGGATCTGCGGGTTACGCCAGGCGCGCAGCATCGTCTCCTGCACGACGTCCTGCGCCTGGGCGCGGTCGCCGTTGGTCAGCCCGACGACGTAGGACCACAGCGCCGTGCCGTGTTCGGCATGCAGCGCGCGCAGCAGTTCGCCGTCGTCGGTCCTCACGTCACCCCCGAGGCGGGTGGCCGCATCGTCGGCCAATAGCGCCCTGCTCACAACCACACATACGTACGGACAGGGCCGGACGGTTCAAATGTGGTTGACCGCTGAACTGAATCACAAGTGCTATTCGAAGTTTTCTCGTGTGATCTGCGAATCCCGACCCGTCGCGGGCACCGCAATGCAGCAAATCCGCCCTTCTGGCCCTACGGTGCTGCTGACTCCGGCGACCGTGACGACCGGGCAGGTCGTCACCTCGACCTGAGGTTTACGCCTCCGGCTGCTGCTCGGTGGTCTCGGGTGTGGCCTCGGGTGTGGCCCCTGTGTCGGTCGGCGCGGTCTCGACCGATCCGGCCGGAGCGGTGTCGCCGGATTCGGCCGGCGCAGCCTCCGCGTCGGGCAACAACTCGGACAGCGCCGGACCGGTGATACGCCGGAACTTGCGCTTGCCGCGGGTGCGGTCGAGGACGGCCACCTCGAGCTGGTTCGCAGGCAACGCCCGCTTCGCGCCGTTCGTGCCACCGACCGAACCGAGCGCGTGCACAGCGCCGGCCAGGGCCTCGCGCAGCGCGAGCCGGGGCGCGAACGCCGCGCGCATCTCGTTCGTCAGCAGATCGGCCTGGCCACCCATCGCGAGGAACTCGGGCTCGTCGACGATTGTGCCGTCGTAGGTGAGGCGGTACATCTGGTCGTCGTCGGGGCCGACGCCGACCTCGGCGACGCAGATCTCGACCTCGTACGGCTTCTGCTGCTCGGTGAAGATCGAACCCAGCGTCTGCGCGTACGCGTTCGCGAGGGCGCGGGCGGTGACGTCGCGCCGGTCGTAGGAGTACCCGCGCAGGTCGGCGAGCCGAATGCCGGCCACCCGCAGATTCTCGTACTCGTTGTACTTGCCGACACCGGCGAAACCGATGCGGTCGTAGATCTCGCTTACCTTGTGCAGCGCTGAGCTCGCGTTCTCCGCGACGAACAGCACGCCATCGGCGTAGGTGGTGACGACGACGCCGCGACCGCGCGCGATGCCCTTGCGCGCGTACTCGGAGCGGTCGCGCATGATCTGCTCGGCCGACGCGTAGAACGGGATGGACATGCTTGCAGCTCTCCCTGCTGTCAGGCGCCCGGTCGGGCTTCGCGGTCGGCGAGGATGGCGCGTACGACCGTGTCCAGCTCCGTCTCGGGCACCCGCTCCGTGCCGGACGACGTCGCGGTCATGACCACCGGGAAGATGCGCCGGGTGAGGTCGGGCCCGCCGGTCGCGGCGTCGTCGTCGGCGGCGTCGTAGAGCGCCTCGACGACCACCCGGACGATCTCGTCACGAGACAGGCCGGGGCGCCACAGCTTCTTGAGCGCGCCGCGCGCGAACAGCGACCCGGAACCGACCCCGTGGTGGTACTGCTCGGGGTAGCGGCCGCCGGTGACGTCGAAGCTGAAGATGCGTCCCGCGTTCGCCGCGTCTTCGGCGTCGAGGTCGAAGCCGGCGAACAGCGGCACCACCGCGAGGCCCTGCATCGCCTCGGCGAGGTTGCCGCGGATCATCGTGCCGAGCCGGTTGGCCTTGCCGTCGAGGGTCAGCTGGGTGCCCTCGATCTTCTCGTAGTGTTCGAGCTCTACCTGGTAGAGCCGGACGATCTCGACCGCGATTCCCGCCGCGCCCGCGATGCCGACGAGTGAGTAGTCGTCGGTGGCGAACACCTTCTCGATGTCGCGCTGTGCGATCAGGTTGCCGGCCGTCGCCCGGCGGTCACCGGCCATGACGACGCCGTCGGCGAAGATCGCTGCGACGATCGTCGTCCCGTGCGGCACGGCCGCGCCGAGGTTGCCGGTACGGCCGGGCAGCAGCTCAGGCGCCGCCGCGGCGACGAACTCGGTGAACGACGACGAACCCGGTGCGGTGGCGTACCGCAGGATCCCGTGGACGTCGCGCGGACGATCGATGCTCAACAGCGCTCCTCGCTTGCACGGTCACTTCCAGCGACCCTACAGAGGCGCGCCGTGGTATCGCATTCCGTCAGGCGATGCGTGGCTCGCTGTCGGGGCGCGGGCTCGTCGAATCGCCGTGGAAGAGGCTGAACCCGAACGCCGGACGGTCGGCGATCGGGACGAAGCCGTTCGCATCGAGATAGCCGATCGCGGCCAGCATCAGGTCGCGGCGATCGCGGAACTGGCCCAGCGCGCCGTTGCAGTCGAAACAGAGCAACCCACGAACCCGTCCGGTCTCGTGGTCGTGATCGACGTGCTCAGCCGGCGCCTCGCGGCAGATGGCACACAGACCTTCGTGGTCCGCGATCATCGAAGTCAGATCGTCCGGACTCAGTCCGTAGGAGCGCCGCAGATGGCTGACCCGGTTCCGGGCACTCGTGCATTGCGTGCGAACGCGCTCGTCGGCAGCACTTGCTGGCAATCAGGGCACTTCTTCGTTTCGCCAATTGTCTACTATTCCTGTTCTATTCACCGCCTTTCTGGACAAAGGCACGCACGAAATCCTCGGCATTGGACTCGAGCACATCGTCGATTTCGTCGAGGATCGCGTCGACGTCCTCGGACAACTTCTCGTGACGTTCGGCAACGTCACTGCTGGATTCCGCGGTCTCTTCGACCTCGTCGTCCTGCTGGCGCTGCGGCCTGCTCTGGCCGCTGTCATGAGTAGGCATCACGGCCCCCTTTCGGTCCGAACATCACCCTAGCTCGCGCTGGTGACGAATACGCGCCGAAGCGCGCTTCAGACCGGCATGTCGGTGGACGGTTCTACGGTTGCGGCATGAGCGTCCCCGCCGCCATCAGCCTCGTCACACTCGGCGTTCGCGACGTGCCCGCCGCAACGCGCTTCTACGAGGATCTCGGCTTCCGCCGCTCCGGTGCCTCCGTCGAGGGCGAGGTGAGCTTCTTCCACACGGCGGGCGGCTTGCTCGCGGTGTGGCGCGCGGACGAGCTGCAACGCGACGCCGGCGCGAGCAGCAGCACCGAGCCCGGCACGTTCCGCGGTGTCGCGCTGGCCGTCAATGTCGGTTCCGATACCGAGGTCGACGACGCGTTGCGCGCCGCCGAGCAGGCCGGCGGCACCGTCGTGCGCGCCGCGCAGAAGGCCGAGTGGGGCGGCTACCAGGGCTACTTCGCCGACCTGGACGGGCACTACTGGGAGGTTGCGCACAACCCGTACTGGCCACTCGGCGCGGACGGGCTCCCGCAGCTTCCCGACTAGCCCATGTAGAAGGCGTGCGTCGCGGTCGCGCCGCCGTCGGCGGCGATCTCGGCGCCGGTCACGTACCGGCTCGCATCGCTCGCGAGGAACAGGACGACCTCGGCGATGTCCTCCGACTGGCCCATGCGGCGCAAGGCGATGCGTTTGGCAGCCGGTGACAGGTCGATGTCGTGCCCGCCCGCGGCGTCCTTGACCATGTCGGTCTCGATCATCCCGGGGTGCACCGAATTCACCCGGATGCCGTGCGGCCCGAGCTCGAGCGCGGCCACCTTCGTCATGCCGCGGATCGCGAACTTGGTCGACGTGTACGCCGTCAGGTACGGCATGCCGGCCAGCCCCTCGATCGAGGAGATGTTGACGATCGAGCCGCCACCCGCAGCCATCATCGGCTTGGCGACCTCGCGCATGCCGAGGAACGTGCCCACCTGGTTGATGTTCACGATGCGCAGGTAGTCCTCGAGCGTCGTCTCGGGCAGCCCGATGAACCGCAGGATGCCCGCGTTGTTCACGAGGATGTTTACTCCCCCGAGCGTCTCGACGGCCTCGCCGACGACGGTCTTCCAGTCGTCCTCGGACGACACGTCGAGGTGCCGGTACAGCGCCGCCTCACCGAGCGAATCGGCGAGCTCCTTCCCGACGTCGTCGAGGACGTCGCCGATGACGACGCGCGCGCCTTCAGCAACGAACAGCCGCGCCGCAGCAGCGCCCTGCCCGCGCGCCGCGCCGGTGATGATCGCGACCTTGCCGTCGAGAGAACCCATGCGTGTACTCGATTCAGTCGTTGGGGAGCGGTCCGGGGGCACAGCCCAGCGCTGCACCGCGAGTCGGATAACGGTCAGTCTCAGTCGATGACCGGCCGGCACACCCGGCACGTGTTGTAGCCGTTGCGCTCGCCGTTGACCGGGCGCAGGTCATCGCGGTGCGCGATCAGCGGGCAGTCGCGGCGGTGCAGTGTGGAGCCCGAGCCGGCGAGCACGAGCGTGTCGTCGACCGCCGCGGGCGTCCCCGACGCCACCGCGCTCTGCCGCGCCACGATGTCGGCCAGCGCGAGCATCGAGTCGGCGAGGCGGCGGGTGCTCTCGCGCTGCTCGTTGGCGATACGCGACAGCCACGCGCCGAAGTAGAGGAAGCCGCCGATGAACACCAGCGCGAGACCGATCAGCCCGCCCGAGACCACGTAGGGCAGCTGGTCGTACTGGTACTTCGTGTGCGCGACGCCGTACCAGCCGAGGAAGATCGCGAAGATGCCGCCGGGCATGAGGATGGCGCCTGTGGTGAACAGGATGACCTGCAGGTTGCGGTACCAGAGCTCGCGCACCGGCGAGGGTTGCGTAGTCGCGGCAGGGGCAGGAGGGGCAGCCGCCTCGGCCGGCTGCTGAGCAGGCACGCGCGGCACCGCCATGGTCTCGGCCATCGGACTATCCCTTTCTCAGATCGGGCACGCCGGTGGACAGCCCGTACGCACAATTTCGGCCCGCGCCGAGCAGGAACCCGCCCAGCATGCGGAACAACCACGCTGCGGCAGCCACCAGTGCCAGCGCGCCGAGGATCACCAGCCGCGGGATCTTGCCGAGGCCGGGCAGCTCGAGGGACGCGTTCTGCGTCGGCTGCGGCGTGCTGGCCGGCGGCTGCGTGCCCGGAGTGCTCGGCGGGACGCTGCCGCTGCCGATGGGGACGCCGCCACCGCTGACGCTGCCGCCACCGTCACCGTTGCTGCCGCCGCCTGTCGGGCCGGTGGGGAAACCGCCGCCGGTGAAGGCAGGCGAGGCGCTGGCCGAGGTGCTGACGTCGCCGATCGTGATGACGAACTTGGGCGCCAGGTTGAGCAGGGAGGACAGCTGCTGGGTCAGCGGATTCGACGGCAGCATGCTGATGATCTGGCCGAGGATGCCGAACGGCGCGTTGAGCGCCGAGCGCAGCGGCTTGGTGTCGACGGTGATGACCAGCCCCTGCGCGGCGAACGTGCCGGACGCGCCGTCCTCGGTGTGCGTTGTCTGCATCGACTGGATCGAGATGCCGATCTCCTTCAGCGAATTCACGAGCAGGTCGGGCAGCGCCGGCAGCTTGATGTGTGCGCTGCCGAGGTTGATGCTGCCGTCGCCGAGCGTGATCAGGTTCTTCGCGATGCCGATGCCGCCGATCTCGGCGTGCCCGGTGTTCACCGCCTTCTTCCCGTCGCTGACCGACTTCGCGGTCATGTCGAAGCCGTTGATGCTGATCAAGCCGCCGAGCAGGCTGATGTCCGACGCGGTCGCGTGCGCCGACGTCGTGAAAGTCTTCGGGCCGAGCGTCGCAGTGCTCTCACTGACGACGTTCTGCAGGGTCACGATTCCGGCGAGCGTCCGGGACACCTCGACCGGCACCGGCACCGAGACGCTCGCGTCCTTCTTGTTGCCGAAGAGCTTGCCCAGGCCCTTGCCGATGTTGGAGAAGATGTTGGTGTCCGGCCCGGCGATACCCAGCCCGACGACCTTGGCGTGTGTCGTCGTGTCGTTGTCGTCGGTGTACATGCCGTTGCCGTCGGTGAGCTGCGCCAGGTTCTTCGCCGGTGCAGCGTCCGTGGCCGGGTACTTCGAGTTGACCTGGATCGGGTACTGCGCGTCGCCGCCGACGAGCTGACCGAAGCCGTCACCGAGCACGTTGCCGGGCCACAAGTAGCTCGCCGTCGCGCGCGAGACCGGCCCGGTGTCGACGCTCGACCGGGTGAAGCCGACCCCGACGTCGACCTGCGGATCGGACGGCAACGGGATCACCGGGTCGATGACGACCACGTGGATCGGGATCGCGGTCGCCGTACCCGTGTAGCCGCCGAGCGACGTCTCGCCCGAAGCCGGCCCTGGCCACATGAGCGTGGCCGCAGTCGCCACGCTCACCAGTACCAGCATCTTGCGCTTCACGCCGTACCTCCGAAGTAGAGCTCGGTGAGGACGCTCTCGATCTCGTCGGGCTCCCCTGTCGCCACCACGCGGCCACCGTGCATCACGGCCGCGTAGTCGGCAACCCGGAGCGCGCTGCTCGCGAACTGCTCGACCACGAGTATGGACACTCCTTGCTCGGCGATCTCGGCGACACGGTCGTACAGGCTCTCGACAATCAGCGGCGCGAGACCCATCGAGAGCTCGTCGAGCAGCAGAAGAGCGGGATCGGCGGCGAGCGCGCGGGCGAGCGAGAGCATCTGCTGCTCGCCGCCCGAGAGGCTGCCGGCCAGCTGGCGGCGCCGTTCCTTGAGCCGCGGGAACCGGTGGTAGGCCTCCGTCAGGATCTTGTCGACGTGCCGGCCGGAGTACGAGCCGAGCCAGAGGTTCTCCTCCACCGTGAGGTTCGGGAACACGCCGCGGCCCTCGGGCACCATCGTCACCCCGGCGCGGGTCAGTGCGTCCGGCGAGGCGCCACTGACATGCATGCCGCCGAGATGGATGTCGCCCTCGGTCGGCTCCATCAGGCCGCTGATGACGCGCAGCAGGGTGGTCTTGCCGGCGCCGTTCGCGCCGAGCAGCGCCAGCACCGCGCCACGCGGGACGGTGAGATCGACACCGCGCAACACCTCGATGCGTCCGTACGCGGCGTGCACGTTGATGAGTTCGAGGATCGGCGGCGCGCTGCGTGGCGCCGCGTGGTTGTGGTTGTGGTCGTGCTCGACCTGGGTCATCAGCCCTCACCGTCCACGGCCGGAATGGACAGTGTCGTCTCCGTCGGGTTCGGCGCCGCGAGCATCGCCGTTGCGGCGGCCGCAATGTCGTCGGGCACCTGCATTGTCGTGCTGTCGTCGGAGAAGCCGAGGTAGGCGGCCTGCACCGCGCGGTTCGAGCGGATCTGGGCCGGCGTACCCGTGGCGATCACCTTGCCGAACTCGAGCACGTGGATGAGCTCGCACACGCCCATCACGAGATCCATGTCGTGCTCGACCATGAGGATCGCGCAGCCCTCGCGGGCCAGGTTCTGCAACAACGTCCCGAACGACTCGGTCTCCGCCTCGTCCAGCCCGGAGGACGGCTCGTCGAGCAACAGCAGCTCGGGTTCGATCGCGAGTGCGCGGGCCACTTCGAGCAGCCGGGCCACGCCGGTCGGC
This sequence comes from Jatrophihabitans sp., assembly GCA_025927835.1. Lineage (GTDB taxonomy): Bacteria > Actinomycetota > Actinomycetes > Mycobacteriales > Jatrophihabitantaceae > Jatrophihabitans. Next base: position 6,070 of record JAICKR010000063.1, on the reverse strand, counting down.
ACCGAGTCGGCCCGCTGGTTGACGTAGCGGTCGAGGCCCACGATCTCGATGAGCTCGCCGACCCGCTTGTCCTTGCGCCCGCCGAACCACGACCGCGCGCCGGCGTGCACGTCACGCGCGACCTGCACGTTCTCGCGCACGGTCAGCGAGCCGAACGCTTCCAACCGCTGGAACGTGCGGCCCATGCCCATCTTGGCGCGCCGGTCGACCGGTGCCCGGGTGACATCGTGGTTCTTGAACCGGATACGTCCCTTCGTGGGCGGCTGCAGGCCGGTGATCACGTTGAACAGCGTGGTTTTGCCGGCACCGTTCGGGCCGATGAGCCCGGTGATCGAGCCGGGCTCGGCGCTCAGGAATGCGTCGTCGACGGCGGTGATGCCGCCGAACCTCACGGTGACCCCGATGGCCTCAAGCAACGCCATGACCGGCCACCTGCGCTTCCGGGATCTCGTCGAGGTCCTCGTCCTCTTCCCCGTCCACCTCTGCCGGCTTCGGCGCCGAGGCGGCGCGCTGCGTCACCCAGCCGGGCACCGGCATTCGAGGCACGACGGCGCGCATGCCGCGATAGAACAGATTCACCAACCCGTTCGGGTCACGGGCGAGCAGGATCGCACCGCCGCCGAGCACCAGGAACTCCAGCCCCGACAGCGCGGTGCTGGTGGCCGCGAGCACCGGCAGCAGCATGAGCAGCAGCCCGCCGGCGAACGCGCCCGAGACCGTGGTGATCCCGGCGACCGCGGCCGCGAGCAGCAGCGGCAGGCTCTGGAACTCCTTGTAGTCGCCTGGCGCGGCGTAGCCCTGCAGCCCGGCCATCAACGCACCGGCGAGGCCGGCCACGCCGGCGGAAACGCTGAACACCGCGACCCGGAACCAGCGCTGGTTCAGGCCCAGCGTCGCGCACGCGGCCGGGCTGTCGCGCAGCGCGATCAGCAGCCGGCCGACCGCGCCGCGCCGGATCGTCAGCAGGCCGAGGCCCAACAGCACGAAGACGGCGAGCTCCAGCGCGACGTAGCTGGTGGTGTCGCTGAAGTCGTAGCCGAACAGCGACACGCGCTTCGCATTGATCTTTCCGCCGAAGCCGAACATGAAGCTGGCGTTGAAGACGAGGTAGTCCATGAGCTGACCGAATGCCATCGTGGCAAGCGCGAGGTACAGACCGGTCAGCCGCAGCACCGGCAGCGCAACGGCGGCGCCTACGCCCGCGGTGATGAGCACCGCGACGAGGATCGCGACCGGTGACGAGGTGTTGAACTTGCACACCACCGCGGCGCCGACGCCGACGAAGGTGAGCTGGGACAGCGAAACGTAGCCGCCGTAGCCGGTGAGCAGCACGAGCGAGAGCATCGTGATGCCGAAGACCAACGCCTCACCGAAGCGCAGGGTGTTCGTCGGGTTCAGCAGTTCGGTGACGAACAGCGCGAGGAAGAAGAACACGACGCCGGTCGTCAGCGCGCGCCGGGCGGACGGCACGTTCGCGGCGAGCACGCCCTTCACCTGACCGACGCGCAGCCGCACCTCGGGGACGAAGATCAGGATGAGGAACAGCATCAGCGTCGGCAGCGCGAACTGCAGGCCGTTCTCGAGCAGCTCACTGCCGTGCACGTACTGGCTGTAGCCGATCGCCAGGCCGAGCAGGATCGAGCCGAGATAGGTGAAGGGCAGGCTGCGCAGCCGGCCGAGCATCGCGGCCGCGAATGCGTTGATGACCAGGAACGTCAGCTGGTAGTAGTCGAGGCCGGTCTTCGCGACGAGCAGGATGCCGGCCACCGCCGCCATCTGCGAGCCGATGATCCAGCTCAGGATCGACACCCGGTTCGAGTTCGCGCCGAACAACTGCAAGAGCTCGCGATTGTCGACCGCAGCCCGCATCGCGGTGCCGATGCGGGTGCGGTTCAGCATCACGTACAGGCCCGCGGCGCACGCGGCGGCAGCGATGATCGTGATCAGGTAGTGGTAGTACATCTGCACGCCGAACACGGGGAAACTCTTGGTGCCGAAGAACTGCGTCACGTAGCGGTACTTGGACGTGTTCGACGGCCAGATCTGCTGGGCGATGCCGATGAGGAAAAGGAACAGGCCGAGCGTCATGACGAGCATGACGCCGACCGGAGCGTCGGACACCCGGCGCATGACGAGCCGCTCCAGCACGATGCCGTACAGCGGTGCGAAGACGAAGAGCACGAGCAGGATCGCGGCCCACGTCGGCATGCCCTTGTCGACGTGCAGCTGCCAGAAGACGAACGCCGCCACCATGCTGGTGGCGCCGTGCGCGAGGTTGAACACGCGCGTCGTCGTGTACGTCAGCACGAGGCCCGATGCGGCAATGGCGTACGCCGCACCGAAGAACAGCCCGTAGATGGTGTACGAGACGAAGACGTCCATAGGCCTAGACCTTCACCAGCTGGCCGCAGCTGTAGGGGTACGGAGTCTTGCGCACCCAGTTGCCGCCCGTCCGCTGCACGATCGACATGCAGGTCGGCGTGTTCTCGCCGCCGACGTCCTGCGGCGGCACCATCTTGTTGTCGGTGTAGTCGTGCACCTTGGCGAGCGCGGCGAGCAAGGACTGCCGGGTCAGCTTGCCACCGAGCTGCACGGCCAGCTGGGTGAACAGCGCCGCCGCGAGCCAGGCGTACGTGCCGAAGAACGTCGGCGAACCACCCGAGGTGTTGTGCAACCACTGCACGTAGAGGGACAGCTGCTGGTTCTTCGCGATCTCGGAGTTGTCGAGGTAGAGCGGGGCGGGCACGAAGGAGTACGTGCCGTCGGTGAAGCTGCCCGCGCTCGTATAGCTGTTGTCGTAGCCGGTCGGGTCCATGACGAACATCGGGTGGAAGTCCGACTTGTTGCGGCTCTCGTTGTCGATGGCCTGCTTGAGCTGCTGCGCGTACGGGGCCGCGGCACCGATGTACTGCACGTACTTGACGCCCTTGCTCGCCATCTGCGTGGCGTAGCTGTCGTACGGGATGAGGCCGCCGGCGACGTTGATCGCCTGCTTGTAGACGAAGTCGTAGCCGAGCTTCTCCTCGGCGGCGATGAAGTTCAACGCGTTGAGCTTCGACGCGCCCGCGTCCAGGTAGACGAACGCCGCGTGCTTGTACGCGTCGCCGCCCTTCTGCTTGAAGTAGTTGAAGGCGGTGTTGGGGATCTCGTTCGAGTTCAAGCCGTAGGCGCCGTAGACCATCGGCGACTTCTGCCGGTCGGTCTCGGTCGAGGCGGCGCGCAGGTCGGGGATACCGCAGTGGGTGACCGTGTCCGCGCCGCCGGCATCGAACGCGCCCATCGAGCCGACCATGGCGAACGCGCTGCCGCAGGCAGAGGTCGCGGCCTGCTGGTCGCCGCTCTCGCTCGTCTGGCTGTCGAGGCCCTCGAGCTTGAGCTTGCGACCGCAGATGCTCGACGTGGAGTTGAAGTAGTTGACGTACGCAGTGACCGCCTGCTGTGCGGACTTGAACAGACCAGGCACCGGCCCGCTCAGGTCGGAGACGTTGGCGATCGTGATCTGCGAGGTCGTGATTCCCTTGCCGTTCTTGAACCCCGCACAGCTACCCGGCTTCACACCGGACACGGCACCACCGCCGTTGCCACCGCCGTTGCCGCCACCGCCGTTGCCGCCGCCCCCGTTGCCGCCGCCGCCGTTGCCGCCGCCGCCACCGCCGTTCGCGAGCGTGCCGGTGCCGCCGCCCGGAATGTTCACGCCGCCGCTCGACGCCGGGATCGGCACGCCGTTGCTGTTCGTGGCTACCGCGCCGTTTCCGTTGCCGTTGCCGTTGCCGTTCCCGGCCGCGCCGACGAAGTCCTTCGGCGGGACCTGCGAGCCGCACGCCGCGACAAGCACGAGGCAGGATCCGACGGCGATCCCGGCCTTCCAGCGGTCACGAGCGTTCACGTTCGTCCTCCTTGGCGGCAGTTCACGAAAGGGTGAGCACGTCCGAGCAAGCAAAGGTGCGTTCCGGGTCGCGGTCGTCGAAGTACGTGCCGAGGCTGGCCTGCAACTCGGCCGGTGTCCAGGCGCGGTCGGCGGCACCGAGGTCGAAGCGCTGCTCGACGGTGGGCGGCGCCATCAGCGCGACCATGCCGCCGTAGGCGACGAAGAGCTGGCCGTTGACGTGCTCTGCGGCGGGCGAGGCGAGATAGGCCACGAGCGGCGCCACGTGCTCGACCGAGAGCGGGTCGAGGCCGCCCTCCGGCTCCTGCGCACCGAAGACACCCGCGGTCATCGCGGTACGCGCCCGCGGGCAGATCGCGTTGGCGCGCACCCCGATGCGGGCGAGCGCGCGAGCCGTCGAGACGGTGAACGCGGCGATGCCGGCCTTCGCGGCCGCGTAGTTGGGCTGGCCCTCGCTACCGGTGAGCCCGGCCTCGGAGGAGGTGTTGATGACGCGCGCATACGTGGGCTGCCCGGACGTCTTGTACTGCTGGCGCCAGTAGGCCGCCGCATTGCGGGTGAGCAGGAAATGTCCGCGCAGGTGGATGCGGATGACCGTGTCCCACTCGTCGTCGGTCATGTTGAACAGCATCCGGTCACGGGTCACGCCAGCGTTGTTCACGACGATGTGCAACCCGCCGAAGTGCTCGGTGGCGGCGGCAAACATCGCATCCGCGGTGTCGCGCTCGGCGACATCGCCGCCGACGAAGAGCGCCTTCGCGCCGAGCGACTCGATCTCGTCGACGACGTCACCGGCATCGAGGTCGTTGACCACGACGTCCGCGCCGGCCTTGGCGAGGGCGACCGCCTCGGCCCGGCCCAGCCCGGCAGTGGCGCCAGTGACGACGGCGACCTTGCCGGCCAAGCTCAGTGACTGCGTCACGAAAGTGCCAAGGCGTTCTTCGGGCAGCGTTCGACGGCCTTCTGCACCCGGGGGAGGAGATCGCCGGACGGGTTGGGCGTCTTGATGACGAGCTGCTCGTCGTCATCGAGCTCGAAGACCTCGGGCGCCAGGCCGCAACAGACCGCGTTGGCCTCGCAGAGGTCTCGGTCGACCCTGAGTTCCATCCGTCCTCCGTGTTCTCTCGCCCGCGCCCCCGCACCGAGTTCCTACCAAGCCAAACGAGCCACTGTGATGCCAGTCACGGCTCGGCCCGGCCAGGACCCAAATACTAGAACCCGTTCTAGCGAGGGACAACCGTCCTGTCCGGATTTTCCGTCAAGAGCTCATGTTTCTGGCTATCGACGGGCCGTGATCGGCCGCGATACTGTCACTAGAACACGTTGCAATCTGGGGGTCTGGATGGAGCTCAGCTACTCCGTGGAGCACGAGCAGCTGCGCGCCGAGCTGCGCGGCTACTTTGCCACGCTGATGACGCCCGAGCGGCGTAACGCCCTCCAGGGCGACGGCGAGTACGGCGACGGCACCGTCTACAAGGAGATCATCCGGCAGATGGGCGCCGACGGCTGGCTCACGCTGAGCTGGCCCGAGGAGTACGGCGGGCGCGGCGGCTCGGCGCTCGAGCAGCTCATCTTCACCGACGAGGCCGCGATCGCCGGTGTCCCCGTCCCGTTCCTCACCATCAACACCGTCGGCCCGACCATCATGCGGTTCGGCACGCCTGAGCAGCGCGCGTTCTTCCTGCCGAAGATCGCTGCCGGTGAGCTGCACTTCGCCATCGGCTACAGCGAGCCGGGCGCCGGCACCGACCTGGCCTCCCTGCGCACGCACGCGGTGCGCGACGGCGACGAGTTCGTGATCAACGGCCAGAAGATGTGGACGAGCCTGATCCAGTACGCCGACTACGTGTGGCTGGCCTGCCGCACCGATCCGGACGCCGCCAGGCACAAGGGGCTGTCGATGCTCCTCGTGCCGACCGACGCGGAGGGGTTCTCCTGGACGCCGGTGCGCACGATGGCCGGCGTCACGACGAGCGCGACCTACTACAACGACGTGCGGGTTCCCGTCTCGTCCGTGGTGGGCGAGCTGAACGGCGGCTGGGCGCTGATCACCAACCAGCTCAACCACGAGCGCGTCGCATTGACCTCGGCGGCGCCGATCACGACGGCGCTGCACGAGGTGCGCGAGTGGGCGCAGAACACCAAGCTGGCGGACGGGCGGCGGGTGATCGACCAGGAGTGGGT
>JAICKR010000172.1 GCA_025927835.1 Jatrophihabitans sp. | reverse complement strand
GGTACGTAGCGTCTCGCGTGCCTCGTCCAGCGCCGACGACGCACGCAGCAGCGCCAGGGCCTCGTCGACCTCCGCGTCCTCGACCAGAGGCCGGGACACGAGCGAGGCCAGCCGCGGGTTCCCGGCCGCGCGCAGCGCGTAGAGCACCGGCAGCGTCGGCACGCCCTCACGCAGGTCCGTCCCCGGTGTCTTGCCCGATTCGGTGGACGTCGAGGCAATGTCCAGGATGTCGTCGCTGAGCTGAAACGCGACGCCGATCTGCTCGCCGAATGTCCGCAGCCGTTCGACAACCGCCCCGTCGACGCCAGCGAAGTGTGCGCCGAACTCGGCCGCAGTGGCGATCAGCGAGCCGGTCTTGTCGGCGAGCACGGACAGGTAGTGCGCAATCGGGTCGTCCGTGTCCGCCGGCCCGACCGTCTCGCGGATCTGCCCGGTCACCAGCCGGGCGAACGTCTGCGCCTGCAGCCGCACCGCGAACGCGCCCAGGTCGGCCAGGATCAGCGAGGCACGGGAGAACAGGAAATCGCCGGTCAGGATCGCGACCGTGTTGTCCCAGCGCGCGTTCGCCGACGCCGCACCGCGGCGTACGGGCGCCTCGTCCATCACGTCGTCGTGGTACAGCGTGGCCAGGTGCGTGATCTCGCAGACGACCGCGGACGGCACGATCTCCGGGCGCGCCGCGTCGCCGAAGTGCGAGGCGAGCAGCGTGACGAGCGGACGGAACCGCTTGCCGCCCGCGTCGACGAGATGACGCGCGGCGCCGGCCACGAACTCGTCGTCGGAGTGCACCGCCGTCCGCAACAGCGACTCGACCGCGTCCAGCCCGTCACGTACCGAACGCTCGAGGGCGGCGTCGGCGAACTCGACGCCGAACAGTGCGGCGGGACTCACCGCCGGGCTCTCATGTCGTCAGGTGCGCGGCCTTGCCCGCGAGGTCGACGATCGGCTGCGGGAACACGCCCAGCGCGATCGTGACGACGGTGCCGAACGTCAGCGCGATGGTCGTCGACCAGCCCGGGATGGCGATCGTCGGACCGTGCTCCGGCGGTTCGGCGAAGTACATCATCACCACGATGCGCAGGTAGAAGAACGCCGCGACCGCGGACGTGACCAGCGCGATGACGACGAGCGGGCCGGCCGAGTGCCAGGCCGCCTTGAACACGATGAACTTGCCGATGAACCCGGACGTCAACGGGATGCCGGCCATGGACAGCAGCAGCACCGTCATCACCGCGGCGACCACCGGGCTCTTGCGCGCCAGCCCCGACCATTGCGACAGATGGGTGGCCTCGCCGTCGGCATCACGCACCACCATCAGCAGCCCGAACGCGGCCAGCGTGGTGAAGCCGTAGGTGAGCAGGTAGAACAGCACGCTCTGGATGCCGTCCTTGTTCGGGGTGCCGTCGGCGGTGGACGCGAGGAAGCCGACCAGGATGAACCCGGCGTGCGCGATCGACGAGTACGCGAGGATGCGCTTGATGTCGGTCTGGGTGAGCCCGAAGATCGCGCCGACGACCATGGACGCGATCGCGGCGGCCCACACGATCGGGCGCCAGTCGTGCGAGGTCGAGCTGAACCCGACGTAGAGCACCCGCAGGATCGCACCGAATGCAGCGACCTTCGTGCAGGCCGCCATGAACGCGGTCACCGGTGTGGGCGAGCCCTGGTACACGTCCGGCGTCCAGCTGTGGAACGGCGCGATGCCGGCCTTGAACAGCAGCCCGACGAGCAGCAGCGCGAGCCCCACGTAGAGCAGCACGTCCGACTTCGTGGACGTATTGGCCGCGATGAAGATGTCGTGCAGGTCGACCGAGTTCGCATACCCGTAGAGCAGCGCGATCCCGTACAGGAAGAACGCCGACGCGAAGGCGCCGAGCAGGAAGTACTTGACCGCCGCCTCCTGCGACAGCAGCCGGCGCCGCCGTGACATGCCCGCCATCAGGTAGAGCGGCAGCGAGAGCACCTCGAGCGCCACGAACATCAGCAGCAGGTTGTTCGAGATCGGGAAGATCAGCATGCCCGCGACCGCGAACAGCATCAACGGGAAGACCTCGGTCTGCACCCGTCCGCTCGCAGCCAGCCGCTTGTCCTCCGGCGAGCCGACGACGGTCGCCGACGACGCGACGATCGGGCTGCCGACATCGACGCTGCGCTCGGCGAGCAGCAGCGCGGCCATCACCGCGAGCACCAGGATCGTGCCCTGGATGAACAGCCCGGCCTTGTCGACCGCCAGCGAGCCGCGGAAGAACGGGTCGGACCCCCGCGGCGAGGGCGTGGTCAGCGTCTTGTTGTGCAGCGCGCCGGTGCTGATCGCCGCCGCGACGAGCGCGGTCAGGGTGACGCCAACCTGCACCGCGAACCGCTCGGTACGCGGCACCACGGCCTCGACGAGGACGCCGACGAGCGCCGCGCCGAGCACGATGAAGATGGGCAGCAGGGCGAGGTAGGCGACCGACGGGGTGGTGATCGTCGGTACCGGTGCGGCTGCGGCCACAGAGACGAGCGCGCTCACTTGGTTCCTCCGGCGGCCGTGCCGTACTTCGGCGTCGGGTCGGACTTGTGCACGTTGACCAGCGTCTGTTTGACCGCCGGGTTGATGACGTCGAGCACCGGCTTCGGGTAGACGCCGAGGAACACGATCAGCGCGATCAGCGGCGCTACCGCGAACACCTCGCGGGCATTCAGGTCATGGAACCGGGTCACCTTCTCGGTGACCGGCCCCTGGAACGTGCGCTTGTAGAGGTACAGGACGTAGATCGCGGCCAGGATGATGCCGGTCGTCGCGAGCACGGCGAGGCCCTTGTGCCGGGTGAACGTGCCCACGAGCACGAGGAACTCGCTGACGAACGTGCTCATGCCGGGTAACGCGAGCGCCGACAGGCCGGCGAGCAGGAACATGCCGGAGAGGATCGGCGTCACCTTCGCCGCGCCGCCGTAGTCGTCGACGTTGCGGCTCTTGCCGCGCGCGATCAGCAGGCCGACGACGATGAACAGTGCACCGGTCGAGAACCCGTGGTTGACCATGTACAGCACGGCACCGGTGCCGCCCTGCGTGGTGAACGCGAAGATGCCCAGCCCGATGAAGCCGAAGTGCGCGACGGACGTGTACGCGACGAGGCGTTTCATGTCGCGTTGCCCGATCGCGAGGAACGCGGCGTACAGGATGCCGATCACCGACAGGATCAGGACCGGCGTCGCGAAGTAGCGCGACGCGTCCGGGAACAGCGGCAGGCAGTAGCGCAGGAACCCGAACGTGCCCACCTTGTCGAGCACGCCGACGAGCAGCGCTGCACCGCCGGCCGGCGCCTCGGCACCCGCGTCGGGCAGCCAGGTATGGAACGGCACGAGCGGCGCCTTGATCGCGAACGCGATGAAGAAGCCGAGGAACAGCCACTTCTGCGTGGTGTTGTCGGGCATCGGATGCGCGATGAGCTCGCTGATCGAGAACGTCTTCACCGAGCTCGTCACGTACAGCCCGATCACCGAGGCGAGCATGAGCAGGCCGCCGACGAGCGAGTACAGGAAGAACTTCATCGCGGCGTACTGCCGGCGCGGACCGCCGAAGCTGCCGATGATGAAGTACATCGGGACGAGCATCGCCTCGAAGAAGACGTAGAAGAGGAAGACGTCCATCGCGGTGAAGACGCCGATCATGAAGAACTCGAGCAGCAGGATGAGCCCGAAGTAGTTCTTCACCGAACGGCGCCGCCCGGAGGCGGTCGCGGCCTCTTCCGAACCGGCTCGGCTGTCGAGCGCGTTCCAGCTCGCCAGGATCACCGCCGGGACGAGCAGCACCGCCATCGCGGTGAGCACCAAGGCGATGCCGTCCACCCCGAACGCCAGGTGCACGCCGAAGGCCTTGATCCAGGTCCAGCTGCCGACGAACTGGAACCGGTCGCCCTTCGTGTCGAACGAGAACAGCACGACCATCGTGTAGACGAGCACCGCGAGCGAGACAGCGAGGCTGAGCTGCTTGGCGAGCTTGGCCTGCGCCTCGCGCAGGCTGAAGACCGCCAGCGCGCCGACGAGCGGGAGCGCGGTGAGGATGAGCAGTGCCGGGTTGTGTTGGCTCACTGGAATCGCACCGCCAGGAGCACCGCGACGACGGCGATCGTGCCGGCGAGCATCGAGAGTGCGTAGCTACGGACGAACCCGTTCTGCATCCTGCGCAGTCGCGCCGATCCGCCGCCGAAGCCTGCCGCGGCGCCGTTGACGACGCCGTCGACGCCGCGGTTGTCGAAGAACACCAGCGCCCGGGTGAGCCACTGGCCGGGACGCATCAGCACCGCCTCGTTGAACGCGTCGGCGAACAGGTTGCGCCGTGACAGCGTGGTCACCGGCGAGACGCCCATCGGCGGGGTCACCGGCACCGGACGGGTGCCGAACGCGACCCAGCCGCCCGCGACGCCCATGGCGACGACGACCAGCGTGATGGCGACCAGCACCCACTTGTTGATGGTGTGCGCGCCGACCTCGATGCTCGGGCCGACGGACGGCTCGAGCCACTTCTGCACGTTGCCGCCCGCGATCAGCAGCCAGCCGCCGACCAGCGAGAGCGCGCCGAGCGCCAGCATCGGCCAGGTCATGATGCGCGGCGCCTCGTGCGGGTGGACGTCGTCCTCCCAGCGCTTCTCGCCGAGGAACGTCATCACCAGCGCGCGGGTCATGTAGAACGCGGTGATGCCGGCGCCGAGCAGCGCGCAGATGCCGAGCACGTAGCCCGACGTCCCGCCCTTGTCGAACGCCGCCTCGATGATCTTGTCCTTCGTCCAGAAGCCGGTGGCGAACGGGAAGCCGATGATCGCGAGGTAGCCGCAGCCGAACACCGCGAACGTGATCGGCATGACCCGCCACAGCCCGCCGAAACGGCGCATGTCGATGCGGTCGTTCATCGCGTGCATGACCGAACCGGCCGACAGGAACAGCGCGGCCTTGAAGAAACCGTGGCCGAGCAGGTGGATGAGGCCGATCGCGAACACGCCCTTGCCGAGCCCGACGGCCAGGAACATGTAACCGATCTGGCTCACCGTGGAGTTCGCGAGCACCCGTTTCAGGTCGTCCTGCCCGCAGCCGGCGATACACCCGTACAGCAGGGTGATCGCGCCGATGATCGTGACGACAGTGCGGGTCGCCTGCGAGGCCTCGAAGATCGCCGCCGACCGGGCGATGAGGTAGACGCCGGCGGTGACCATGGTGGCCGCGTGGATGAGCGCGGACACCGGGGTCGGGCCCTCCATCGCGTCTGGCAGCCAGGTCTGCAGCGGGAACTGGCCCGACTTGCCGCATGCGCCGAGCAGCAGCATCAGCCCGATCGCGGCTGCGACGCCCTTCGTGTACTGCACGTTGCCGAACAGCAGGTGCGCGTAGTCCGTCCGGCCGAAGTAGGCGAACATGATCATGATTGCCAGCGAGAGGCCGACGTCACCGACGCGGTTCGCGAAGAACGCCTTGTTGCCGGCCGTCGCCGCCGAGTTGCGGTTGTAGTAGTACGAGATGAGCAGGTAGGACGTGAGGCCCACGCCCTCCCACCCGACGTAGAGCAGCAGGTAGCTGTCGGCGAGGACGAGCAGCAGCATCGCCGCGACGAACAGGTTGAAGTAGCCGAAGAACCGCCGGGCGCCCTCGTCGTGCGACAGGTAGCCGATGGCGTAGATGTGGATCAGGCCGCCGACGCCGGTGATCAGCAGGATGAAGATGATCGAGAGCGGGTCGAGCAGCATGCCGGCGTCGACGTGGAACCCGGCGACCGGGATCCAGCTGAACAGGTGCTTGTCGATCTCGCGGTCATGCTGGCCCTTGACCGAGAAGAACAGCGCGAGGGCGTAGCCGAACAGGGGCACCGTGATCAGGCCGCCGAGCCACGGCCCCCATTTGTCCGCGCGCTTGCCGGCGAGCAGCAGCACGGCAGCCGACAGCGCGGGGATCGCGACGAGCAGCCAGACCCCTGATTGGATCCCGGTTGCGGTGGTCAAGGTCGTCCCTTCAGTACTTCAGGAGGTTCGCGTCGTCGACGGACGCGGAACGACGGGTACGGAAGATGGTCATGATGATCGCGAGGCCCACCACGACCTCGGCGGCCGCGACCGTCATGACGAAGAACGCCATGATCTGGCCCTGCAGATCGCCGTTGATGCGCGAGAACGTCACGAGCGAGAGGTTGACGGCGTTGAGCATCAGCTCGACCGACATGAACACCACGATCGCGTTGCGGCGCACGAGCACACCCACCGCGCCGATGGTGAACAGCGCCGCGCTGAGCACGAGGTAGTACGTCGGGGTCATGCGGGGTCCCCGCATCGTGGAGTGCCTTCTGCGGAGCGATTTCGTGGGGTGCTCATTGCCGCACCTCGCTCTCGTCGTACTCGGCCGGATCGAGGCGGCGCGGGGACGTGACGTGCGGCGGGAACTCCTCGGTGCCGACCATCAGCGACTCGTGCGCGATGCTGCCGTCGGGCAGCAGCGCCGGCGTGCCGATCGAGTTGCCGGTGGAGAGCACGCCCGGGCCGGGCAGCGGCTGCGGCCGTCCGGAGCGGATGCGCTCGCGGGCGTAGGACTTCTGCGTCCGCCGCGGCCCGTCACGCTCGATGTGCGCGAGCACCATCGCACCGACCGCCGCGATGATCAGCAGCGCGGACGTGAGCTCGAACGCGAACAGGTACTTCGTGAACAGCAGCCGGGCGATCGACTGCACGTTGGAGCCGTTCGCGTTCGTGTCCGCGGAGTTCAGGTCGGCCGGGTGCTGTCCGTTGAACGCGCGTCCGACCGAGATGGCGACGAGCAGGGCGAACCCGATGCCGGCGACCGCCGCCGCCCACCGTTGCCCGCGCAGCGTCTCGACGATGGAGTCGGAGGCGTCCCGGCCGACGAGCATCAGCACGAACAGGAACAGGATCATGATCGCGCCGGTGTAGACGATGATCTGCACCAGCCCGAGGAACGGCCCCTGCTCGATGACGTAGAACGCGCCGAGCGACATCATCGTGGCGACGAGCGAGAGCGCC
>JAICKR010000048.1 GCA_025927835.1 Jatrophihabitans sp. | reverse complement strand
GAGTCGTTGACGTTGATCGCCGGGAAGAGCAGCGTGCCCGCACGCTCGAACTCGTAGAGGCGGTGGACGCCGGTGGTGGTCTCCTCGGTGACGCCGATGATGCCGGCGCCCATGCGGGTGTACTTGCCGGGGTGCTCGGCGACGGAGCGGCGCAGCACGTCGAGGATGACGCGGTACTCCTCGGAGTCGTTCTCGTCCGGCTGCGGCACGACACCGGCGGCCTCGTACTCGGTGCCCATGTGGATCAGCAGCGTGGCGTCACCGCCGTCGTCGACGATGGAGTCGGGGCCGCTGCCGTCGGGCCAGGTGAGCATCTGCTCGGTGCACCACCAGTACTCCTCGAGCGTCTCGCCCTTCCACGCGTAGACGGCGACGCCCTGCGGGTTGTCGACGGTGCCCTTCGGGCCGACGACGATCGCGGCGGCCGCGTGGTCCTGGGTGGAGAAGATGTTGCAGCTGACCCAGCGCACGTCGGCGCCGAGAGCGGTGAGCGTCTCGATGAGCACGGCGGTCTGCACTGTCATGTGCAGCGAGCCGGCGACCTTCTTGCCCTTGAGCGGCTGGCTCGGGCCGAACTCGCGGCGCAGCGCCATCAGGCCGGGCATCTCGTGCTCGGCGAGGGTGATCTCCTTGCGACCGAACTCGGCCAACGACAGGTCGGCGACCTTGAAGTCCTTGACGCTGCCGGCCGAATCGGGGGTCAGGGTGAGTGCCACAGGTGCTCCTTCGGGATAGGGCTGCTCGTCCGTTGCGAGCCGGCGGAAGATGCCGGCCTCAGGTGGTGCGGCGAAGCGATGGACCGGGCCGAACCATTCGTCCACGGCCCGGGAGAGTTCCGGATCGGTGCGCATGCGCAGTTCGAACGCGACCTCGGTGATGCCCAGGTCGTGCCCGTCGATGAGGTCCTTGAGCCGCTGCAGACGCTCGATCTGGCGGGGTCCGTAGTGTCGGTGCCCGCCGGGCGTGCGAAGGGCGGCCACCAGGCCGGCCTGCTCGAGGTAGCGCAGCATGCGCTGCGACCATCCGGTGGCCTCGGCTGCCTGCTGCATGGACAAGGACTGCATCACCGGCGAACCTACCACGGTTGTGTCAGATTTCCAGTCGGGCGCAGGCCTGCAACGGATCGTCCGCTACGGACCGTCACATCGGATAGCTCGTTGCAACCTCGTCGTGCGTTCGCGCGTGTCTTGGGTGAGGAGGGCCGGTGCCGGATCTCGACGCGCTCGAGTTCGACGACTTCTACCTGCGCGTCCGGGACCGGCTGACCGTGCAGATCGCGGCACTGACCGGCGATCCGGCCGAGGCCGGCGACCATGTCCAGGAGGCGTTCGTCCGAGCGTGGACGCGCTGGACCTACGTCAGCGGGCTGGCCGACCCGGAAGGCTGGGTCCGGCGGGTCGCGCACAATCTCGCCGTCAGCCGCTGGCGGCGGGCGAGGCGCTTGGTGCTGGGCCAGCGGGCCGACACCGCGGTGGCGTGGGACGACGAGCAGCGCGCGGTCGTTGCCGCGCTGGCAGGTCTGCCGCGGCAACAGCGCGAGGCGATCGTGCTGCACCACCTGGTCGGCCTGCCGGTCGTAGAGGTCGCGCGCCAACTCGGCGCGCCGGTCGGCACGGTGAAGTCGTGGCTGTCGCGCGGCCGGCGCGACCTGGCGGTCCTCCTCTCTCCCGCTGAGGCGACCGAGGAGGTTTCGACGTGACTGATACCGAGCCGGACGAGGTGCACGACCATGAGCGGGCGGGCGCCCCGCTGCGGGTGCTGGCACGGCGGACGCCTGTCACGAGCGGTTGGCGCGCACCCGACACGGTGCGCCGGACTGCCGTGCGGCGCAGGCGCGCGAAGTGGACCGGCGGGGTCGCGGTCGTGCTCGCCGCAGCGGTTGGCATCGCGCTGTCGCTGGGGGGCAGCGCTGGCCATCGTCATGCCGCCGTCCCTCTGCGCGGGCACGTGCACACGGTCAAGGGTCCGCACGGCGCGGTGCAGCTCGTCGCCGACACGAAGCCGTCCGCCGTCGACGCCTCGGCTCTGGCCCCGGTCTCAATGGCCGAGCAGCGGCTCGGTCTCGCGCTGCTGAACAAGGTGGCCGACGGCTCGAACGTCTCCGTCTCGCCGGTGAGCCTGTACCTCGCGCTCGGCATGCTGCAGAACGGCGCGAGGGGGCAGACCGCCACCGAGATCTCGCACGCGCTGCAGGCTTCGGGCGTCACGACGGACGACCAGAACGCCGGGTTGGCTGCGCTCACGAACGAGCTGAGCGCCGCCGCGGCGACGGCGGGCATCCAGTTCGACTCGGCGAACAGCCTCTGGCAGCAGCAGGGCTTCCAGCTGCGTCCGGCATTCCTCGATGCGCTCGCTGCGTACTACCGCAGCGGTGTCTGGCAGGTCGACTTCGAGCACGACATGGATGGTGCGCTGAAGGCGCTCGACGCGTGGACGTCCGACCACACGCACGGCAAGATCACCAAGCTGTTCGACCAGCTCGATCCGACGACCGTGCTCGTGCTGGCCAACGCGGTGTACTTCCACGCTGCCTGGGCCACGCCTTTCGACGGCTTGGCCACGAACGACCAACCCTTCACCCGCGCCGACGGGACGAGGGTGACCGCGAAGTTCATGCACGCTCGCCTCGGGCTGCGCGCCTTGGCAACGTCGGACTATCAAGCGGTAGAACTGCCCTATCGCGGCGACCGGTTCACCGCGCTCGCGGTCATGCCGACATCGGGCTCCCTCGGCAGGTTCGTCGCAGGGCTGAGCCCGGACAAACTCGATTCGATTGCGTTGTCACTACGGCCGGACCAGTCGGTCGCGATGCCGCGATTCACCACCACGTCGAAAATTGATCTTAAGCCGGTCCTCCAGGCACTGGGTATGCGGCGGGCTTTCGGTGATGCTGCGCAGTTCCCCAATCTGAGTCCGACGCCGACCAAGGTCGACCAGGTCATCCAGCGTGACTATCTGCAGGTGGGCGAAAAGGGAACGACCGCTGCGGCCGTGACCGGAGTCAGCATGATTCCGTTGTCGGCTCAGCCATTCAGCGGACCGGAAGTGAATCTCAACCACCCGTTCCTGTTCCTGATTCGGGACACGCAGACCGGGGCGATTCTGTTCGCTTCCGAGATCACTGATCCGACTGCTGGGTGAAGGACAAGAGCTCGCCGACGAGGAGTTGGGCTGGTGGTCGGCTAGCACTTTCGGGTGACGGTTTCGGCCGATTTTCGACTGGCTGTGGACGGACGTGCTGAATGGCTCTACTTGTCCACAGATTGCGGGAAACCCGAGAAATGGGGGTTGCGTTCGCCTAAAATCGTATGCATGAGCGATGCGAACCTGGCGGGGGTGATCGACACCCTGACCCACCTCGATGCGGATGTCGACGATGCCACCCGCATCGACCGCATCCGCGACCTCGAAGAACTCAAAGCCGCGGCCGCAGCCGCCCAAGCACGCGAGACCGCGTCGTTCGCCGCCTCCCAGCGGGCCGCGCAGGCCGAGGCGGGACTCGGCGCCGGCGAGATCGGGCGCGGTATCGCCTCGCAGGTCGCGCTGGCGAGGCGGATCTCTCCCGCCGCGGCTGCACGCTACGTCGGGTGGGCGACGATCCTGACCACGGAACTGCCCGCCACCTTCCGCGAACTTTCGGTCGGGCGAACGAGCGAGTGGCGCGCCATGGTGATCGCAAAGGAGTCGGTGTTCCTGTCCCGCGAACACCGCGCGGAGTTGGACTCCGAACTCGCGCCGCAGCTCGCGGTGCTGGGCGACAAGCGCACCGAGGCCGAGGCCCGGCGGATCGGCTACCGGCTCGATCCCGACGGGTTCGTCGCCCGCGCCCGCAACGCCGTCGCCGACCGGCACGTCTCGCTGCGCCCGGCACCGGACGCGATGGCCCGGCTCAGTGCGCTGCTCCCGGTCGCCGAGGCTGTCGCGTGTTATGCCAACCTCGGGAGCGCCGCCGACTCCACCACCGCCGCCGGCGATGAGCGCGGCCGCGGCCAGATCATGGCGGACACCTTGGTCGAACGCCTCACCGGACAGACCCACGCCGAGAACGTGCCCCTCGCCCTCAACCTCGTCATGGCCGCCGACACCCTGCTGAAGACCGACGGTGCGGACAGTGACGCGCCGGTGCACGCCGAGGGCTACGGACCTATCCCGTCCGATCTCGCCCGCGACCTCATCCACCAGGCGTCGGCCGACACCCCGATGTGGCTCCGGCGCCTGTTCGTCTCTCCACGCACCGGCGAGCTCGTTGCCATGGACTCCAAGCAGCGCTGCTTCACCCCCGCCCAGCGCCGCTTCATCCGGCTACGTGACCAGTGGTGCCGCACTCCGTATTGCGAAGCTCCGATCAGGCAGTTCGACCACGTCAACGCACACCGCCACGGCGGGCCGACGAGTGTCGACCAAGGCCAAGGTCTGTGCGAAGCGTGCAACTACGCCAAAGAAGCACCCGGTTGGAACGCCACGGTTCTCGAGCATGACAAGGCACCCAACGAGGTCGAGATCACCACCCCCACTGGACATCGCTACCGCAGCGCCCCACCCGACCCACCCGGCAGGCGAAAACCAGCGGCGGCATCGACGTGCTCGAGCTCGGCTGCGGCACGGCATACGTCTCCGCGTGGGCAGCGCGGGCCGGGGCACGGCCCGTCGGGCTCGACAACTCCTCGAAGCAGCTTGCGACTGCGCGCTTGATGCAGCAGGAGTTCGACCTGCGCTTCCAGCGGCTGCTTCGCCCGGGCGGTCGGCTGGTGTTCCTGCGCAACGCGACGCTGCTGATGCTGTGCGTGCCTGACGTCGGCGTCGCCGGCGAACGGCTGCTGCGCCCGCAGGCCGGCCTGCGCCGGATGAGCTGGGAGTCCGACCCCGGTGTCGAGTTCCACCTCGGCCACGGCGACTGGATCCGGGTGCTGCGCGCGAACGGCTTCGAGGTCGAGGACATGGTCGAGGTGTTCGCACCCGACGACGCGCAACGCGACGTCGAGTTCGTCACCGCCGACTGGGCGAAGCAGTGGCCGGTCGAGGAGGTGTGGTTCGCGCGCCGGCGGGGGTGAGGTCAGGTGCCGACCGTCGCCACGAACGCCTGACCCGTCCCGGACATCGTCGTTCGATGTCCGGCCGGGACGAACACGCCGTGACCCTGCGCGGCCGGCACGTCGTCGACCGACAGCGAGCCCGACGCGGTGAGGACGATGCACGGCCCGCCCGCGTCGAGGCCGGTCGGCTCGTCGACGTCGAGCCGGGTGAGGCTGAAATCCGGCACCGGCACGTCGAACCGGCCACCGACGGACGGCCAGCGCGGCTCGGCGAGCGCGGTGAAGTCGGTGATGCGCAACAGTTCCGCGACGTCGACATGCTTCGGGGTCAGCCCGCAGCGCAGCACGTTGTCGCTGTTCGCCATCACCTCGACACCGGTGCCGCGCAGGTAGGCGTGCACGTTGCCTGCGCCGAGAAAGATCGCCTCGCCGGGCGCGAGTCGCACGTAGTTCAGCAGCAGCAACACCACGAGCCCGACGTCGTGCGGGAAGTGCTCAGCCGCCAGCCGCACCGCATGCAGCGGCCCGTCGTCCGCATCGGCCGCCCGCGCCGCGACGGCGTCGACCATCGGCGCCGGATCGTCGTGGGTGAGTATCGCGGTGAAAGCTGCGCGCAGCGGGTCGGGGCCGCGCAGCAGGTCGGCGACGAACGCCACCTCCGGCACGTCCAACGACGCGAGCAGCGACAGCGTCGCCTCGACCGGCCGGAACCCGCACAGCGCGTCGAACGGGGTAAGCGCGCAGAGCAGCTCCGGCTTGTGATTGGGGTCGCGATAGGTGCGGTCAGGCGCGTCCCGCGCGATTCCTGCGGCGTCCTCACGGGCGAAGCCGTCCTCGGCCTGCGCCCGGTTCGGGTGCACCTGAATGGACAGCGCCGTGTCCGCGGCGAGCACCTTGAGCAGGAACGGCAGCCGCGGCCCGAACGCTGCGACACTGTGCGCGCCGAGCATGCCCTCGGGATCGGCCGCGATCAGCTCGTCCAGCCGCGCGCCGCGGGCCGGCGCGTGGGACGGGTCGTCGGGATGCGCGCCGAACCACAGCTCGGCCGCCGGCCGCCCGTTCGGCTCGACGCCGAGCAGCTGCTGGATCGCGGTGTGCGAGCCCCACTCGTAGTGCCGGATCGCGCCGTCGAGCGCGACGACGCCGGTCACGGCCCGCGATCCAGGTCGGGCTCCAGGTAGATCACCCGCGCGGACGGGACCGCGGCCCGCACCCGCAGCTCCGCCTCGTCGATCGCCGCGGCGATCTGCGGCAGCGTGGCACTGGCCGGCATGGCGAGCTTCGCGCCGACGAGCAGTTCGTCCGGCCCGAGATGCATGGTGCGCAGATGGATCACCCGGTCGATGCCGGGGCCGGTGAGCTCGGCCTCGATGCGCGCCACCTCGTGCGGCGCGGCCGCCTCACCGACGAGCAGGCTCTTGGTCTCGATGACGAGGATGACCGCAACGGACACCAGCAGCACGCCGATCGCGAACGTGCCGATGCCGTCCCACCGCGGCTCGTGCGTCAGCGAACTCAGGCCGACGCCGGCGAGCGCGAACACGAGGCCGAGCAGCGCCGCGACGTCCTCGAGCAGCACGACCGGCAGCTCGGGGTTCTTCGCGTGCCGGATGAAACCGAGCCAGGTGTCGTCGCCCTTGACCTTGGCGGACTCGACGATCGCGGTGCGCAGCGAGAACGACTCGAGCGCGATCGCCACGACGAGCACGACCACGGCGACGACGACGCTGTCGAGATGGTGCGGGTGCCGGATCTTCTCCACGCCCTCGTACAGGGCGAACAGCCCACCCGCGGAGAACAGCATGAGCGCGACGAGGAAGCCGTACACGTAACGGTCGCGTCCGTAGCCGAACGGATGTTGCGCGGTCGCCTCACGGTTGGCCGAGCGACCGCCGCGCAGCAAGAGTCCCTGGTTGCCCGAATCGACCACCGAGTGCACGCCTTCGGCCAGCATCGAGGCCGAACCGGTGACGGCGAACGCGATGAACTTGATGACCGCGATGCCGGCGTTCGCCGACAGCGCGGCGACGATCGCGCGCGTCCCGCCCGATGCGCTCACTGCGCCACCTCAGTGCGCACGCTCGGCCGGCCCGGCCGAACCGGGATCGAGGCCGAGCCCGAGCGCGAGATAGGCGGCGGTGAACTCACCGAACGCGGCGGCCGCGGCGAAGCGGGCGAGCGGGTCACCGTTGGGCACGTCGACACTCGAGTGCCGCAGCCCGAGGTTGGCCGCGAGGTCGTGCAACGCCCGCGCCGCCCGGCGCGCGGCCGTCTCGTCCAGCTGGATCTGCGCGTCCGAACGGTCGCCGAGCAGCACGTCGTCAGCCGTGCCGTCGTCGCCGACGACGAGCAGCCGGGGACGCGCCGAGGGCACGTCGTCGACGCGATCGCGGAAGAAGTCGTCGACGGGGACGGGTCCTGCACCGCGCAGCAACGAGCCGGCCCGGCCCACCCCGTCGGGCAGCGACACCGACACCGACGTCACGCCCGAGAACTGCTGCAGCGCGTCGGAGATCGCGCGCGCGGCAACACCGGCGAGCGCCCCCGCCCCGACGATGAGCGGGATCGCGTCGGAGAACTCGATGGCCAGGGCCTTCGCCGGGTTGACGAACGCGTCGCCCTCCGGCTTGCACACCTCGGCCTTCTCGTCGAGGGCATCGGCAACCTCGATGAGCAGGCCGGACGGGATCGGGTTCACGCCCAACACGTCGAGCGCCTGCAGCAGCGGGGTGAGCACCGACCAGCGCGCGGCCCGCGGGTGCAGGTCGCGCGGCAGCTCGTGCAGCGGCGCCCGCTCCGCCGCGGCCGCAACCTGGCTGCCGGGCGGCGCCACGACGGCCATCGCAAGGCCGCGGCGTGCGCCCTCGGCGGTCAGCTCGGCGAGACGTGGATGACGTCCGTCGACCGAGCCGATGAGCAGTGCGTCGGCCGGGCCGGCCCAGCGCGGCAGGTCGACACCGTGCCAGGTGAGGGCCGGGGTGCGCGTGCAGCTCAGCCGGGTGATCAGCCGCGAGCCCGCCGAGGGGGCGGAGTCGGTGGCCACCAGCATCGCGCGCGGCAGCTCGCCGCCGCGCAGCCGCTCGATACCGAAGTCGCCGACGGTCTCGACCGCCCGCCGCACCTGCGCACCGGCGGTCGCCAGCGCCCACAGCAGCCGGTGCTCGTCGCGCTGCTCGATGCGCGCCTGGTCGTCGAGCAACCCCTCGTCGAAGGCCATCTACATCAGGCAGGGTCGGCCGGCACGCCCAGCCCGCGCGGTCCCGGGGTCGCCTCGTCGAGCAGCAGGACGGGGATGCCGTCGTCGACCGGAAATGTCGACAGGCAGCTGGTGCAGACCAGCACCTCGGCGCCGTCGCGGGTCTCCTCGCGCAGCGGGGCGTGGTCGTTGCTCGGGCAGGCGAGCATCTCGAGCAGGACTTCGTCGATGGGCATGACGCCTCCTGTCATCCGCGGATCGCGGCGAGCGCCTCGTCGCGCACCGCGGCCATGGCCTGTTCGGTCGGACCCTCGACGTTGAGGCGCAGCAGCGGCTCGGTGTTCGACGCGCGCACGTTGAACCAGGTGCCGTCCTCGAGCTCGACGGTGAGCCCGTCCAGCTCGTCGACGCTCGCGGCCCGCTCGGCGAACGCGGCGTGCACTGCGGCAACCCGTTTGGCCTGGTCGTCGACCGTCGAGTTGATCTCGCCGGACGCGACGTAGCGGGAGAACTCCGCGGTGAGTTCGGCCAGCGTCCTCGACTGCTCACCGAGGGCGGCGAGGACGTGCATCGCGGCGAGCATCCCGGTGTCGGCGAACCAGAAGTCGCGGAAGTAGTAGTGCGCCGAGTGCTCGCCACCGAACACCGCACCAGCGCGCGCCATCTCGCCCTTGATGAACGAGTGGCCGACGCGGGTGCGGACCGGCTCGCCGCCGTGCTCGCGCACGATCTCAGGCACCGCGTGCGACGTGATCAGGTTGTGGATCACCACGCTGCCCGGCGCCTTGGCGAGTTCGCGGGTCGCGACGAGCGCGGTGATCGCGCTCGGCGACACCGGGTTGCCCGCGGCGTCCACCACGAAGCAGCGGTCTGCATCTCCGTCGAACGCGATGCCGATGTCGGCCTGCTCAGCCACGACCATGCGCTGCAGGTGCACGATGTTGGCCGGCTCGAGCGGGTTGGCCTCGTGGTTGGGGAACGTCCCGTCGAGCTCGAAGTAGAGCGGGACGATTGTCAACGGCAGCGCGGGCAGCGCCGCGTCGCCGAGCACGGCCGGCACGGTGTAGCCGCCCATCCCGTTGCCCGCGTCGACGACGACCTTGAGCGGACGGATGCCGGACAGGTCGACGAGGTTGCGCAGGTACTCGGCGTAGGGCCGCAGCAGGTCGACCTGCTCGACGGAGCCCGGCGTCGCGGCTGCCGGCAGCCCGTTGTCGAGGTAGTGCTGAGCGGCGTCACGGATCTCGGCGAGCCCGGAGTCCTGCCCGATGGCCACCGCGTTCGCCCGGCACATCTTGATGCCGTTGTACTGCGCCGGGTTGTGGCTCGCCGTGAACATCGCCCCGGCCAGGCCCAGATGGCCGGACGCGAAGTAGAGCATGTCGGTGGACGAGAGCCCCGCCTCCACCACCGCGGCGCCGCGATGCAGCGCGCCCTCGGCGAAGGCGCGGGCCAGGCCGGGCCCGGACTCGCGCATATCGTGTGCGGTGACGATCTGCTGGGCACCGGTCACGTCGACGAACGCCGCGCCGATCGCGCGGGCGATCGACTCGTCGAGTTGATCGGGAACGATGCCGCGAACGTCGTACGCCTTGACGAGTGCCGACAGGTCCACGTCGCTAAACCTAACGAACGCCGACGCGGCGCAGGTGAGGTCGGGCTAGTTGGCGGGTGGGACGACCCGCAGGTGACCGCGCCGGCCGGTCAGCGCGTCGCCCTCGACGGGGCGGCCGATGGGCTCGGTGCGGGCGGCCTCGCGCACCGCGTCGGCAAGCGCCTCGAGGTCGTCGGCGTGCGGGATCGGCGCCGGGAACTCGCCGACGTGGCGCAGCACCTCCCAGCCGCGCGGCACCGTCAGGCGCAGCGCGTGCTCCTCGCACAGGTCGTAGGAGTGCGGCTCGGCGAAGCTGGCGAGCGGGCCCACGACCGCCATCAGGTCGGCGTAGGCGTAGGTCAGCGTGGCGACCGCGGAGCGGGCGCAGCCCGTCCGAGTGCATCGCCGCACAACTGGCACGCTCGGGACCATAGCGGCTCGCGTCACGCACGCTCGGAAGGCGCGGCGGATAATGACCTCGTGCGTCAATCCCGCCGGCCCGCCAACCGCCCGCCCCGGCGGCGGGACCGGCGCGGCCGCGGCATTCGCGGCCAGCTTGCGCCCGTCGAGGTGCCGCTGCACCGCACCCGCGGCGAGGAGTTCGACGACCTGGTGATGGACGCGGTCGAGGAACTCGAGGAGCATTGGGCGGCCGAGATCGCCGCGCTCGAGTTCGCCGTCGAGGACGTGCCGCCAAGCGAAGCGCAATCCGGGTTCGACCCGGACACCGTCGTCGACCGAGGCGTGCCGCTCGGCCGGCTGTTCCGCGACGGGCTGCCCGAGATCGAGCAGCCGGTGATTGTCGTCTACCGGCGCCCGATCGAGGCCCGCGCGCTCGACCTCGACGACCGCGCCGACCTCGTCTTCATGGTCGTCGTAGACCTGGCGGCCGAGTTCCTCGGCCGCGACGTGGACGAGATCGATCCGCCGCGCTGAAGCGCGTCAGATCGCGCGCTTCTTCAACCGGCGGCGTTCACGCTCGCTCAGTCCGCCCCAGATGCCGAAGCGCTCGTCGTGCTCGAGCGCGTACTCGAGGCACTCGCCGCGGACCTCGCACCCCGTGCAGATGCGCTTCGCCTCCCTGGTGGAACCGCCCTTCTCGGGGAAGAAGGCCTCCGGATCCGTCTGGGAGCACAGAGCGCGCTCCTGCCAGCTGGCTTCCTCGGGCAGGCCGAAGATGTCAGCGAGCTCATCGATACTGGCGGCGCTGGACAGTTCAGTCACGACGCCCTCCGTGAGTGGGAGTGGGGTGAAGCGAATACCACGTAGGGAATTACACGCGTGTCGTTCCACGCCGTCAAGTCGAGATGCTGCTAGATCTGCGCGAATTACCGGGCGAGTCGGGCAAATCAGTCGACAGCAAGCGGTACGGAGGGCCACGCACCGGCCCCGTGGTACTGGTCGACGTACCCGCCGGCCGCGTCCACCGCGGTCGTGAGCGGGACGGTGTAGTGCCCGGGCACCTGGGTGATGGCGCCGAAGTAGTCGAAGTGCACACGCTCGTCGTGCGGCCCGCCCACGCTGTGGCTCGTCGTCCCGTCCGCCGAGGTCCAGAGGATGACGGCGCGGTCGCGCGCGATGCCGAGCACGAGCGAGGAGCCGTCCCGCCCGTTGAGCTCGAGCGCCGGCGAGCAGTCGGCGCGCAGCTGCGTCACCAGCCCGACGAGTTCCGCGACCTCGGCACCCACGGTGAGCTCACCTTCGACGGTGGACTGCTGATGTGGGTCGAAGTAGCGGAACCGCACGATGGTCCTCCCGCGGTGTGGGTGGGGCTGGCCAATGAACGCGGATCGGTGGCGCCGACCGTACCTCGCGAATCGGTGCAAAGGGAGCCTTGACCTTTGCCCGGCAACGTGCACTCCCGCGGCCGAATACCCTGGAGCTACCCCCCGCCAAGGAGCACCTTCAATGACGCTGCCCGACCACGACAGTCTGGCCGCCGAGACGTCAGCGATCCTGACGCGCCTCGGTGTCCTCACAGACCTGGCCACAGGAGACCCGGCCGGCGACCTGGTCGCTCATTCGCCCATCACCGGCGGCGAGCTCGCCCGGCTGCGTGCACACTCGCCGGCCGAGGTCGCCGAGACCGTCGCCGCCGCCCAGGACGCGTTCCGCGAGTGGCGCACCGTCCCGGGACCCGTCCGCGGCGCATTCGTGCGCGAGCTCGGCGAGCTGCTGCGTGAGCACAAGGACGATCTCGGCGCGCTCGTCTCGATCGAGGCCGGCAAGATCCGCTCCGAGGGCCTCGGCGAGGTCCAGGAGATGATCGACATCTGCGACCTCGCCGTCGGCCTGTCGCGCCAGCTCTTCGGCCTGACGATCGCCTCCGAGCGGCCCGGGCACCGGATGATGGAGCAGTGGCACCCGTTGGGGGTCGTCGGCGTCATCAGCGCGTTCAACTTCCCGGTCGCGGTGTGGTCGTGGAACGCCGCCCTCGCCTTCGTCTGCGGCGACGCGGTGGTGTGGAAGCCGTCGGAGAAGACGCTGCTCACCGCGCTGGCCTGCCAGGCGCTGGCCACCGAGGCGGCCCGCCGCGCCGGCGCCCCCACCGCCCTGTCGTCCGTCGTGCTCGGCCGCGCCGACGTCGGCGAGGCGCTCGTCGACGACCCGCGCGTCGCCCTGCTCAGCGCCACCGGCTCGACCCGCATGGGCCGGGCCGTCGCACCGCGGGTCGCCGCGCGCTTCGGCAAGCTGCTGCTCGAGCTGGGCGGCAACAACGCGGCGATCGTGGCGCCGTCCGCCGATCTCGACCTCACCGTGCGCGGCATCGTGTTCTCCGCGGCGGGCACCGCCGGCCAGCGCTGCACCACGCTGCGCCGCGTCATCGCGCACAGCTCGGTGGTGGACGAACTCGTCACCCGCGTCACGGCGGCCTACGAGTCCCTGCCCATCGGCTCGCCGCTGGAGTCCGGCACGCTCGTCGGCCCGCTCGTCGACGAGGCGGCCTACGACGGCTATGCGGCCGCGCTCGAGAAGGCCCGCGCCAACGGCGGTGAGGTACTCGCCGGCGGCGCCCGCGTGCTCGCCGACGAGGCGCCGGGCGCGTACTACGTGCAGCCCGCCGTCGTGCGCATGCCCACGCAGTCGGACATCGTGCAGGCCGAGACGTTCGCGCCGATCCTCTACGTACTGGCCTACGACGACTTCGACGAGGCGCTCGCGATGCACAACGACGTCCCGCAGGGGCTGTCGTCGTCGATCTTCACGACCAACCTGCGCGAGGCCGAGCAGTTCCTCTCGGCGGCGGGTTCGGACTGCGGCATCGCGAACGTCAACATCGGCCCGTCCGGTGCGGAGATCGGCGGCGCGTTCGGAGGCGAGAAGGAGACCGGTGGCGGCCGCGAGTCGGGTTCGGACGCCTGGAAGTCCTACATGCGCCGCGCGACCAACACCGTCAACTACTCCACCGAGCTCCCGCTCGCCCAGGGCGTCGAGTTCGGCTGAGAACCGGGCCGGACCGTCTGTATTGACGGAGAGTATACGCGCAGTGTAGACCTGCGGTCATGACGGTGCCGATCACGTTGCTGGGCCTGCTCGAGCGCGAGCCGAGCCACGGCTACGACCTCAAGCGCGACTACGACGCGTTCTTCGGCCGCGGGAAACCGCTGCCGTTCGGCCAGGTCTACGCGACGCTCGGCCGGCTGGCGCGCGACGGCAAGGTGGCGGCCGGCGAGCCGGAACCGGGCGCCGGGCCCGAGCGCAAGCGTTACGTCATCACCGAGCAGGGGGTCACCGAGGTCGCGGCCTGGCTCGCCGAGCCGGTCGAGCCGGAGCCGCATCTGCAGACCGTGCTGTTCGCGAAGGTCGTGCTCGCCCTGATGACCGACCGTCCCGCCGAGACCTACCTCGACACCCAGCGGGCCGCACACCTGCAGCGGATGCGGGAGTTCACCGAGCTCAAGCGCACCGGCAACACCGTCGACGCGCTGCTCGCCGACCACGGCCTGTTCCACCTCGAGGCCGACCTGCGCTGGATCGATGTCACCGCAGCGAGGTTGGACGCGCTCGCCAAGGCGGTGCGGTCATGAGCGCCGGACAGGAGGACGCGCTGGTCCAGGCGCGCGGCATACACCTGTCGTTCGGACAGACACCGGCACTGCGCGGTGCGGACATCGCGGTGCGCGCCGGCGAGATCCTCGCCGTGATGGGACCGTCCGGGTCCGGCAAGTCGACACTGCTGCACTGCCTGGCCGGCATCCTCGTCCCCGAGGCCGGCGAGATCCACTTCGCCGGCCGCCGCCTGGACACGCTTTCCGAGGGTGAGCGCAGCACGCTGCGCCGGGACCGGTTCGGCTTCGTCTTCCAGTTCGGCCAGCTCGTCCCCGAACTGACCGCCGAGGAGAACGTCGCGCTGCCGCTGCTGCTCAAGGGCGTGCGGCGCGGCGAGGCAGTGGCCCGGGCCGGCGAGTGGTTCGAGCGGCTCGAGCTGGACGGGTTGCACAAGCGCAGGTCCGGCGAGCTGTCCGGCGGCCAGGCGCAGCGCGTCGCGCTGGGGCGTGCGCTGGTGGCGCGTCCCGAGGTGCTGTTCGCGGACGAGCCGACCGGCTCGCTCGACTCGCTGACCGGCGAGCGCGTGATGGAACTCCTCTCGACCGCGGCCCGCGAGCACGGCACGACCGTCGTGCTGGTCACGCACGAGCCGCGGGTCGCGGCCTACGCCGACCGCGAGGTGATCGTCCGCGACGGCAAGGTGACCTCGTTGTCGCACGACCGGGTCGTCGTGTGATCCGGCTCGGCTTCCGGCTGACCCTCAGCGGCGGACGCGAGGCGATCACCCGGCTGGCGCTGATCGCGGTGGCGGTCGCGATCGGCGTCGGGCTGCTGCTGTCGACACTGGCCGGCCTCAACGCGGTCAACAGCCAGAACGACCGCTACGCCTGGCTCGAGACCGGCTACGCCGGCTCCGACGCACCCGCGTCGCGCGGCACCGGAACCGCCGACCCGCTGTGGTGGCAGCTGCGCGCCGACTACTTCTCCGGCTCGTTGATCGGCCGGGTCGACCTCGCCGCGACCGGGCCGCACAGCCCCGTCCCGCCCGGCATCCCGCGGCTGCCCGCGGCAGGTGAGTACTACGCCTCCCCCGCGCTGGCCGCGTGGCTGCACCGCACGCCCGCCGCCCAACTCGGCGACCGGTACCCGGGTCGCGAGGTCGGCACGATCGGTGCGGCCGCGCTGCCCTCACCCGACTCGCTGGTCATCGTGATCGGGCATCGCGTGGCCGACCTGGCACACCAGCGCGGCGCCGACGAGGTGACCGCGATCAGCACCACGGTGCCGAGCAGCTGCGATGGCGGCTGTGCGGTGGGCGTGGGCCAGAACTCCAACAGCATCACCCTGATCCTGTCCGTGGTGACGGCCGCGCTGCTGTTCCCCGTCCTCGTGTTCATCGGCGGCGCCACGCGGCTGTCCGCGGCACGCCGGGAGCAGCGATTCGCCGCGATGCGGCTGGTCGGCGCGACACCACGGCAGATCTCGGTGATCGCGACCGTCGAATCGGCGTTCGCCACCGTGCTCGGCGTGCTCGGCGGCTTCGGGCTCTTCTACGCGTTCCGCGCGGAGGTGGCGCGCATCCCGTTCACCGGCGAGCGGTTCTTCACCAGCGATCTCGCACTGAGCGGCCTCGACGTCGGCGTCGTCGCCGTGGGCGTGCCGGTCGCAGCCGCCGTCGCGGCGCGGCTCGCGCTGCGCCGGGTGACCATCTCACCGCTCGGCGTCACCCGGCGCGTCACACCGCGCCCGCCACGCGTGTGGCGGATCGTCCCGCTGCTCGCCGGCATCGGCGAGCTCGGCTACTTCGCATTCGTCCGCGACATCGGTGCGCACACCGGTACCGCGCCGGGCATCGAGGCGTTGGCGTTCGTCACGGGCGTGGTGCTGGTCATGATCGGGCTGGTCACGCTCGGCCCGTGGCTGACGCTGCTGAGCGCGCGCGTCGTCGCGCGCCGCGCGAACCGCCCGGCCGGCCTGCTCGCCGCGCGCCGGCTCGCGGACAACCCACAGGCCGGTTTCCGCGCCATCACCGGGCTCGTCCTCGCGGTGTTCGTCGGCACCTGTGCCATCGGCATCATCACGAGCATCGCCGCCAACAACGGCGGATCGGACGGCATCACCGGCACCGACGCCGACACCCTGTTCGACGCGTTCGACCCCATGCAGCCGACCCAGCCGACCCTTTCCGTCACGGCCGCGACGACACAGCGCTTGCGGTCGATTCCGGGGGTCACCGGGGTGGCCCTCATCCGCGACCGGCCGGTGCCCGGTGCGCAGCGACCGCCCGGGGTCGACCCGCGGTTCGGGCCGATCGAGCAGCTCGTGAGCTGTGCCGACTTCGCCGGCGTGCCCGCCCTCGGGCACTGCCCGGCCGGGGCGAGCGCGGTGCTGATCACGCCCAACTACGGCGGCGGGCTCGACGGCAGCTCGCCGATGCCGACAACGACGTGGCCTACCGCCGACATCAGCACGACGCAGTTGCAGCAGCTGCGCATCGACACCGTCGTCGTCGGCACGGACGGCTCGCGGGGCGCGATCGAACAGGCCCGCACTGCGCTCGATCTCGGCTTCCCGAACACCTTCGCACCCGAGACGATCGGCGAGACACACGCCGATCAGTCGCGCCTGCTCGACGCGTACCGCCAGCTGGCCAATGTGGTGATCCTGACCAGCCTGCCGATCGCAGGCTGCAGCCTCGCGGTCAGCGTCGCCGGCGGTCTGGCCGACCGGAAGCGGCCGTTCAGCCTGCTGCGCCTCGCCGGCACGCCGTTGCACACGCTACGCAACGTCGTCGGCTTCGAGACGGTCGCGCCCCTGGTGATCACCGCCGCGGGCGCGGTCGGCGCCGGTTTCCTCGCCGCGTACCTCTTCCTGCGCGCCCAGTTGCGCGAGTCATTGGAGGCGCCGGGACTGGAGTACTACCTGATCGTCTGCGCGGGCCTGCTCGCGTCGCTCGCCGTCATCGCGACCACGCTGCCGCTGCTGAACCGGCTCACCGGACCGGAGACGGCGCGCAACGACTAGTCCGCACTAGAGGTCGGCGAGCTTGCGGAAGTCCCACGTGGCGATCTTGGCCGGCTTGACCCGCAGCCAGGCGTGCCGCTGGTCGTGGAACATCTCCTCGCCGCCCATGTACTTGCGCGCGAACAGCGCCTCGATCGCGGCGAGCTCGTCGTCGGGCTCGCCGTGCCGCGGCACCTCGCCGACGACCTCGACGCTGCCGGTGATCTCGACGCCGCGCAGTTCGAAGTAGTCGACGCCGCTGTCGACGGTGACGCCGATGCGCGGGTCATGCTGCAGATCCGTCCAGCGCTGGCTCTTCACGATGGAGTACAGCCAGAGGTAGCCGTCGAGCCAGCCGAACCACAGCGGCGTGGCGTGCGGGCCGTCCCGGCCGATGGTGGCCACCCGGCACGTGCGCTCATCGGCGAGGAACTGGTCGCGCTCCTCGGTCGTCATCGCGATCTTGCGGCCGCGCCGTTGCTCCTTCATCGATCTCCTTCGCAGGTGGGGTGTCCCAACGGCGGCGCGAACGCCACTTGATGAGCAGCGCCGCCGGGCCGGGCCGCAGCGGCGGCGGCACCACGCGCCGGGCGCCGGCGACGAGCGCGACGAACCGGTTGAGCCGGCGCTGCTCGCGCGCGGTGAGCTGCAGGTCGAGCTTGGCGGCCAGCGACGGCGGCAGTGCGCCGATCGTGACCAGCCGGGAGAGACGTCCGACGGGACGGCCGACGAGGGCGCGCCAGACGGGGCCGAGGAAGCGCAGCCACACCGGCGGCGGGATGACCGACACGGACGCGACGACGTCGCGCACCGACGCGTTGTCCTCGAGCCCGGTCTCGTCGATCAGCGCGCAGAAGCCGGCGAACGTGGGCGGCAGGTCGCCGTCGCGGACGCCCAGCAGCGTGCCCACCTCGAGCCACTCGCGCCAGTACTGCTCGGCCTCGGCGTCGGTGAACGGCGTGCGGAACACCTCGTTGAGCCGGATGACGGCCCAGGCGAGCGTGCCGTGCACCCACGCCCACGGCGCGGGGCGCAGCGCCGAGTAATGCCGCCCCTGCTTGTCGACGCCGCGGATGCTCTGGTGCATGCGGCGCAGCCGCTCGACCTCCGTGCAGGCCTGCGCGGTGGTGCCGTACACGATCGTGGTCAGCGAGAGCAGCGTGCCGTAGAGGCGCCGCCACGGCTCGGCCTTGAAGTTGGAGTGCTGCTCGACACCGGCACCGACGGTCGGCTCGGCCACCTGCAGCAGCAGCGTCGCGCCGCCGAGCAGCAGGCCGCGGTCGTCGGCGAGGCGCTGCCAGACGAGCGATTCCGGTCCGGGGCGCTGCACGGTCAGCCCACCGCCGCCGCGGCGTGCTCGGGCCGGCGCGGCGCCGGCACGTTCTCCAGCCGCACCGGGACGCCGTTGAGGTGGGCCATGCCCGACAGCTGCTCCAGATCAGCCGGCTGCGGCGAGGTGATCTCGTTGACGTTCGCTCCGCCGGCCGCGTTCGCGGTCTGCCAGCCACCACCGCGATGTCCCCAGCCGTGCGGTACGGCGACGGTGCCGGGTGCGACGTCGTCGCTCAGCTCGATCGGCAGCTCGATCGCGCCGTGCGCCGACACGATGCGGACGGTCGCGCCGTCGGCCGCGTCGCCGGCATCGGCGGGGTTGACGAGCGCGCGGTGCCGGCGCGTGCCGTCGCGGAACTTCGGCGTGTTGTGCAGCCAGGAGTTGTGCGAGCGCACCTCGCGCCGCCCGATCATCAGCAGCGGGAACTCACCGGACGCCGCCGGGCTCGCGAGCAGGCGGGTCAGCTCCGATTCGATGCGCGGGTCGTCGAGGTGCACCCGCCCGTCGCGGTGCTTGATGCGCTTGGCTGCGACCCCGGTGTCGACCTGGTCGGCGACGACGATGCCGCGGGGCTCGCCGCGCAGCTTGGCAAGGTTGAGCCCGCCGCGGCGCAGCCCGAACCGGTCGCCGTCCCGGCCGCTGCGCAACAGCAGGTCGACCACCTTCGCCGGTGTCGCGCGGTGCCCCACCGGGCCCATCGCCCGCATCGCCAGCCGCGACACGCGCGAGGTGCCGATCCACTTCGCGGCGACACCGGTGACGGCGGCGAAGCCGAGCTGGCGCGCGAGGTCGTCGATGATGCGCCAGTCGTCGCGTGCCGCACCGCGCGGTGGGACCACGGCGTCCGTCCACTGCAGGTACGGGGTCAGCAGCGTCTCGGACAGCGGCAGCGGCAGGTCGTCGCGCTCGTAGAACGTCGTCGCGGGCAGCACGTAATCGGCGTGCCGGTGCGTCTCGTTGAGGTACAGGTCGATGCCGACCTGCAGCTCGAGCGACCCGAGCGCGCGTTCGAGGTCGTGGGCGCCCGGTACCGACAGCACCGGATTGCCGGCCGACACGATCAGCGCCTTGATCTGTCCGCGGCCCGGTGTCTCGATCTCGGCGGCCATCAGCGGCGCCGGTAGTTGGCCCAGCACCTCGGGCAGCCCGCCGACCCGGGTGCGGAAGCTGTCGAACGTCGCCAGCCCGAGCCGCACCGCCAGCGCGGTGAAGTCGATCGGCGGCCGCGCGAACACCGAGCCACCCGGCCGGTCGAGATTGCCGGTGACGACGTTGAGCGCGTCGAGCAGGACGTTGACGAGCGTGGCGTGCCGGCCCAGGCACGCGCCGGTGCGGCCGTAGGCGGTCGCGGACGGCGCGGTGGCGAAGGCGCGCGCGAGTGCGCGGATCTCGGCAGCGTCGACGCCGCACCGGAGCGCGGCAACGTCGGGCGGGCACTGCTCCGCAGCGCGCCGCAGCGAGTCGACGCCCGTGGCCTGGGCGGCCACGGCGTCTCGGTCGTCCAGACGTTCGGCGAAGATCACGTGCAGCATCGCGAGCAGCAGCCACGCGTCGCCGTCCGGGCGCACCGCGACGTGCTCGAACACCTTCGCGGTCTCGGTCCGACGCGGGTCGACCACGACCACCCGGCCGCCGCGCGCCACGATGCCGGTGAGCTTCTCGCGCAAGTTACCCGCCGACAGGATCGAGCCGCGCGAGACCAGCGGGTTCGCGCCCACCATCAGCAGGAAGGCCGTCCGGTTCAGGTCCGGCAACGGGAAGATCGTCGGGCTGCCGTACAGCAGGTGGGAGGCGACGAACCGGCTCGACGTGTCCTGCGTGTTCGGCGTGTAGAGG
>JAICKR010000147.1 GCA_025927835.1 Jatrophihabitans sp. | reverse complement strand
GGCCGGGAGGTAGTTGAACGCCCGCAGCGAGATCGGCTCGCGATAGATCGTGTAGCCGCCGAACAGCTCGTCGGCACCCTCACCGGACAGCACGACCTTGACGTGCTTGCGCGCCTCGCGAGCGATGAAATAGAGGGGGACGAGGGCCGGGTCGGCGACCGGATCGTCGAGGTACCAGACGATCAGCGGCAGCGTCTGCATCATCTCCTCGGCGCTGACGACCTTGGTGATGTGTTCGACGCCGATCGCTTCGGCCGACTCTGCGGCGACGTCGATCTCGCTGTAGCCCTCGCGCTCGAAGCCGGTGGTGAACGTCAGCAGCTTCGGATTGTGCCGGCGGGCGAGCGCCGCGACCGCGGTCGAGTCGATGCCGCCGGAAAGGAAGGAACCGACGGTCACGTCGGCGCGCATGTGCTTCTCGACGGAGTCCTCGAGCGCCTCGGCGATCTGCCGGTAGAGCTTGTCCGCATCCGGGACGGGTTTGATCGCGAAGTCGGGGTGGAAGTAGCGGTGCACGTGCAGCGCCTCGCCGGGCTTGAGCACGAAGTACGTACCAGACTCGACGCGCCGGATCGCTGTGTGCATCGATGCCGGCTCCGGCACGTACTGCAGCGTCAGGTACTGCTGCAGGGACGTGGCGTCGACGTCGTGCGCGACGTCCGGTCCGGCTACGTCGAGCAGCGACTTCTTCTCGCTCGCGAAGAACGCACCACGCTCGTCGCTGTACGTGTACAGCGGCTTGATGCCGAACCAGTCGCGCGCGCCGAACATGACTCGCTCCTGCGAGTCCCAGATCAGGAACGCGAACATGCCGCGCAGCTCGCGCACGATCTTCGGCCCGAGGAAGTGATAGCCCGCGACGATCGCCTCACCGTCGCCGTCGGTATCGAACGTCGCGCCGAACTCGCGGGCCAGCCGCTCGCGCAACTCGAGGTAGTTGTAGATCTCGCCGTTGAAGATCAGCTGGTAGCGCCCGGCGAGCCAGGGGAGTGGCTGATGGGAGCGGTCGATGTCGATGATCGAGAGCCGGCGAAATCCGATCGCCACGTCGGCGTCGTGCCACACCCCGCCCTCGTCGGGGCCGCGGTGGCGCATGTCGTGCAGTGCCGCGTCGATGTCCGGTGCGACTCGGGCCGCAGATCCGTCCGCTGACAGGAAGCCGATGAGCCCGCACACGCCGTCCAGTATTCCGGGTTCGCGCACGCCTCTCTCGCGCTCCAACTGAAAACACGCTCTCTGTTAAGCGGGGACAGGGCGTCCCAGACACATCAAGTGCGTGTGAGATTCCGGGCGCGCCCGGGTAGAGGGCAAGAGCAAGGAAGCCAAGGTCACCAACATCGTCGAGCAATCGACATCGGCGCACCCGTGCAGGTCGTCTACGACCAGTGGACGCAGTTCCAGGACTTCTCCGGCTTCATGAAGAAGGTCGAGAACGTCGACCAGCAGGACGAGCAGAAGCTCACCTTCAAGGCGCAGGTGCTGTGGTCCCACCCGCGAGTGGGAATCGACCATCGTCGAGTAGGTGCCCGACGAGCGGATCATCTGGCGCTCGAAGGGTGAGAAGGGCAGCGTCGACGCTCGGTGGGCCAGCGCGACCTGGTGCACGAGAACCGTGCGCTGCGCGCCCGCATCGAGGCGCCCGAGTCCGATCGTGGGACACGGACGACGGAGAGGGACCAGGCAGAATGACCGGGACCGGCACGTACATGTATGCGATCACCCGGCCGCTTCCGGAATCGGCGTTCGCCGAAGTGCCCGGCATGCTCGGCTCGCCCGTCCGGGTCGTGTCCGACCGGGGGCTTGCGTGCGTGGTGAGCACGGTCGACCTGGCCGACTTCGGCGAGCAGGAACTGCGCGCCAACCTCGAGGACCTGACGTGGGTCGAGCGGGTCTCCCGGGCGCACGACGACGTCGTGCGGAGCGTAGCGGGGCTCGGGACGACGGCACCGCTGCGGCTCGCGACCGTGTGCAACGACGACGCGTCCGTTCAGCAGCGGCTGCGCCGCTTGGGCGGCCGCGGGGAGAAACTGCTGTCCGTGCTCGACGGCCGGGACGAGTGGGGGTTGAAGCTGCTCGGCCGTGTGGCGCAGCCGATGGCGGCGGTGGCCGCGTCGTCGGGTGCGGAGTACCTGCGTCGGCAGCGGGACGATTTCGCGAACCGCGACGAACTGTCGGTCGCGGCCAGCAGGCGGGCCGACGACGTCTACACGTTCGTGGCGACGAGCGCGGTTGCGGCCCGCCGACACCGTCCGCAGGACGCGCGGCTGTCCGGGCTCGCCCGCCCGATGCTGCTGAACGCGTCGTTCCTGGTCGACCGCGACGAGGCGGACGCGTTCCGGCGCAGCATCGACGCGGTCGCACAGGCGCTGCCGCCGGATTCCGTCCAGCTCACCGGCCCGTGGCCGGCGTACTCGTTCACCGCGCTGGAGGACGGGTGACGGTCCCGACCGACACGGTGGTCACGACGCGGCCGGCATCGCTCGTCGACCTGCTCGACCGGCTGCTCGGCGCCGGCGCCGTCGTCGCCGGCGACCTGACGATCTCGCTGGCCGGGGTCGACCTGATCACCGTGCAACTGCGCACCCTCATCGCGACCGTGCGGGAGGACCGTTGAGCGACGTGCGACTGCTGCCCTCGCGCATCGAGAGCGACGCGGGACACCATCGAGCACGACCTCGTGTGCCTCGTGCTGACGGTCGTGGAACTGCTCCGCCAGCTCATGGAGCGGCAGGCGCTGCGCCGTATGGACGAGCTGTCGGACGACCAGGTCGAGGCGCTGGGCAGTGCGCTCACGCGACTCGCAGCAGCGATGGAGGAGTTGCGCGAGCGGCACGGCATCGCGGCGTCCGAGCTCAACCTCGACCTCAGCCCGCTCGGGCAGTGCTCGACTGACGCTCAGTGCAGCCGGCGCACCGTGTAGGCCGGCGTGCCGTCCTCGGCCCGCGACTCGCCCGCGTATTCGTGGCCGCGCATCCGGCACCACGCCTGCACGTCCGGACGGGCCGCCGGATCGTCCGCCTCGACGGTGATCGTCGCGCCGACCGCGACCTCGTCGATGTGGCGGGCGAGATCGAGGATCGGCAGCGGGCAGCGCCGCCCGCGTGCGTCGAGCCTCATAGGCCGGTGGCGCCGAGTTCGGCGCGCACGTCCGCGACGACCTCGGGCAGCACGGCCAGGAACTCGCCCACCTCGGCCTCGGTGCTGCCCGCGTGCAGCGACACCCGGACGTTGCCCGAGGTGAGCGCGCCCATCGCGACGAGGACGTGTGACGGCTCCAGCGTCGACGACGTGCACGACGACCCGGACGACACGGCGAAGCCGCGGCGGTCGAGCCCGGACAGCAACGCCTCGCCGTCGACGTAGAGGCAGGAGAACGTGACGATGTGCGGCAGCCGGTGGACGGGATCGCCGACCACCTCGACGTCGGGGACCGTCGCGGCGACCACGTTGCGGATGCGCTCGACGAGTGCCCGCTGCCGCGCAGCGACTGCGTCCCGCTCGGCGAGTACCGCGCGCAGCGCGGCCGCGGCGGCCACCGCGGACGGCACGTCCGGCACACCGGGCACCCGGCGCGACTCGCGTTCGTCCTCCGGGTGGGGCGAACGCCAGCGCACGCCGGTGCGCACCGCGACCACACCGAGCGTCGGTCCGCCCCACGTGCGCGCGTCCGCTGCAGCGACCGACCACCCGTCCGGGACCGGCGCATGGCCGAGAGTCTGCGTCAGATCGACTACGAGAGGTACGCCGCCGATCTGGGCCGCCACCTCGGTGACCGGTTGGGTCGTGCCCACCTCGTGGTTGGCCGCCTGCAGTGCCGCGGCACCGACCTGCGGTCCGCGCGCGGCGGCGACGAACGCGGCCGCGTCGACGCGCCCCGTCGGGTCGACGCCGATCGGCACCGACGCGTCGTTGCCCTGTGCGGCATGCAATACGGCGGAGTGCTCGACCGTGCTGTGTACGAGCTGCAAGCCGGCGCGCCGGTTGCCGGCGAGCGTGCCGAGCACCGCGGCATGCAGCGCCTGGGTGCCGTTCGCGGTGAAGCTGATCTCGTCCGGGCGCGCGCCGAGCCCGTCGGCCACCGCCTCACGAGCCGCATCCAGCAACAGCGCCGCGCGCCGGCCGGCGCCGTAGAGGCGGGCCGGGTCGGCCCAGCCGTCGTCGAGCGCCGCGAGCAGTGCGGCGCGGGCCGCCGGGTGCAGCGGGGCGCCGGATGCGGCGTCCAGAAAACCTGGCACGCGACCACGCTAACGGCGTGCCCCGCCAGGGTTGGGCGGGTAGGGGTCCAGTAGGCTCCGAAACGACTCCAGACACGTCCGAGAGGCGGTTGGCACGTGCGTCCTAGGCGTTGGGTCCGTGGGGGCCGCGCTGCGGTCATCCTGGGTTCCTTGGCCCTGGTACTGACCGGCTGTTCCGCGAAGGACTGGGAACGCAATCTGCGTTTCGGCTGGCCGACCGGCGTCACCAAGCAGGCCACCGAGATGCGCGTGCTCTGGACCTGGGCCGGCGTCGTCGCGCTCGCCCTCGGCGTGGTGGTGTGGGGCCTGATCTTCTGGTGCTGCATCCGCTACCGGAAGAAGAACGACGAGCTCCCGCGCCAGACGAAGTACAACTTCATCGTCGAGGCCATCTGCGTGACGTTCCCGTTCATCGTGATCGCCGGGCTCTTCTACCGCACCGTCGTCGTCGAGGACGACGTGAACAAGCTGACCGCCAACCCGCAGGTCCGGGTGCAGGTCGACGCGTTCAAGTGGAATTGGCAGTTCGAGTACCACCAGTACACGAAGCCCGACGGTTCGGTCGTGAAGACCGTCTACCCGGGCAAGAAGG
This sequence comes from Jatrophihabitans sp., assembly GCA_025927835.1. Classification (GTDB taxonomy): domain Bacteria; phylum Actinomycetota; class Actinomycetes; order Mycobacteriales; family Jatrophihabitantaceae; genus Jatrophihabitans. Next base: position 3,520 of record JAICKR010000147.1, on the reverse strand, counting down.
ATCTGACCGACGCCACCGGTAACGAGCTGGACAAGGAGACGAAGTCGACGCCGCCGCGGGTGTGCGACGAAGCGTCGAGCAACATCTCCTACAACTGCGGCGCGACCGGCGGTGACGACCACGCGGCCGGTGGCCCGCTCTACCTGTCCACCGTGGGCTCGCAGTACGAGATCCCGGTGCTGGTGATCCCGGTCGGCCGCACAGTGCGCTTCGTCGAGCACTCCGAGGACGTCCTGCACTCGTTCTGGGTGCCGGAGTTCCTGTTCAAGCGCGACGTCATCCCGTACGGCACGACGTCCACGTCGCGCGACAACCAGTTCGAGATCACCGCGACGCATACGGGCAGCTTCGTGGGCCGGTGCGCGGAGCTGTGCGGCACCTACCACTCGGCGATGAACTTCGAGGTCCGGGTGGTGTCCGAGCAGACGTTCGAGAACTACCTGAACGCGCTCGCCGCGATCTCGCCGGCCGATCCCACCAGGCAGGCGAAGGCGCTGGCGCAGGCGGGCATGGCGCCCTACGCGACCACGACGCACCCGTTCATCACCGATCGCACTGCGCGCCAGGCGTCGCACAACACCGGAGGCTGACGTGAAGGTCGAAGCGCGGCTGTTCCTCGGCGTCGCCGTGTTCCTGTGGCTCGGCGCGATCGCGTACGGCATCTGGTCGCAGCAGGCGCAGGGGCACGTCGAGGTCGTCGGCGTCGCCGCGCTCATCCTGTCCGGCGGCCTGCTCGGCATCCCCGGCGCGTTCTTCTGGTTCGTCTCGCGGCGCATCGACCCGCGCCCGGAGGACCGCAGCAACGCCGAGATCGCCGAGGCGGCGGGTGACTTCGGGTTCTTCAGCCCGGGCAGCTACTGGCCGATCACCCTTGCCGGCGCGGCCTCGGTCATGGGTCTCGCGCTGGCGTTCGTGCAGGTGTGGCTGCTCGTGGTGGGTGTTCTGGGGCTTATGTTCGCGATCGGCGGCCTGCTCTTCGAGTACCACGTCGGCGGTCGCAACACCTCGTTGCGCTGATCGCTACCAGCCAGTTTCGATGCGGCTCGGCGTGTCGCCACGGGTCTCGCGGAACCGGCCCTAACGTAGGCAGGTTCGGCTAGGTCTTCTCACGCGCACCGCACTGTGGGTACTCTCCCTGGGTTACGTATGTGACTCATGCGCTGAGAGGCACCTGCTGATGCGGCTGAGACGGACAACGGCGTCCCGCCTCGCGCTCCTCACCGGCGGTGCGCTCACCGTGGCGCTGGGTGCGGTGCCGGCCGCCCCAGCGGCCGCGAACCCCGCAGGTCCACACGACCCCATCGGCGCGGTCTCGAGCATCAAGACAGCCCCCGGTGGGGTGAGCGCGCTGGCGGTGACCGGCTGGGCCGCCGACCCGGACGCCCTGACCACCAACGCCACGGTGTTCGCCGTCGTCGACGGCGTCCGTCGCGTCGCGACCGCCGTCACCTCTATCGCGAACGCGACGGTAACCACGAAGTACCACACCGGCCCGACGCCCGGGTTCACGATGACCGTGCCCGTCGACGCCACCGCCGCGCACACCGTGTGCATCGTCGCGGGCAACCAGGGCAGCGGGCTGAGCACGCTGCTCAAGTGCGTGCCGACACCGCTGGGCACCACCCTCACCTCGGCACAGAGGGCCAAGCACAACCCGGTCGGCGCGATCCAGCACGTCGGCGTCAGCCGTACCGCGTTCCGCATGGCCGGATGGAGCAGCGATCCCGACTACGTCGCCCGGCACGCCACGGTCGTGCTCTACGTCGACGGCGAGTCGGTGGCCACGGTCATCACGCACACCTACCCGACGACGCCGCGGCCCGCCGGCGCCGGCGCCGGTTCGGCCTTCGACATCACCGTGCCGGTCTCGACCGGCATGCACATCGGCTGCATCTGGGTCGTGAACGTCGGGATGGGCACCAACAACACGCTGCTCGGCTGCCGGGCGCGAGACACCCGGGGCGCGACCGGCACCGGCACGATCACGGTGCCGAAGCTCAACACGCAGGTGGTCACCGAGGCCAAGCGGCACATCGGTCAGCCCTATGTGTGGGGCGCGACCGGTCCGACGTCGTTCGACTGCTCCGGACTCGTCATGTACTCCTACGGCCGGTTCGCGTACGTGACCCCGCGGGTGTCCGAGGCGCAGGCACTGGCGGCGCGGCTGATCCCGGCCTCGCGCGCGGTGCCCGGCGATCTCGTCTTCTACCACGACTCGATCGGCGACGTGTTCCACGTCGGCATCTACCTCAGCCCCGGCAAGAGCGTCGCCGCCATCGACGAGAGCCAGGGTGTGGACTACCAGACGATCTGGGACCCGTCCTCAGTTACCTACGGCAGCTTCACGCATACGTAGCGACTGCGGGCTGACCAGCGATCTTCCTGCACCTGGTAGGCCCGTTGACCGCAGCAGCAGGAAGATCGCACTGTCATGCCGAATAGCGTGCATTGTGCGCGGCGCTCTGCTGATGAACATTCGACAGGTGACGGAAAACCGATCAGCGGCTACTGCAGGTTTCGCCTTCGAGATCAAGGACGCCCTTCACCTCGGCGCGCTCGGCGATCGCCATCGCGTCCAACGAGCCGTTCTCCAGCTGGACGAAGACCTTCACCGACCCACGGCTCTGCGCGGCCATCGTCGACCGTCTCACCTTCGCCGGGCAGATCATCGAGACCGGCACCACCAGCTATCGACTCGCGCATGCACGCAAGGCCCGCTCATCGGGCTGAGCCCGACCAACGCCGATACGGCCAGGCAATGGGCCACGAGTTGCGGGCACTGATCACCCGACCCGACGCCGTGCACGACGGTCTCACCCTGGACTTCGTCACGAGACCGGAAGAGTTCGTGCTGATCCCGCTCACCAACGAACTCTTCGACCGGCTCGGCGGAGGACACGACAAGCCCTACGACGATCAGTTCTGGTTCTTCTCCGGCAGCATCCGCGATCTCGCCGTCCAGCTCTCACGGACCGCGCCCGTCGCTTACATCGAAGTCGACTTCTTCGGCGGAACAGGCACCCAGGCATCGATCGCCTGGCGCGACGAGCAGGTCGTCTTCGGGCCGATCAAATACGAATTCGAGGCGGGCACTGAAGAACCTCCCCGCGAACGCTGGCCGGTCAACGCAGCCCTCGCGGCAATCGGAGCAACACCCGGCAACTCAATCGACGAATTCGACGCACTACGCCTCGGACAGCACCGCCACACCGAGGACTGGCTCAACCCTGACCGCTGATCCAAGGGGGGCCAGATCAAGCCGTCATCCCGGGGCCAAGTCAGGTTGACACAGCCAAGCCTGCGTCTGAGTGCTCGCATGGCCATCATCGATGGCATGCCAGGCATAGCGAAGGACATTGCGGCTTTTGTTCGGGAGTAGCACGGCGCTGGATCAGCACGCTCACGCCGCGGATCTGTAAGCGGCTGGGTGATCAGGGCGGCTCAGCAAGCACCTATCGGTGTCAGACCCTCAGCCGTTCGATGGACTGCCCGGTGATGTCGGCGATCAGCTCGAAGTCCT
>JAICKR010000203.1 GCA_025927835.1 Jatrophihabitans sp. | reverse complement strand
CGTCGGCCGGCATCGGGGGGCTGGTCTCGGCGGTGGGCACGACGAGCGCGAGCAGACCCTCAACCAGCTCCTCGTCGAGATGGACGGCTTCGACGTCAAGGGTGGCGTCATCCTGATTGCGGCCACCAACCGGCCGGACATCCTCGACCCCGCGCTGCTGCGCCCGGGCCGCTTCGACCGGCAGATCGCCGTCGGCCCGCCCGACGTCATCGGCCGCGAGGCCGTGCTGAAGGTGCACGCGAAGGGCAAGCCGTTCGCCGCCGACGTCGACCTCGGCATCATCGCGCGCCGCACGCCCGGCTTCACCGGCGCCGACCTCGCCAACGTCATCAACGAGGCCGCACTGCTCACCGCGCGCTTCAACGGCCGGCTGATCACCATGCAGGCACTCGAGGAATCCATCGACCGGGTCATCGCCGGCCCGGAGCGCAAGACGCGCGCGATGAGCGACAAGGAGAAGCGGGTCACCGCCTATCACGAGGCCGGGCACGCGCTCGCCGCCTGGGCGATGCCGAACCTCGACCCGGTGCACAAGGTGACGATCCTGCCGCGCGGGCGTTCGCTCGGGCACACCCTCGTGTTGCCGCTCGAGGACCGCTACACGCAGACGCGCGCCGAGATCCTCGATCAGCTCGTGTACGCGCTCGGCGGCCGTGCCGCCGAGGAGCTCGTGTTCCATGAGCCGACGACCGGTGCGTCCAACGACATCGAGAAGGCCACCAAGCTGGCTCGCGCGATGGTCACCGAGTACGGCATGAGCACGAAGCTCGGCGCGGTGAAGTACGGCACCGGCGACGCCGAGCCGTTCATGGGGCGCGACTACGGCCACCAGCGCGACTACTCCGAGGACATCGCCGCCGACATCGACGGCGAGGTGCGCGACCTCATCGAAGGCGCGCACGACGAGGCGTGGGAGATCCTGCAGCAGTACCGCGACGTCCTCGACGCGATGGTGCTCGAGCTCGTCGAGAAGGAGACCCTCGCCAAGGACGATCTCGAGCGCATCCTCGGCCCGGTGCGCAAGCGCCCGCCGCACAACACGTTCACCGCGTTCGGCAAGCGCACCCCGAGCGACCGCCCGCCGATCGACATCCCGCCGTCGCTGCGCAAGCCGTCGCCTAACGGCACGCCCAACGGCGCGCGCGTCGGCTCCGGCGAGGACGAGGGCTCGACCCGCGCCCAGCCCGGTGTCATGCCTGAGCCGTCGATGCCGCAGCCGCCGACACCCGGCCCAGGGCAGGTTTGAGCGAGACCCGACTCGGCGCGGGCAGTGCAGTGGACGTGGCCCGGGTCGAGGCCGCGGTCCGCGAGATCCTGATCGCGGTGGGCGAGGATCCGGACCGGGACGGGCTGAAGGCCACGCCGTCGCGCGTCGCTCGGGCGTACGAGGAGATCTTCGCCGGGTTGCACGTCGACCCGGACGAGGTGCTGCAGACGACCTTCGACGCGAACCACGACGAGCTCGTGCTGGTGAAGGACATCGCGCTGTACTCGGTGTGCGAGCACCATCTCGTGCCGTGGCACGGCACCGCGGCGGTGGGCTACATCCCGGGTGAGGACGGGCGCATCACCGGACTGTCGAAGCTGGCCCGCGTGGTCGAGCTCTACGCGCGGCGCCCGCAGGTGCAGGAGCGACTCACCTCGCAGGTCGCCGACGCCGTGATGCGCAAGCTGGACCCGCAGGGTGTCATCGTCGTCGTGCAGGCCGAGCACCTGTGCATGGCGATGCGCGGGGTGCGCAAGCCCGGCGCGCTGACCGTGACCTCCGCGGTACGCGGCATCTTCAAGGAAGATCCGCGCAGCCGCGCCGAGGCGCTCAGCCTCGTCCTGGGCAAATGACGCTGCCACGGCGCGACGACCGCATCGTCGTCGTCGGCGTCCTCAACGTCACGCCCGACTCGTTCTCCGACGGCGGCCGCTACACCTCGCACGACGACGCGGTCGAGCACGCCCTCGCGATGCGCGCCGCCGGCGCCGACCTCATCGACGTCGGTGGCGAGTCGACCCGTCCCGGCGCGCAGCGTGTCGACGCCGCCGAGGAGGAGCGCCGGGTGCTCCCGGTGATCACCGAGCTCGCCGCGGCCGGCGTGCCGCTGTCCATCGACACGTACCGCGCCTCGGTCGCGGCGCACGCCCTCGCCGCCGGCGCCGGCGTGGTGAACGACGTGTCCGGCGGGCTGGGTGATCCCGAGATGGCCGCGGTCGTGCGCGACGCCGGCTGCCCCTGGATCCTCATGCACTGGCGCGGGCACAGCGACCACATGCAGGATCTCGCCCGCTACGACGACGTCGTGAAGGACGTGCGCACCGAGTTGCTCGCCCGCGTCGACGCCGCGGTGGCGGCCGGGGTGGCCGAGGACCGGCTGGTCATCGACCCCGGGCTCGGCTTCGCCAAGACCGCGGCGCACAACTGGGCGCTGCTCGCCCGGCTCGACTCGCTCGTCGAGCTCGGCCTGCCGGTGCTGGTGGCCGGGTCCCGCAAGTCGTTCCTGGGATCGCTGCTCGCCGGTCCGGACGGGCCGCGCCCGGTCGACGACCGGGAGGATGCGACCACCGCACTGACCGCCTACTGCGCCGAGCACGGCGTGTGGGGAGTGCGGGTGCACGAGGTACGCCCGTCCGTCGACGCGGCGCTGACGATCGCGGAGGTACGGCGTGGCTGACCAGATCTCGCTGACCGGGCTGCGGGTGCGCGGCTTCCACGGTGTCCTCGAGCACGAGCGGCGCGAAGGCCAGGACTTCGTCGTCGACGTAGGGCTCCTGGTCACCACGACGCCGGCGGCCATCTCCGACGACCTGGTCGACACCATCGACTACGGCGAGCTCGCGCAGCGCCTGGCCGACGTGGTCTCCGGCGAGCCGGTCAACCTGCTCGAGACGCTCGCCGCCCGGCTGGCCGAGGTGTGCCTCGCCGACGAGCGCGTCGAGGCGGTGACCGTCACCGTGCACAAGCCGCAGGCGCCGATCCCGTTGAGCTTCGCCGACGTGGCGGTCAGCATCCGCCGCGAGCGCGCATGAGCCGCTGATGAGCAGAGCCGTGCTGTCGATCGGGTCGAACCTCGGTGATCGGCGCGCCAACCTCGATGTCGCGGTGGTCGCGCTGCGCCCGTGGCTGGTGGCGATGTCGCCCGTCTACGAGACCCCGCCGTGGGGACCGGTCGAACAGGACGCCTACCTCAACGCGGTGCTGCTCGTCGCTGACCCCGCGGCCACGCCGGCCGACTGGCTGGCCCGTGCGCACGAGGCCGAGCGCGCTGCGGGGCGCACCCGCGACGTGCGCTGGGGGCCGCGCACGCTCGACGTCGACGTGGTCACGGTCGACGACGTGGTCAGCGACGACCCCGAGCTCACGCTGCCGCACCCGCGCGCCACCGAGCGCGCGTTCGTCCTCGTGCCGTGGCTGGCGGTGGATCCCGACGCGCAGCTGTCCGGGCGTGCGGTGTCGGCGTGGTTGGCCGCGCTGCCCGACGACGACGTGCGCGCCGTCCGGCCCGTCCAAGGGGTGCCCGGGCCATGACGAACGGGCCGGTCATGCGCAGGACGCGGTGGACCGATCTCGTCGTGCCGTTCCTCATCGTGGGCGTCACCGCCTACGTCCTGCTCCGATTCTCATACGACTCCTATCTGCAGTTGCGCTATCTCGTCCCGGTGCCGCTCGCCGCGCTGGCCGTCGCCGAGTACGTCGCGGCCCGCCGGGTGCGCGCCGCCGTGCGGCACGATCCGCGCGCCCGGCCCATGGCTGCGATCGTCATCGCACGCTGCGTCGCGCTCGGCAAGGCGTCCTCGCTCGTCGGCTCCGGCGTCGCGGGCGCGGCGCTCGGCATGATCGTGCGGCTGCTCCCGGACGTCGCCGACATCAAGCTGGCCGCCCACGACACGACGGTCGGCGCCTTCCTGTGCGGCGCCGCCCTGCTGCTCGTCGGCGCCGGGTTGCTGCTGGAACGGGCCGGGATCGACCCCGGAAGCGACGAGCAGAAGCGCTGATCTTCACGCATCCGTTAGATCGGCGTCATTCAATAGCTTTGTCTATCCTGATTCGGTGCCGCGCCCCGATTCACCGCCGCTGACGCGCGGTGTCGTGCTGCGCGGCTTCCTGCTGACCGTCGCGGTCGGTCTCGGCGGCGTCGCGGTGTGGCTCGTCGTCACCAGCACCACCCGCAAATGGATGGAGATCGGCGTCCTCTGCGGGCTGTGGGCCGCGCTCGTCGGCGCCTTCGCGGTGTTCGGGGCGCGCCGGTTCATCCACCCGCTCGACGACGAGGCGCCGCCGATGGCCTCGACCGCGCTCGAGCTGCGCGATGCTCGTTCCGAACTTGAGCGGGCCGAAGAGGCGGCCGCAAGGCGCGCGCACGAGGTGCGTCTCGAGCACATGCTGCGCCGCGAGATCCGCAACGCGGTCGCCGGGGAGTTGGCTGCGCTGCGCGCCGAGATCGCCGACCTGCGCAGCGAGCTGCTGGAAAAGGTCGGCGGTCAGCTGCGCCTCGAACGCATCGAGACGACGCGGGTGATCGGCTCCGACCTCGAGGCGCTGCAGGCCGAGGTTCGTCAGCTCAAGGCGGTCACCCAGGACGCCGACTTCGGCATCGCGACCCGCACCCGGACCAGCGACCCGGTGCGCCCGGTCGTCGAGCCGGCGCGCGTGCGGCCGGTCACCAGACAGACCGCCGAGGTCGAGGCGGACGTGCAACCCGCGCGCGTCGAGGCGCCGCCCGCACCGCCCCCGCCGCCTCCTGCTGCGCCACCGCCACCGCCACCTCCACCCCCACCGCCCCCGGGGCGTGTTGCGGCCCCGACGCCCGCGCCGGT
>JAICKR010000196.1 GCA_025927835.1 Jatrophihabitans sp. | reverse complement strand
GCCGCACCCGCCGCCACGCCCCGGGGTGGGGGAGGGTTTCGGGTGTGGCGACCTGCGGGCCGTCGGCCGGGACCGTCCTGATGTCGCGGTCGTAGCCGGTGCGCTGCATCGCGAGGCCGAGCGTGGGATCGACGGCGCCGGCGGTCTGCGCGGCGGCGTCGAGAGCTGCGTCGACGAGGTCGACGAGCAGTTTCGGGATCGGCGTGGGCCGGCCGGCCGCCCGGTTCGCGACCGAGAGCGCCGAGTCGGGCCGGAACCGGCTGGCCACCCCGTCGATGCGGGCGAGCAGCGCCATCAGGTCCTGCGCGGCGTGCGGCAGCGCGCGCTCGTCGTCCACGACGAGCCGGACGGTGCAGCTCCACGCATTGCCGACGAAGGTCGCGCTGCTCTTCGGGCACGGCCTGTTTCGGTGACCAGCAACGTCGGCCATGCCTGCGGGAACGCGGAGCGTTCTTTGCGGAGCGTTCTCGTGGGGTGTCTTCATGACCCGTTGCTCCCGCCCTGCGGCTGGCTGTTCTGCGGCGCGCTGCCGAGCCCGCTCGTCGAGTCGTCCGAGGAGCCGCCCGACGAGCCCGAACCCGAGGAGCCCGACGAGGTCGAGTCGTCCGAGGTGGACGAGCTGCCCGACGTGCCGTCCGACGTCGGGGTGCCCGACGACGAGCCGTCGGTCGACGAGGACGAGGTGCCCGCCCCGTTCGTCGTGTTCGAGGCGGTCTTGGCGTCCGCGTCATGGGCGACGCCGACGATGAGGCCGACGGTGAGCGCGCCGGCGGCGGCTGCGGCCGCTGCCGCTGCCGCGCTGGTCAGGTTGCGAAGTGCTTCGTTCATGGCGACCACGATCGGGCCGCGCGCATCAGGGCGTCCTCACCGGAACGTCAAGGCTTGCTCAAGGTTGGGTGGGAGCCGCCTCAGTCGCGGACGCTGCCGCTACCTGGGACGATCCGGGGCGTGACGATTCGGCACGCCCCTGTCCCTGTCCTCGCTGCCCTCGCGGCTCTCCTCGTCGCGGGCTGCAGCGGCAGCGTCGTGTCGGGGCACGGCAGCGCCCAGGCGGTGCAATCCTCCGGCGGCCCGACCGGCTTCCCGGCGAGCTCGTCGGCCAGCACGCCGAGTACCAGCTCCTCCACCGATTCGGCCGGACGGCTGACCGCGCCGGACAGCGACTTCTCCGTCGAGCTGCCCGACGGCTGGTCGGACGCCACGGACAAGGCCGCCTCGTTCGGTGCTGTGACCGCCTACCTCGGCCCGGCCGACAACGGTTTCGCCACCAACGTCAACGTGGTGCGCCAGGAGATCGGCAACGTCACGGTCGCCCAGTACGCGAACGGGACGATGCAGGGCGTGCGCTCGATCGGCGCCACCTCGATCACCGACCCCGCGCCGCGCACGATCGACGGCTCGGACGCGCTCGAGTACTCGTTCACGGACAAGCAGGCCGGGCGCACGTTGAAGCAGCGCCAGACCGTGGTCGTGCACAACGAGGTGGGTTACGTCATCACCTACACCGCGCTGCCCGAGGCGTACGACACGTCACGCCCAGACGCGGACGCCTTGATCGACTCGTGGCAGTGGAGCTGACCGCGCGGGTCAGGGTGCGCGCAGCTCGAGCGTGATCTCGGCGCCGCCGGACGCGCTCGCGCCCAGCGCCAACGTTCCGCCGGTCGCCGCGGCGCAGCGCCGCGCGATGTCGAGACCCAGTCCGCTGGAGCCGCGATCGCTGCGCCCGCGCACCGGCTCGTCCTGCGGCAGGCCCGGGCCGTCGTCGGACACGACGAGCCGGCCGCCACCCTCGACCGCGGTGAGGTCGACGGCGAAGGCGGTGCCCTCGGGCGTGTGCGCGATGACGTTCTCGAGCAGCGCGTCGACCGCCGCCGCGAGATCCTCCGCCGACGCCCGGACGAGCACCGGCTCGTCGGGCAGTACGACCGTGCTGTGCCGCTGCTGCTCCTCGGTGAGCGCGGACCAGAACGCGACCCGCTCGCCGACGACGGCGGTGGCATCGCAGGAGGGCATCCGTCCCTCGCGCTGCGGGCGGCGCGCGGCGTGGATCACCGAGGTGAGCATGCGTTCCAGCGCCGTGACGTGCGTGCCCACCAGTTCGGCGTCGGCCGGGTCTTGCAGCGCCTCGGCGTCGAGGCGCAGCGCGGTGAGCGGGGTGCGCAGCCGGTGCGAGAGGTTCGCGACCGTCTCGCGTTCCTCGGCGATGAGCTCGTCGATGCGGTCGGCGAACCGGTTCAGCGCGACCCCGACCTCGCCGATCTCGCGCGGGCCGTCGGTCGGGGCGCGGGCCGTCGTGTCCCCGGTGCTCAACGCGCGGGCGGTGGCGGCGGTGTCGACGAGCGGGCGCACGATGCGCCGGGTGAGCAGCTCCGCGGCGAGCACGCCGATGAGCAGCAGGCCGATGCTGGCGCCGACGAGCAGCAGCCACCAGCCTGTCTCGCCGGAGTGCAGCTGATCGTCGCCGGCGTACACCCGCACGGTGGCGAAACCGCCCGGGCCGGGTACCCGCAGCTGCGCGAGCTTGCCGCCGCGGTAGCTGATCGGCAGGCTCGGGCCGCCGCCCGGACCGCCGTCCGGTCCGTGGTCGGAACCGTGGTCGTCCTGGCGTTGTGCGGTCGGCGGCAGCCCGGCGAGCCCGCCCGGGGGCAGCGTGCCGAGGACCTGCCCGGTGCCGAGTTGGACGGACGTGGTGCGATCGTCGTTCAGCGTCCTGAGGTACGCCGCGATCTGCACTGACGTGCGGTCGGTCTCCTCGCTGTGCAGGTACACCGCGACGGTGTTCGCCTCGTCGCCGACCGCGCGCACCGCGTCGGCGTAGACCTTGTGCCGGATGAGCACGGCGAGCGGCACTGCGAACGCGACGACGACCAGCGTGGTCATGCCGACGACGAGCAGAACTATTCGCCTTCTCATGGCCTGCGCTCGCTGGCGCTCGCTTCGGCCACCGAAGGGCTCCGCATTCCCCGATTCGCTCCGCAAGCGTCGCTCATGGCGGCGCCATCAGCCGCACGCCGACGCCGCGCACGCTGTGCAGGTAGCGGGGCTGCGCCGCACTCTCGCCGAGCTTGCGCCGCAGCCAGGACAGGTGCACGTCGACGGTGCGATCCGAACCGCCCCACGCGAGCTGCCACACCTCGCTGAGCAGGTCGCGCTTGCTCACGACCTCGCCGGTCCGGCGGGCAAGCGCGAGCAGCAGCTCGAACTCCTTGCGGGCCAGCTCGACCGGCCGGTCGTCGACGGTGACCTCGTAGCTGCGGGTGTCGATGACGAGGCTGCCCACGGTGATCACCGGGTCCTCGTCCGTGCGCCCGGAACGGCGCAGCACGGCCCGGATGCGCGCGTTCAGCTGCGCCGCGGTGAACGGCTTGATCACGTAGTCGTCGGCGCCGAGGTCGAGCAGCCGGACCATCTCGGCCTCGTCGTCGCGGGCGGTCGCGATGATCACCGGCACGTCGCTGACGGCGCGCAGCATGGACAGCACGTCGGCGCCGTCGATGTCGGGCAGGCCGAGGTCGAGCAGCACGACGTCGGGTTTCTGCTCGACCGCCGAGCTCAGCGCGGGCATGCCGGAGCCGACGGCGGACACCACGTGCCCGTGATCGCGCAGCGCGCGGGTCAGGGCAGTGCGGATCGCCGCGTCGTCCTCGACCAGCAGCAACTGCACCACGCGCCGGAGAGTAGCTGCTGCGGTGCAGAGATACTTGGTTCGTGGCATTCGCCGATCTGCAGGGCTTCGTCGCGGCTCTCGAGCGTGACGGCGACCTCGCCCGGGTGCGGGCGCCCGTCGACCCGCACCTCGAGGTGACCGGAATCGTGCAGCGAGTGCTGCGTGAGCAGGGGCCGGCACTGCTGTTCGAGAACCCCACGCGGGGGCGGATGCCGCTGCTGATGAACGCATTCGGCACCCCGCGCCGGATGGCCCGCGCGCTCGGCGTGGCCGGCCTCGACGACATCGGCGCGCGCATCGGCGAACTGCTCAAGCCCGAGCTGCCCAAGGGCATCGGCGGGCTGAAGGACGCGCTCGGCAAGGCCGCGCAGCTGCGCACCGTCCCGCCGCGGCACGTCAAGACCGCGCCCTGCCAGGAGGTCGTGATCCGCGGCGAGGGCATCGACCTCGTCGAGCTGCTGCCCGGCATCAGATCCTGGCCCGACGACGGCGGCGTCTTCCTCAACCTCGGACTGACGCACACCTTGCATCCCGAGACCGGCGCGCGCAATCTCGGCATGTACCGGCTGCAACTGCAGGACGCGCGGACGGTCAGCCTGCACTGGCAGATCCACAAGGACTCGACGTCGCATGCGGCCATCGCCGAGCGGCGCGGCGAGCGGCTGCCGGTCGCGATCGCGTTCGGCTGCCCACCGGCGGTGACCTACGCGGCGAGCGCGCCGTTGCCCGCCGACATCGACGAGTACCTGTTCGCCGGCTTCCTGGCCCGCGACCGCGTCGACCTCGTCGACTGCGTCTCGGTGCCGCTGCAGGTGCCGGCCGCCGCCCAGGTCGTGCTCGAGGGCTGGGTGGAACCGGGGGAGCGGCTGCCCGAGGGACCGTTCGGCGACCACACCGGCTTCTACACGCCGGTCGAGCCGTTCCCGTTCGTGCGCGTCGACACGCTCACCATGCGGACGAACCCGATCTACCAGTCGATCATCGTGGGCCGCCCGCCGCAGGAGGACGGGCCGATCGGGAAGGCCACCGAACGCATCTTCCTGCCGCTGATCAAGATGACCGTCCCGGAGATCGTCGACTACGACCTGCCCGAGGCGGGCGTGTTCCACAACTGCGTCATCGTGTCGATCGACAAGCGGTTCCCGAAGCACGCGCAGAAGGTCATGAACGCGATCTGGGGCGCCGGGTTGATGTCGCTGTCGAAGCTCATCGTGGTCGTCGACGCCGACTGCGACGTGCACGACTACCGCGAGGTCGCGTGGCGCGCGTTCGGCAACGTCGACTACGCGCACGACGTGCTGCACACGGTCGGCCCGGTCGACCACCTCGACCATGCGGCGTACGAGCAGTTCTGGGGCGGCAAGCTCGGCATCGACGCCACTCGCAAGCTGCCCACCGAGGGCTACCGGCGGACCGGCGGCTGGCCCCGCGAATGCGTCCTCGACGACGAGACGGTCGCGCTGGTCGAGCGGCGCTGGCGCGAGTACGGGATCCGGACATGACGGCGCTCGCCGAGCGGAGCCCGGTCCGCAAGTTCCTGTCGCT
>JAICKR010000085.1 GCA_025927835.1 Jatrophihabitans sp. | reverse complement strand
GAGCACCTGGTACCAGTAGAAGAACGGCCAGCCCCAGAGCTTGGGCGTCTCGCTCGAGTACGTGGGTACGAGCGCGAGCGCGATGCACGGGATCGCGAGCAGTACGCCGACTGCGATGCGGGTGCGCACCGGCAGGCGGCGGCTGGGTGTGTCCTGAGTCACTCGTGAGACATTAGTACCTGTTTGCGCCTTTTTGGCCAGTACGTCGCGCTCGCGAGCCGGTGCGCGGCACCTGCCGCTCAGGTGGAAAGCTGGCAGTAGTCATGTCTGCACTCACCGACACGCTCGCCGCGCGTACCTCGCTCTCCGATGCGCAGGTCGACCACATCGCGCGGCTCGTCGGCGAGTGGCAGTTGCTCTCCGACCTCGCCTTCGCCGACCTGCTGCTCTGGGTGCCCGTGTCGATCGCGACCAACGAGGCGGGCAGCGAGGGTGCGTTCCTCTGCGTGGCGCAGTGCCGGCCCACGACCGGGCCGACCGCCTACCAGCACGACCAGGTCGGCGTGCTGGTACGCGGCGCGCGGGTGGCGCCACTGCGCACGGCGTTCTCCGAGGGGCGCATCTTCCGCGAGGTCGACCCCGACTGGGACGGCGATCTGCCGATCCGGCGCGAGGCGATCCCGCTGCGCCACGACGGCGAGGTGATCGCGGTGATCGGGCGCGACGCGAATCTCGCCAGCGTGCGCACACCCAGCCAGCTCGAGCTCGTCTACCTGCAGAGTGCGGCCGACCTGGCGGCCATGGTCGCCGACGGCACGTTCCCGGCGCCGGGCAGCAGCCGGCAGGAGGAGGGTTCGGGCCCGCGCGTCGGCGACGGTCTCGTCCGCCTCGAACCCGACGGGACGATCATCTACGCCAGCCCGAACGCGCTGTCGGCGTTCAACCGGCTCGGCGTCACCGGCAACGTGCTCTCCGAACCGATCGACGCGCTGACCAGCACGGTGGTGGACGACCCCTTCGACGCGACCGACCTCTCCGGCGCGGTGGCCGAGGCGATCGACGGCGGTCACCCGGCGAGCGTCGAGATGGAGGGCGGGGGAGCGGTGATCCTGTTCCGCGCGCTCCCGCTGCGGCCGCGTGGCGAGACGCTCGGTGCGCTACTGCTCATGCAGGACGTCACCGAGCTGCGGCGCCGGGACCGGCAGATCATGAGCAAGGACGCGACGATCCGCGAGATACACCACCGGGTGAAGAACAACCTGCAGACGGTGGCGGCGCTGCTCCGGCTGCAGGCCAGGCGGGTGTCGGTGCCGGGCGCGAAGGCAGCGCTCGAGGAGTCGATGCGCCGCGTGCAGTCGATCGCGCTCGTCCACGAGACGCTCTCGGTCTCGATCGACGAGTCGGTCGACTTCGACGAGATCGTCGACCGGCTGCTCGTCATGCTCAGCGACGTCATGGGCTCGGTGTCCCGCGTGTCCGTCGAGCGGCAGGGCACGTTCGGCGAGATCCCGGCCGAGGCGGCGACCGCGCTGGTGCTCGTGTTGACCGAGCTCGTGCAGAACGCGATCGAGCACGCGTTCCCGGACGACCGGCCCGGCAAGGTCTGGGTGCAGGCGAAGCGTCAGCGTGGCGAGTTGACCGTCGCGATCGTGGACGACGGCATCGGGCTGCCGGACGACTTCACGAGCAGCGGTGACCGTTCCGACCGGCTCGGCCTGCAGATCGTGAACACGCTGGTGTCGGCCGAGCTGACCGGGACGGTCGACTTCCGCAGCCACGCCGATTCCGGCGGTACCGCCGCGGTCGTGGTGATGCCTGTGGGCAGGCGGGCCAGGGTCTAGGCGAGCCGGGCCCGCGCCCGGGCATTGCGTCGCTTGAGCGCGCGCCGTTCGTCCTCTGACAGGCCGCCCCAGACGCCGGCGTCCTGGCCGGACTCGAGGGCCCAGGTCAGGCACTCCTGGATCACGGGGCAGCGTCGGCAGACAGCCTTCGCCTGCTCGATCTGCAGCAGCGCGGGCCCGGTGTTCCCGATCGGGAAGAACAGCTCCGGGTCCTCGTCACGGCATATCGCGCGGTGCCGCCAGTCCATGGGTAGATCTCCTCACTTTGCTACGGGAGAGCGCCGATTGGTACGTGCTCCGTCCGCG
The DNA here is from genome assembly GCA_025927835.1 of Jatrophihabitans sp. GTDB lineage: Bacteria > Actinomycetota > Actinomycetes > Mycobacteriales > Jatrophihabitantaceae > Jatrophihabitans. The sequence continues at coordinate 11,881 of JAICKR010000085.1, read as the reverse complement.
CTTGTGAATCCTTTCACGAGCTCACTCGCGGTTCAAGCAATCCGAACGGACTGCAAGACACGTCACCGCTGGTTCAGTGGCGCATCACCGGGACGCCGGTGTCCCACGAGCACCGGCGGTGCCGCGTGATGCGCGACCCCGCCGGATTCAACGACCTCCCGCGACGCTACGCGGGATCGGCCCGACGGTCGAGAGGAACAACCGGCGAATTGTCTTTTTCAGCCGGATTCCACCGGAACGCCCACCACCTGGATGGCCGCCGGAACTGAGCGGAAACTTACCTTTTCCCGGAAATCCACGGCGTCGCCGTCGATCTGGAACGGCAGCGGCTCGTCCGCGACCAGCGTCAGCGCCTCGAGATCGTGGACGAGATAGGCGCCTCGCCCGCCGATCTTCGGCCGTTTTCCGGACAACCGGGCCATGCTCCACAGCATCCCCGGCATGCCCATCCGGCGCCGTGCGTAGACGGCCAGCCCGGAGTCGAAGGTGACGCCTGGGGTGGGACGCAGCGGCCGGTTGCCGACGAACGTCCACGGGTCGGAGTTGGCGACGATCGCGAAGTAGACCTCGTCGAAATGGGTGCCGTCCGGCAACTCGAGGTGCAGCCGCGGGTGCCGGCGGTCGGCGGCGAAGAATTCGCGCACCCCGACCTTCGAATACAGCACGTGCGTGGAGCGCTTGCCCTGCTCGCGCTTGCGCTCGACCCCGTGCACGATCGCCGCGTCGAAGCCGAGACCGGCGGCGAAGCAGAAGTACCGGTCGTCCGCGAGGCCGAGGCTGACGGTGCGCCGGCCACCGCTGCGCAGCCCCTCGAGCAGTGCGCCGGTAGCCTCGATCGGGTCGTTGGGCAGGCCGAGGGCGCGGACGAAGACGTTCGTGGAACCGGCCGGGACGACGCCGAGCGCGGGCACCCCGGCGTGGATGCCGTCGGCGAGCAACCCGTTGATGACCTCGTTCACGGTGCCGTCGCCGCCCAGCGCGACGACGATGTCGGTGCCATGCCGCATCGCCTCGGCGGCGAGCGTGATGGCGTGGCCGCGGTACTGGGTCTCGAGGACGTCGAGTTCGGTCTCGGCGCCGAGTGAGTGCGCGAGGACGTCGCGCTCGCGCGGGCTCATCGCGGTCGCGCGCGGGTTGACGACGACGGCCGCTCGCACCGGGGAAGCCTACGTGTTTGCGCCGCGATCGGCCTCGTTAGGGTTCGAAGTCGTGGCTGACGAAGACGGCGGGGGCGCCGGGGTGCCGCGGGCGTTGCTGGCCGCCTGCGTGGTCGTCGCCCTGCAGGTGCTCGCGCTGCTCTCCGCGTGCGGCGTCGTGCTCGTCAAGGCCGCGACGCAGCACTCGAACAGCGTCGCCGGTGCGCTGCTGCTGGCCGCCATCGCGCTCGCCGGCGCGGGCGTGCTCACGCTGTGCGCGCGTGGGCTGCTGCGGATGCGCCCCGCCGCGCGCACCCCCGTGATCGTCATCGAGGCGCTCGCGATCCCGGTGTCGTACAGCCTTGCCTTCCAGGCAGACCGGATCGCCTACGGCGGCCCGATCATGGTCGGCGCGCTCGCCGTGATCTACCTGCTGTTCACGCCACCGGTGCGCGCCGTGCTCGACCGGGCGGACCCGCGCTGACCAGTGCCGCGGCTAACCCCGCCTGCGCCGTGGCTCGGCCGGCGGCTCCGGTGCGCCGAGGGTCTCCCGCATCCGTTTGAGCCCGCGCGCGACGAGCCGCGACACCTGCATCTGCGACACCCCGACGATCGCCGCGATCTCGGTCTGCGTCTTGTTCGCGATGAAACGCAGCAGCAGGATCTCGCGCTCTGCCTCGGGCAGCTTGGCGATGACGTCGCGCAGCAGCGCGCGTTGCTCGACCTGTTCATAGCCCTCGTCGAGGGTGCCGAGCATCGGATGCTCCGGCACGGTCTCGCCGGGCGCCGCGAGCACGTCGAGCGGCACCCCGGAGTAGGCGCGCGCGGCGTCGAGTGCCTCGAGGATGACGTCCTCCTCGGCGCCGATCCGCTCCGCGAGCTCGGAGACCGTCGGCGCACGGCCCAGTTCCTGGCTGAGGTCGGCGCGCGCTGCGTTGAGCGTCGTCTGCATCTCCTGCGCGCGGCGAGGCACGTGGATGAGCCAGCCCGTGTCGCGGAAGTGACGTTTGATCTCGCCGAGGATCGTCGGCGTCGCGTAGGTGGAGAACTCGAGCCCGCGTCCCGGGTCGAAGCGGTCGATCGCCTTGATCAAGCCGATGGCGCCGACCTGCACGAGGTCGTTCATCGGCTCGTTCCGGCCGGAGAAGCGGCGCGCGAGGTAGACGACGAGCGGCATGTGCAGCTCGACGAGTTGGTCGCGCAACTCCTTGCGCTTCGGGTGGTCCTCCGGCAGCTGGTGCAGCTCTGCCAGAAGTTCGCTTGCCCGGGCGCGTTCGTCGCGATCGGGCGCATTCACCGGGCAGCTGCCTCGCGCTGCTTGGTGACCGCGATGATCAGCTGCCCGTCCTGCTTGCGCACGTCCACGGAGGAGGCGAGCGCGCCCAGCACCGTCCAGGCGAAGCCGGTGCGGTCGGGCTCGGCCGACTCGCCGGTGCGCACCGACGTCTCGACCTCGAGGCGGCCCTGATGCAGCGTGAAGCGGGCGTCGAGCGTGGATCCGGAAGCGGCGTGCGGGAGCAGCAGCGCACACGCCTCGTCGACGGCGAGGCGCAGGTCCTCGATGTCGTCGATCGTCAGGTCGCAGCGCGCGGCCAGGCTGGCCGCGGTCAGCCGCAGCGTCGAGACGTAGACGACGTCAGCCGGCGTGTGGACCTCGACGGTGTCGCCGTCGGGCCGGGTGTTCTCCGAGGTGGTCATCGTGGTGATTCTCCTGCGTGTGCGCGGCTATGCGCCCTGGTTGGGTAGGTTCCAGCGCACGATCACGGGGACACCGTATTGGGCGCCGAGAACCGATGGTGCAGCGGTACCGAGCAAGAGGTGCGCGCCGCCCCCCACGGGCAGTCCGATCCAGCGAGCGCCGAGCACCCGGCTGAAGTGTCCATGACCGATGAGCACGACCGGTCCGTCGGGCAGCGCGGCCGCGGCGCGGGCCAGCACCAGGTCGGCGCGGTCGCGAACCTGCGCCTCCGTTTCGCCGCCCGGGACGCCGTGTGTCCACAGCGACCAGCCGGGGTCGTCGTGCTTGATCTCGACGGTGCTACGGCCTTCGTATTCGCCGTAGTCCCACTCGGCGAGGTCGTCGGTGACCTCGGTGACCTCGAGCCCGGCGAGCCGGGCGGTGTCGAGCGCGCGGCGGCGCGGGCTGCTGAGCACCAATGCGGGTCGCAGGTCGGCGACGAATGCGTGCAGGCCGCGGGCCTGCCGCTCGCCGGCCTCGGTGAGCGGCAGATCGGTGCGGCTGGTGTGCCGGCCCGCGGCGCTCCACTCGGTCTCGCCGTGGCGCAGCAGCCAGAGCTGGACGTCGTCGGAGAGCTCGGGCGCGACGAAGGCCGACCCCGAGCCGGGGCCGGCCTCCGTCGTCGGCATCGTCGTCGCCCCGCGGTCAGGCGGCCTTCTTGGTCTCCCAGAAGATCGTGTCGATCTCGGCGATGAGGTCGAGCAGCTCCTGGCCTTTGGCCGGGTCGACCTCGCCCTTGCCGCCGGTGGCGCCGGCGGCCTTGGTGGCCTTGTTGAACAGCTCGTGCAGGTTCGGGTACTTCTCGAAGTGCGGCGGCTTGAAGTAGTCGGTCCAGAGCACCCAGAGGTGGTGCTTCACGAGCTCGGCGCGCTGTTCCTTGATGAGCAGCGCACGCGTGCGGAAGACCGGGTCCTCGTTGCCCTGGTACTTCTCCATGATCGCCTTCACGGACTCCGCCTCGATGCGGGCCTGCGCGGGGTCGTACACGCCGCAGGGCAGGTCGCAGTGCGCGAACGCAACCGTCGACGGTCGGAACAGACGCATATCGTTGACCTCCAGAGTCAGGAGAAAAGACGTCGGGAAAGTGCCTGATTTCGACCCTACTCCCGCATCTGTGCGCGTTTGGAGGCACCGGCTATCGGCGCACAACGCCTGAGGCTCGTCCGCATCGTCGGCCCGTCCATGGTGCCGACGCTGCGGCACGGCGACACCGTGCTCGTGCGGCACGGCGCACGGGTACGCCCCGGTGACGTGGTGCTCGCGCGGTATCGCGCGCTGCCCGACCGGTTCGTCGTCAAACGTGTGGTGCGCGAGACCGAGGGCGGTTGGTGGCTGGCCTCGGACAACCAGTTCGCCGGCGGCGACTCGGCGGTGCACGGCGTCGCCGACGTTCATGGCCGGGTCATCATGCGGCTGCGCCGCGGTTTGCCCGCGTTCGTGCGCTGAACGCGCCGAATGTGCTGAGTGCCCTCCATCGCACTCGGTCGAGAACCGTGGCGCGGGCGTGTCAGACTCGACAGTGCGGGCGAACCCCGGAAGCCGTCCATAACTGCGCCGTAACCTGGGCAGGACCGATTCGATCGAGCTGGAGTTCGCCGTGGGGTTCGACCCGGACAGCGCGGTTTTTCGCGTGCACGAGGGCGGCAAGCTGTCGCTGTCCAGCACGCTACCGCTGACCGACCGGGAGTCGCTGTCGCTCGCGTACACGCCCGGGGTCGCCGAGGTGTGCTCGGCCATCGCCACGGACGAGACGCTGGCCCGCACCTACACCTGGCGCTCACGCCTCGTCGCCGTCGTCAGCGACGGCACCGCGGTGCTCGGGCTCGGCAACATCGGCCCCGCCGCCGCGCTCCCGGTGATGGAGGGCAAGGCGGCGCTGTTCCGCGAGTTCGCCGGGCTGAACGCGATCCCGATCGTCCTCGACACCACAGATACGGACGCGATCATCGACACCGTCGAGCGCATCGCACCGTCGTTCGGTGGCATCAACCTCGAAGACATCTCCGCGCCGCGCTGCTTCGAGGTCGAGGAGCGGCTGCGGGAGCGTCTCTCGATCCCGGTGTTCCACGACGACCAGCACGGCACCGCGATCGTGGTGCTCGCCGCCCTGCGCAACGCGGCCGCGATCACCGGGCGTTCACTGGGCGACCTGCGCGTCGTGGTCTCGGGTGCGGGCGCTGCCGGTGTCGCGTGCACGAAGATCCTGCTGGCCGCGGGCATCGGTGACATCGCGGTGGCCGACTCGAAGGGCGTGCTGCACGCCGACCGTCCGGACCTCACCTCGATCAAGGCGGAGATCGCGGCCACGACGAACACGCTCGGACTCACCGGCTCGCTCGTGTCCGCACTCGACGGCGCGGACGTCTTCCTCGGCTTGAGCGCCGGGCGGGTCGACGAGGACGCGGTGCGCAAGATGGCCTCGAACGCGATCATCTTCGCGCTGGCCAACCCCAACCCCGAGGTCGATCCGGAGGTCGCACACCGGCACGCGGCGATCGTCGCGACCGGGCGCAGCGACTACCCGAACCAGATCAACAACGTGCTGGCGTTCCCCGGCGTGTTCAAGGGCGCGTTCGACGCGGGCGCGCGCGCGATCACCGAAAGCATGAAGCTCGCGGCCGCCACCGCACTGAGCGAGGTCGTGGCCGGCGCTCTGGCGCCCGACTACATCGTCCCGACGCCGTTCGACGCGCGCGTCGCGCCGGCGGTCGCGACCGCGGTCGCGCGGCAGGCCGTGGCCGACGGCGTCGCCGACGGCCCGTGAGCACCCGCGCGGCGGTAGAGGAGCACCTCGCCGCGTTCAACGCGCATGACACCACGCGGCTGCTCGCAGGCTTCACCGCGGACGCGGTATGGATCACCGGCGAGGACACGACGACCGGCCAGGACGCGTTGGCCGACCTGTTCGACGACTGGCTGTGGGCGATGAAGCCGCGGCTGGACATGCGCTCGCTGCTCGTGGACGACACCCGCGCGGCCGCGCAACTGCACGAGACGCTCACGATCGAAGGGGCGGTGTGCGAGTTCGAGATCTCAGTATTCTTCGAGGTCGCCGACGGGCTGATCCGGCGCGCGAAGGTCTACCGCGCCGGCAGCGCCGACCTGTAGCTCAGTTCGCGCCGTACTCGTCGTGCCGGCGGAACCAGTTCAACGGGTCCCCGTCGCCGCGATCTTCGTTGCGTCCGCGGGGTGCCCGGTCCAGCCACTGGTACATGCCCCACAGCGCGTCCAGGCCGCGGGCGTAGGCGGAGTAGGTGTGGTAGACGACGCCGTCCTCGAGGACGAAGGCGCTCATGCCCGGCGCTTCCTTCGTGTACGTCACCCAGTCGGTGCCGGTGGTGGCCGCCCAGTCGATCGCGGGCTGCTGACTGCCGAACTCGGCGGTGCCCTTCAGGTCGAAGTCGGCGTAGTTGTACCGGCCGGTGCCGGCCGCTTGCTCCGCGTCGGTGTAACCGGCGCCGAAGTCGTGGTTGAAGTCGGTGCCGTACGACGACGCCCACGGGAACGACCAGCCCATGCGCTGCTTGTACGCCTGCAGCTTGGCCAGCGGCGCGCGCGAGACCGCCCACAGCATCACGTCGTGGTTCGCGAGATGGACGGCGGGGCCGTCGAAGCCGTCCGCGATCGCCGAGCACGCCGGGCAGCCGGCGTCGTAGTCCGGCCCGAACATGAAGTGGTAGACGAGCAGTTGCGACCGGCCGCGGAACAGGTCGGCGATCGACGCAGGGCCGTCGTCGGTGTCGAGAACGTAGTCCTTCTCGAGGCGGACCCACGGCAGCTCCTGACGGCGCCGGGCGAGGTCGTCGCCACGCCTGGTGTGCTCCTTCTCGGCGGCGAGCAGTTCGAGCCGTTCCGCGAGCCAGACCTGACGCGTTGCAGTCGGGTGCGTGGTCATCACATATCTCCGTCCGTTGGTTAGAAGAGCGCGATCCCGATGCCGAGTGCGACGATCGAGAGCGCGAACGCGATGTCGAGTGCGGCCTTCGGGGGCAGCACCTTCTCGGCGAGGACGGCGAGCGCGACGGCCGCCATCCAGCCGACGTTCATGACGCCGAGCGCGAGCAGCACGAGCATCAGCCCGACGCTCGACCCGACGCAGCAGTACCCGAACTGCAGACCCGAGCGCATCCGCTCCTGGCAGCGCCGGCGGTAGTGCTGCTTGACCGGGCTCAGCTCGTACAGCCCGGCGGCGACGATGATCGCGCCGGCGGTCACGTCACCGTGCGGCCGGTAGAGCGCGTACACCGCGAGGCCCACGAGCGCCCACACCGCGAGGTAGGACACGACGAACACCGGCGTACTGCGCGCGCGATGCACTGCGCTGAATCGCAGGACGGCTGGTGTTGCGCCGGGCAGCATCATCGCTGCCATCATCGAGGCCCACACGGCGGCGAAGAAGCCGAACGAGCCGAGCGTCGTGGACGTCCCCATGTCCATGCCGGTCATCTCGTGGACGCACACCACCCAGCACGCCGCGGAAATGCCGAGTGGCAGCGCTACGGCAGCGGCCCGCGCCGCGGTGTCGTCCGTGATCGAAACCTGTTCAGTCATCTCGTCTCTCCAGGTGTTGTGCCAGCGCCTCGAGTGGCCGGTCCCAGTCGCGGGCCAGCGCGGCGAGGAAATGCTGCGCCACTTGCATCGGCGCCGAGCGGAGCCGGTACCGCACCCGGCGGCGCTCGCCCGGCTCGGCGGTGACGAGGCCGGCATCGGCAAGCAGGGCTAGATGCTTGGCGATCGCCTGCCGCGTCACCGGGAGCCGGTCGGCGAGGTCGGTCGCCGTGGTCGGGCCGCGCTCGGCCAGCGCGGCGAGGATCGCGCGGCGCGTCGGGTCGGCGAGCGCGGCGAAGACCTGCTCGGCGATTGCCTCGGCGTCAGGCGGCATCGAGGTAGCTGACCAGCTCGCCGAGTTCGCTCACCCAGCCCTGCGCGTTGCCGCCGTAGGCGGTGTCGAACGCGTCCGGGGGCAGCTGGGCGAAGCCGCTCTCGACGACTGTGAGCCGGGTGCCGTCACCGACCGGTTCGAGGGTGAACTCGACATAGGTGCGGCGGGGGTCCTCCTCGGGCAGCCCGTAGATGTGCCACGTGTAGCCGAACACCGCGGGCTCCTCGACGCGCTCGACCCGCATATGTGCGGTGTGCCCGTTCGTCCACCGCATCCATGCCGATCCGCCGGGCCTGAGGTCGATCGATGCCTCGTTGCCGAACCAGGCGGCGAGTCCTTCGGCGGTGGTGAGCGCGGACCACACCTCGCGAGGCGGGTGGGCGATGTCGACGGTGCGTTCGATGCGGTCGGGAAAGGCCATGACGTGTCCTCCATGTAGCAATCTGTTGGTTGCGACACTATGGCAACCAACTGGTTGCGTCAAGGCCGTCCGGATCGCTCGGTCAGGCGACGACGAGCTGGCGGGAGGCGACGCCGCCCTGGTCGAGCTGGGCCCACACCCCGGCCAGCCGGTGCACCGCATCCCGAAGCCGGTCGGCGGGCAGCGCGTAGGGCAGCCGCAGGAAGCGCTCGAGCGTGCCGTCGACCCCGAAGCGGGAGCCCGGCACCACGACGACGCCGACCTGCGCGGCGAGCATGGTGAGCGGTGTCGAGAGCGGCGCGGGCAGTTCGGCCCACAGCGACAGCCCGCCCTGCGGCAGCGTGGTGCGCCACGACGGCAGCTCGTCGGCGAGCGCCGCGACCAGCGCGTCGCGCCGCGGGCGTAGCTGCACCACGCGGGCGGCGGCGATCGTGTCGAGATCGGGCAGCAGTATCGAAGCGACGACCTGATCGAGCACCGGACCGCTCATGTCGATGGACGTGCGCAGCGCGGCCAGCCGGTGCACGAGGTCGGTGGACGCGCGCAGCCAGCCGATGCGCAGCCCGCCCCAGACCGGCTTGGACAGTGAGCCGACGACGATCACGCTCGGGTCGACGGCCGCGGAGCTGCGCTCGGTGCCCTCGAAGCCGAGGTCGACGAACGACTCGTCGACGACGACCGTCGTCCCGGTCTGCCGCGCGACCTTGAACACCTCACGGCGATCGGCCTCGGGCACCAGGGCACCGGTCGGGTTGTGGTAGTCGGGCGTGAGATATGCGAGGCGCGCCGCGGTCTGGCGCAGGGCCGCACGCAGCTGGTCGACCTGCCAACCGCCGGCCGCCGCCATCGGCACCGGCAGCACCCGCCCGCTCTTCGCGCGTACGGCGTCGAGCGCACCGGGGTAGGTCGGCAGCTCGGTGATCACCCGGTCGCCCGGCCCGACGAGCAGGCGCAGCAGCAGGTCGAGCCCGTGCAGCGACCCGTTGGTGATCAGGATCTGTTCGGGCCGGGTGGCCGCGTCGCGCTGGGTGAAGCGCGCGGCCACCGCCTCGCGCAGCACCGGCAGCCCGGCAGGCTCGTAGCCGTCGCCGAGCAGATAGGGCGTGAGCCGCCCGGCCGCGTCGGCCACCGCCTCGGCGATGATGTCCGGCGGCGCAGGCAGCGTGGCGCACGACAGGTCGATGACGTCGGCCGCGTCGGTGGTGTACGTCGTCCAGCGCACGAGCGAGTTGCGCGGCCGCGAGCCGGGCGGCACGGTGACGTAGCTGCCCGAACCGGTGCGGCTGGCCAGGAAGCCTTCGGCGCGCATGGCGTCGTAGGCCGAGGTCACCGTGGCGCGGCTCATGTGCAGCGCCGTGGCGAGCTCACGCTCGGACGGCAACCGGGTCTCGGTGGCGATGCGCCCGTCGAGGACGAGCGAGGTGATGGCGTGCGCGAGCGAGGCGTACACCGGCCCGGGCATGGTGCGCAGCTCCGGCAGCAGGTCGGCGAGCGCGCGGCCGCCGATCCTGGACAAGGTGGCCATGCGCCGATCGTCCCACGAAATGGCCTGCGCTTCCAGGCCGAAGAGGTTCGATTGGCTCGGTATTTCCGTGGACCGAACCGGCAGACTGCAGGAATGGACCGCCGCCAGCTGCCGCGCCGCCTGGCCCAGCTCTACATTGGCTTGCTCCTGTACGGGCTGTCCGGCGCGCTCATGGTGCGCTCGCGCTTCGGTCTGGACCCGTGGGACGTCTTCCACCAGGGGCTGGCAAATCACCTCCACCTGGCGATCGGCACGGTCGTCATCATCGTGGGGGCCGCCGTCCTGCTGCTCTGGATCCCGTTGCGGCAGTGGCCCGGGCTCGGCACGCTGAGCAACGTCGTGCTGATCGGGCTGTCCATGAACTGGTCGCTGGAGCTACTGCCGCATCACACGCCGCTCGGGTGGCGCATCACCGAGATGCTCAGTGGCGTGGTCTTCTGCGGTATCGCGACCGGCATGTACATCGGTGCCTCGTTCGGCCCCGGCCCGCGCGACGGGTTGATGACCGGGCTGGCCCGCCGCACCGGCCGCTCCATCCGCCTGGTCCGCACCGGCATCGAGGTCACCGTGCTCGCCGCCGGTTGGCTGCTCGGCGGCACCGTCGGCATCGGCACCGTGCTCTACGCGCTGAGCATCGGCCAGCTCGCCCAGTTCTTCCTGCCGCTGTTCGATACGCGGCGGCGCGCGGCGCCGTCAGTCGTCGTCGTCGCCTCGGGCGAGCCACGTGGCGAGGCGGTCTATCGCGACCTCGAAGTCGGGATGGGCGTCAACGAAGCTCTGTAGCTGCGCGCCGAGCCATTCGACGCTGACCTGCTCCTCGCCGCGACGCTGCACGAGCTCCTCGATGCCACGGTCGGTGAAGTACATGGGTCACTCCTCGTCGGCGGGATAGTGCACGCCGAGCTGCCGGCGTACCTCGTCGAGCACGTCGAGGATCGCCACGGTCTCGTCGAGCGGGATGTGCTCGCTCTCGGTGCGTCCTTCGCGCAGGCAGCGCTCTACCTCTTCGACCTCGAGCGTGTATCCGTTGCCTGACACGGGCGGCGCCTCGATCACCTCGTGCTGCGTGCCGCGCTGCACGACGAGCTGTTGCGGGCGGTGCAGCCGCGGTTCGATGCTGATCCAGCCGTCCGAACCGTTGATCAGGCCGCCGAACGGGCTTGGGCCGGCGGCGCTGCAGTAGAGCTGCGCGACCGGCCCGCGGTCGTAGTGCCACTGCTGGCTGACCGTCACGTCCGCGCCGGTCGGGGCGAGCGTGCCGAGCGCCTGCACCGCGTCCGGGCGGCCGAGGAACATCCACGCGACCGTGACCGGGTAGACGCCGAGGTCGAGCAGCGCACCACCGCCGGCAGCGAGGTCGTACAGCCGGTGCGCCGGGTCGTAGGGGAACAGCTTGGACAGGTCGGTGCGGACGCCGAGCACGTCGCCGATCTCGCCACTCGCCGCGATCGCGACGGCCTGCCGGATCAGCGGGTTGAGCCGCGTCCACATCGCCTCCATGCAGAACAGCTCGCGAGCGCGGGCCTCCGCGACGACCTCGCGTGCCTGGCGCGCATTGAGGGTGAAGGCCTTCTCGACGAGCACCGGCTTGCCGGAGCGCAGCGCGAGCAGCGCGTGCTCGTGGTGCTGGGCGTGCGTCGTCGCGATGTAGACGACATCGACGTCCGCGTCGGCGAGCATGTCGGTGTAGGAGCCGTAGGAGCAGCGCACGTCGTAGGCCGCGGCGAACGCGGCGGCGCGGTCGGCATCGCGCGAGGCCACGGCGTGCAGGACGTTGCCGGGCGTAGCGGCGATGTCGACGGCGACCGTGCCGGCGATGCCGCCGGCACCGAGGACGCCCCAGCGGATTGCGCGGCCGTCCATCACCCGAATGCGGTCGCGACGACCTCGCGCTGCTGCGCCTCGTGCACCGACATCGAGCCGACGGCGGGCGACGCCGACGCCTTGCGCGAGGCACGCAGCAACGGCCGGCCCTCGAGGTGCTCGGGCAGGTGCAGCGCCATGAACGGCCAGCCGCCCTGGTTGGCCGGCTCCTCCTGCACCCACACGACCTCCACCCCGGGGTACGCCGAGAGGGCCGCCTTGAGCTCGTCGACGGGCAGCGGGTAGAGCTGCTCCACCCGCACGATCGCCACATCGGTGCGCCCGCTCTTCTCCCGCTCGGCGATCAGGTCGTAGT